>CAKTIM010000001.1 GCA_934565795.1 uncultured Oscillospiraceae bacterium
ATCATCGGAGGTTATTCTTTCATATACTAAAGTCTTTATTTCCCCCGGTACAACCGGGGGTTTATTGTGCTAAAGCAACAAAAAAATAGCCCTCGATGCGACTTGACTGCATCGAGGGCTATTGTTCACTTTTCGTATCTAGCATCGGCGTCTAAACCTCGCTTTCTTCAAGATGGCGACGTCCTTTGTTCCCCTGAATTGCCTCCGCTTTCAATTCATAGCGTTACGTATGAGTTCCTTTTATTTCATCGGAGGATTGCAACCAACCAAGGCCGTCTGCTTTGCCCAGTTTATCGGGTCTTGCGCTCCTTTCTTGTCTTTATCTTACCGTTTGGAAGCCGGTTTTTCAAGGGGGAATCCTCCATAAGATTTGTGGCCATTTTTCGTACAATGGGTAGAAAATTCTTTTTTATTCCAAACAAAATTGACGAAATCCGCGCACTGTGATATAGTGAAAGGGTAGCCGCTTTTCAATTGGTTCAGCAAAGGGACGAAAGTAGGAGATGGTGGACACCATGCTGTGCGTAATCGCAAAGCTAAGCCGCAGCGCGACAGAGGAGCTGCGGTCGCTTCAGAGCGTTGCGGCTTCTTTTGGATTACATCCCTCACCTGTGTATGGGCATGTCACGATCGCTGCATATACCCCGGATGATGATATGGATTTTATTGCAGGATGCAAAGAGCTGATGCAGGACGTACGCCCTTTCTCCGTTTCCTTTGACAAGATTGAAGTATTGTCGCAGACGTCCATCATTGTGGCCACACCGCGAAAAGATGGCGTTTTGATGTCCCTGCACGACAGCCTCGCGGCGCGATACGGCCCGTTCTTGGATCAATGGACTTGCGGGGATAGCTGGTATCCCCACACAACGCTGCTGTATCACCCACAGGCTGATTTGGCTGGCACCTGCCGATCAATGCAGGAAATATTTTCTCCTTTTGAAGCCACTGTAAATATCATTGAATTTTCAAAGGTTACCGAAACAGGGTATCAGATCACTGATCGGATCGCATTACGGCCATGACTTAGAACGGTTATTCTGCCACGAAATGAATGAGGCGTTACATGGAAATCAAGCACTATACAAAAGACCGCATCCCTGATGTTTTGAATTTTGAACGCGACCTGCGCACTGAGGAAAACTTTTGGGGATGGGAGATTGATGAAAAGTATATTGCGGATGTGACTGGAAGCTTTGAGAATCCGGCCTTTGCCGATTCTCTGTCCCTGCTTGCGTATGTGGACGGGAAGGTAGTGGGCAGAATCGACTCCACCAGGATATGCAGCCACTTTGACGGCTCCACGAAGGCATATCTGGATTGGATCTGCGTCATAAAAAGCTACCGCCATAAGGGCGTTGCCCAGGCGCTTATGCAAGCCCTGTGCAAGGAACTGAAGGAGCAGGGCGTGGATACGCTGATCGGTCTTATTGCCTCCAACGAGGATGCCCAACGCTTCTATCGCAGCCTGCCCAACGCCAAAATCCGGGACGAGGGCATTTGGATTGATTTATAAACGAGCAGCAGACAGCACGCAACCGAAATTGTGCGCTGTCTGCTTGCTTTTACTTGTCTGAAATCAGAGAATCTCCGCAATCCTTCTTGCCACATGGACACCGCTGGCGGAGGCGTGAGACAGGGAGTGGGTGACGCCGGAGCCGTCGCCGATGACGTACAGGCCCTTGTGGCAGCTCTCCAGATTCTCGTCCAGAGCCACCTCCATGTTATAGAACTTGACCTCTACGCCGTACAGCAGAGTATCATCGTTGGCAGTGCCGGGAGCGATCTTATCCAGGGCATAAATCATTTCGATAATGCCATCCAGGATTCGCTTGGGCAGCACCAGACTCAGGTCGCCGGGGGTCGCGGCCAGGGTGGGACGCACCAGGCCCTCTTCAATGCGCTTGACCGTGCTTCTGCGGCCGCGCACCAGGTCGCCGAAGCGCTGGACGATAACACCGCCGCCCAGCATATTGGACAGCCGGGCGATGCTCTCGCCGTAGCCGTTGCTGTCCTTGAAGGGCTCGGAGAAGTGCTTGGCTACCAGCAGGGCGAAATTGGTATTCTCGGTCTGGCGGGCGGGATCCTCGTAGCTGTGGCCGTTGACGGTGATGATGCCGTTGGTATTCTCGTTGACCACGATGCCGTTGGGGTTCATGCAGAAGGTACGTACATTGTCCTCAAACTTTTCCGTGCGGTAGACGATCTTGCTTTCATACAGCTCGTCGGTCAGGTGGGAGAAGATGACGGCGGGCAGCTCCACCCGGACGCCCAAATCCACTCGGTTGGAGCTGGTGGCGATGTTCAAATCCCTGCACACCTTTTCCATCCACTTGCTGCCGCTGCGGCCCACGGAGGCAATGATGTTCCGGCAGGTATAGCGCTTGTCCCCTACCAGCACATCGTAGCCGCCCTCGGTGACCTCGATGCAGGAGACGGGGGACTCGAAGCGGAAATCCACCTCGTCCTTCAGCTCGTCATACAGCCGCCCCAGCACCACCAGATTGATATCCGTGCCCAGGTGGCGGACGGAGGCATCCAGGAGCTTGAGCTTATTCTGCATGCACTTCTTTTTCAGCGCCGTGCCCGTGGTGGAATAGAGCTTGGTGCCCTCGCCGCCGTGGGACATGTTGATCTCGTCCACATACTGCATCAGCTCAATGGCCTGCTTGCGGCCGATGTGCTCATAGAGCGTGCCGCCGAAGTCATTGGTGATGTTGTATTTTCCGTCGGAAAAAGCGCCTGCGCCGCCGAAGCCGCTCATAATGGAGCAGGTATGGCAGCCGATACAGCTTTTGACCTTCACGCCGTCAATGGGGCAGCGCCGCTTGGAGAGGGCGTAGCCCGCCTCAAAGATGGCGACCTTCAGCTCGGGTCGTTTCTTCTTCAGTTCATAGGCCGCAAAAATACCGCCGGGGCCTGCGCCCACAATTATCACATCGTAATCCAAGGGTATATCCTCCGTGGTGGTTTTGATGCCTCTATTCTACCGCAAGAGGACACACTTTTCAAGTCATATTATTTTTTGGACTTCCTTAGTTCAGCACCGGGTGATGGATGGGAGGACTGTCCGTTTGCAGCGGCAGGAACTGGTAGCCGTTGCGCAGGCCCCACTGGATGATCTGCTCCACCGCGTCCACGCTGAACGAATGGATATCATGCTGGAGCACCACGCTGTACTGGTTCTCCCCCACGCCGTTTACCACATTCTGATAAACCTGCGCGCTGGTCTTCGCGCCGCCGGCGTCGTTGCTATCCACGTTCCAGTCAAAATAGGAAAAGCCGCAGGCCTCCACCGTCTGCGTCAGGTAGGTCATAATGCCCTGGCTCTTCCGGCTGATGGTATTGGAGCTTCCGCCTGGGAAACGCAGCAGCCAGGTCTGTACCCCAGTGGCGTCCTGAATGACCTGCTGCATCTGAAACAGATCCTGAAAATAAGCCTCCGGGCTGGAATAGATCTGCTGGTAGCGGTGGGAGCGGGTGTGGATTCCGATGCTGTGCCCCTCGTTGACGATCCGCTGCATCAGCTCCGGGTAGCCCGTATCCACCACGAAAAAGGTCGCCTGCACATGGTAGCGGCTGAGCAAGTCCAGCAGCCGCCCCGTATCCGGGCCGGGGCCGTCGTCAAAGGTCAGGTAGATGGTTTTGCCCTTTGGATAAATGACGGTGGGCATCTGGCAGGGCGCTGTGATCAGCGTGCGCTGGGCCACCGCCTCCCGGCCGTCGCTGTCGGTGACCCGGTAGGTCAGGTGGTAGGTGTCCGGCTGATAGCGCACAAAGGGATGGTCGATGGACACCGAAACCGCAGCCGTCAGATCGCCGTCCCGCCGGTCAGAGGCGGTATAGCCTGGATCGCAAAATGCCTCGCCCAGCGGAATGGTCACCTGGTCGCCCCCCACCAGGAAAAGCTCCGGCGGGTAATCGCTGTAAATCGGTATTTCCCGCTCCGCAACGGCAAGGTTCCCGGAGGAATCCGTCACGGTGTAAATGATCCGCCCCTCCTCCTCGGTACGGACAACGCGCTTGGTAATATCGCCGTCGTAATTATCCAGGGCGGTATAGCCCGCCTCCTGATATTCCGGCGCGGGCTGCAAGTCCACAGCATCCGGCGTCAGGGTGATGGTGGGGCTGACGGTATCCACCGTCCGCACGGTGCGGGTGGCGCTGGCCTCCAGTCCCAAAAAGCTCACATGATATTCCAGCACATACTTTCCCAGCTTGTCCTCGTTTACCCTGCCGGAAATTTCTGGGGCAGCATCAAGCTCCAGGCCGTCGCTCCAGAACTCCGTCCCGCGAAGGCGCACCCGATATCCCGGCTCCCGGTAGTGCTGCCCGTATTCCACGCGCAGCGGATCGTCCCCCAGCAGCTCCAGCTCCAGGGTAAATTGGTTCCAGCCGAAAAAGAGGCAGTAGGCCGCCGCTGCCAGGAAAATCACGCCCAGCAGAATAAACAGCCAGACAAACCGGCCCCGGCGCGGCTGAATATAGTCATGCTCCATGTGTCTTTCTTCCTCTCACCGGCTGAACGCAGCCGGCTAATTTTCCCCGCCCCATGGCGTGAGGCGGGGGATGTATCTCCCGTTATTCCTCCGGGACTGTGATGTCCAGCCCCAGCTCCTTCGGGCGGAACCGGGGGCAGACGCTTTCCGACGTGACGATTACCGAGGAGGCTAAATATGCGCCGATCTCGCAGGCCTGGGCCAGGCTTTTGCCATAGGTCAGGCCGATGGCCGCACCGGCGCAGAAGGCGTCCCCCGCCCCGGTGGTGTCCTTCACGTGCACGGGCCTTGCCGGGCAGTGGCCCCGGTTCCCGTGCCGGTCGGCGTACACCGCGCCGTTGCCGCCCATGGTGACGATCAGACTGTTGATGCAGGCAGCCTGGGTCTTTTCGGCAATGATATCCATCAGCTCCGCCGGGGTGCAGGCTGAATAATCTGACGAAAACAGGATGCCCGCCTCCTGCTGATTACATACAAAACAATCCACATTCATCAAAAAATCCCGTCGTTCCAACGCAATATTCATGTTGGACACCACGGCAAATACCATTTTGTCATATTGCTTTGCCAGACGGAATACCCGCTTGACGATCTCCTTGTCCAGGTCGATCTCAATGATGATGCTGTCCGCGCGGCTGAAAATCTCGTCCCCCTGCTCGTCCAGGATGTCCGCAATGGGCAGCAAATTCGGGCGCTTGGAGATGGAGGCCACCACGTCCCCCTCGTTATTGAACACCGCCAGCCATGTTCCGATGCCGTCGGAGGTGGCACGAATGTAGTCCGTGTTGACCTTGTGGCTGCGGAGCTTGCGCAGCACATCCTCGCCGGTGCTGCTCTCGTCCACCAAGCTGAGGAAGGTGGGGCGCAGCTCACAGTTGGCCACATCCTCCGCCACATTCCGGCCCACGCCGCCGTGAATCTGCTCCACTCGGCCCACATTCCGGCCCGTTGGGGTAAAGGTTGATTCGGGGTACCCCTTGATATCCACAAAGATAGCGCCGATGATGACGATTCCCATAACAGCTCCCCTTTTCTCTTTTTTGAGATCATTATATCATACAGGCCGCGTTTTTCAACAAAATGTTCCACCAGAATCCACACTTCCATATTGGGGAAAAATGTGGTACAATGAGGAAAGCTTATAAGTGGAGGATAAATGAATGCAGTCAATTGCCGAAATTCTGTCTCAGGAGCTGAAGCAGAAGCAGGAATATGTGGAAAACGTCATTCAGCTGATTGACGAGGGAAATACCATTCCGTTCATCGCCCGCTACCGCAAAGAAATGCACGGCACCATGGACGACACCACGCTGCGGAATCTGGAAACCCGGCTGACCTATCTGCGCAATTTGGAGCAGCGGCGGGACGAGGTGAAAAAGTCCATCGAAAACCAGGGGAAGCTCACCCAGGAGCTGACCGATGCCATCGACGCCGCCCAGACCATGACCGAGGTAGAGGATCTCTATCGCCCCTACAAGCAGAAGCGGCGCACCCGCGGCTCCATTGCGCGGAAAAAGGGACTAGCCCCCCTGGCAGAGGCGATCTTTGCCCAGGACGGGCAGGATCCGCAAATGCTTGCCCAGGACTATATCAACGAGGAGCTGGGCGTTGCCACCATCGAGGACGCGCTGGCCGGAGCCAATGATATCATTGCGGAGGATCTTTCTGACAATGCCGATATCCGCAAGGCCCTGCGGGAGCTGGTAATGCGCCGGGGCAGCCTAACGTGCAAGGCGGAGGACAGCGAGGCCGAAAGCGTATACACGCTGTATTATGACTTCAATCAGCCCATTCCCCGGCTGCTGGATCATCAGATTCTGGCCATCAACCGCGGGGAAAAGGAGGGCATTCTGAAGGTATCTGTCACCCTTCCCGGAAACGAGGGCGCGGCGCTGGTCTGCCGGGCCGCGCTGAAGCCGCAGATGCATGTATCCGCCTTCGTCCGCGCGGCAGCGGAGGATTCCTATGAGCGGCTGATCTTCCCCTCGATTCAGCGAGAGGTGCGCGGTGAGCTGACCGACCGGGCCAGCCAGGGGGCGATCCACAATTTTGCCCTGAATCTGAAGCCCCTGCTGATGCAGCCGCCGGTAAAGGGCTTTGTGACCATGGGACTGGATCCCGGATACCGCAACGGCTGCAAGGTGGCCGTGGTGGATGCCACGGGAAAGGTGCTGGATACCTCCGTGGTGTATCCCACCTTCAGCGAGCGGAAAAAGCAGGAGGCAATTGCCACCCTGTCGGGTCTGATGCGCAAGCACGGCGTGAAGCACATTGCCATCGGCAACGGCACCG
The DNA here is from genome assembly GCA_934565795.1 of uncultured Oscillospiraceae bacterium. GTDB lineage: Bacteria > Bacillota > Clostridia > Oscillospirales > Oscillospiraceae > Faecousia. The sequence continues at coordinate 6,792 of CAKTIM010000001.1, forward strand.
CCTCCCGGGAGACGGAGGCCATGGCGGTGGAAATGCTCCGTGCCTTCCCGGAGGCAAGCTATGCCATCGTCAACGAGGCGGGCGCATCCGTCTACTCTGCCTCTCCCCTGGCGGCGGAGGAATTCCCCAACTACGACGTAAACCTGCGCTCCGCCGTGTCCATCGCTCGGCGGCTCCAGGATCCGCTGGCCGAGCTGGTCAAGATCGATCCCAAGGCCATCGGCGTGGGGCAGTATCAGCACGACTGCCCCCAGAAGGAGCTGGATGCCGCCCTGGGCGCAGTGGTGGAGGACTGCGTCAATGCCGTGGGCGTGGATGTAAACACTGCCTCCCGGAGCCTGCTGGAGCAGGTTTCCGGGCTGAACAGCACCACCTCCAAGAACATCGTGGCGTACCGGGAGGGAAACGGCCCGTTCACCAGCAGAAGCCAGCTGAAAAAGGTGCCCAAGCTGGGGCCGAAGGCGTTCGAGCAGTGCGCAGGCTTTTTGCGCATCCCCGAGAGCAAGGAGGTACTGGACAACACCGGCGTGCACCCGGAATCCTACCCCGCTGCAAAGGCGCTGCTGAAGCTGCTGGACAGCGCCGACCGGGCCTCCCTGCCCCAGCAGCTGACCGATTACGGCACCGCAAAGGCCGCCGCGCAGTGCGGCGTGGGCGAGCCGACACTGATCGATATTGCCAAGGAGCTTTCCAAGCCCGGCCGCGACCCCCGCGACGAGCTGCCCGCGCCGATTCTGCGCAAGGATGTGCTGGAGATGAAGGATCTGAAGCCCGGCATGGAGCTGACAGGGACGGTGCGCAATGTGATCGACTTCGGCGTTTTCGTTGACATCGGCGTTCATCAAGATGGACTGGTGCATATCTCCGAGGTGGCAAACCGCCGCCTGCGTCACCCCAGCGAGGCCGTGAAGGTGGGCGACGTGGTAAAGGTCGTGGTGCTGAGCGTGGACGAAAAGCGTCACCGCATCAGCCTGAGCATGAAGCAGGCTGGAAAGAATAAGGCAGTCTGAGCCAAAATTCCGCCCGTTTCCCGCGCTTCTTGACTTTATTCGTTACTTGTTATATAATTTAGGGCGATAAATCCTTGATTGGAGATTTCTCTATGCGAAAATTTGCAAGATTTGTGATTCCGGCGCTGCTGGCACTGCTGATGATTGCCAGTGTTTTCTGGTATCTGTTCGTCTACGACAGAGCCTTTACCCGGGATTTCCTTCTGAAGGAGGCCCGCGTCAACGACGCGCGGGGCAACTCTGCCCTCTCCGCCTGGTTCTATAAGCTGGCCTATGCCCACTCGGGCAATGACGAGGACGTGGCACTGGAGCTTGCGGGGCAGTACAGAACCGACGGAAATTACACCAAGGCGGAGGTTTCCCTGTCCAAGGCGATCAGCGCTTCGCCCAGCGTGGAGCTGTATACTGCCCTGTGCCGCACCTTTGTGGAGCAGGACAAGCTGATGGATGCCGTTACCCTGCTGGCGAACATCCCAGATCAAACAATCCGCGCGCAGCTGGAGGCCGCCCGCCCCACCGCGCCCACGCCCTCCCAGGCGCCCGGCTTTTACAATACCTATGCAAACATTGAGCTGACCAGCTCCTCCGGCACGATTTACTACACCACCGACGGTGAGTATCCGTCCATCAACGGCGAGGTCTACACCGGGCCGATCAAGCTGCCGCTGGGCGAGACAGTGATCTACTGCATCAGCGCGGACGAAAGCGGCCTGGTCAGCACCCCCAGCGTGCTTGCCTACACCGTCGGCGGCGTGGTGGAGCCTGCCACCTTCATGGACGCAGACGTGGAGTTTGCCCTGCGGGATCAGCTGGGCATGACCCGAACGGAGATTCTGTATACCAACGATCTGTGGGCCATCACCGAGTTTACAGTGCCCGCCCAGGCGTGGACGCTGGAGGATCTTCCCAAGCTGACCCATCTGGAAAGCCTGACCATCACCAACCTCCCCAACGGCAGCCTGGCCGATCTGGCCACGCTGACCGAGCTTCGCTCCCTGGATTTGACCGGGTGCCGGTTCGCGGCATCGGAGCTGGAGGTTTTGAAGAAGCTTCCCAACCTGCAAAAGCTGGTGCTTTCCAACTGCGGCCTGAGCACCATTGCGGATCTGCAGGAAGTGACCACGCTGACCTACCTGGATATCAGCAACAATACCATCCGCAACCTGGAGCCGCTGGCCAGCATGGGGCACCTTCAGGAGCTTTACATGAAGCTGAACGCCGTGACCTCTCTGGATGCGCTGGCGTCGCTGTATGATCTGGAAAAGCTGGATGTGTCCTTTAACTCCGTCAGCTCTCTGGTTCCGCTGGGGTCTTGCAGCAAGCTTACATGGCTGGATGTTTCCAACAATACCATCTCCAGCGTGAATGGCATTGCCTCCCTGCCGCTGCTGACCTCCCTGTCGCTGAATTACAACAGCCTCAGCGACATATCGGCACTGGGCGCCTGCATTCAGCTCAAGGAGCTGAGCTTCACCAACAACAGTGTGTATGATATGTCTGCGCTGGCGTCGCTGTACAATCTGGAGATCATCGACTTCTCCTACAATAACATTCCTTCCCTTCCCGACTGGCCCCAGAGCAGCGCTCTGCGGGTGGTGCAAGGCTCGCACAACAATGTGAACAGCGTTTATGTGCTGGGCGGAATGTCCAACCTGACCTATGTCTCCATGGACTACAACAGCCTGACGGACATCAACGCCCTGGCCAACTGCCCGAATCTGGTGCAGGTGAACGTATACGGCAACGCAATCTCTGACGTATCCGAGCTTACCTCCCGCAGCATCATCGTCAACTACGATCCCACCATGCAGTAATGAATCTGAAATCAGCCGGTGCGCCAAACGCGCACCGGCTGATTTTTAAACAAACAAAAAAACCACAAGCCATCAAAGACTTGCGGTTTTTTGGCGACCCGGAACGGACTCGAACCGTCGACCTCCAGCGTGACAGGCTGGCGTGCTAACCGACTGCACCACCGGGCCATGCTCGGAACAGGTTGAATTATAGCAGATAATTCCGCATTTGTAAAGTAGAAATTTTGAAAAAGGGCCTGAGAGCTGCAAAGCAGTTTTCAGGCCCTTTGAATCGGTATGCCCTTAACCCGCAGGGCTTACCATCCAGAATGTGGGCCGCCTTCCCAGGGATGTTGTGCCGATGGGATAGGGATTGAACATCTGGGTCTGGCCCTTTGTCCCATACCGCCCCTCTGTATCCCGATACAGCATATTGGAAGACGATCCTCCCGTCATGGCGCAGGCATTTACGGCCCCATATTCCGTCATAATATCGATCAGATCCGCATAGGTCGCGCCCAGGGAATCCGCCGTTCTTCCCTCTGCGCAGACAAATATGACCGTACCGTCGGAACGCTGGCCGATGGCTGTTCTTTGATTGTAGCCGGAAGCTCTGTCATACACAGACATGACCGGCTTTCCGTTGATGATCAGAACGGGGCCGCCCGCACAGCCATCCCGGATTTCCAGGTCAGCTGCCTCCGCCGCTGTCATTGAATTGCCCACGATCAGAATATTGTCCTTATTAAAGCCCGCAAATCCATCTTCCTGAACCATATCATGCAGCTCATTCCACACGACCGCATTTTCTGACAGCACCAGTCCACAGGGAACGCTTCCGACTGCCGGGCTGCTTGACCCATCGTCAAAGTAGCTCCCCGCATTGACAACCGCAATCGCACTTTCCTGTTCCATAGCCTTATCCATAGGAATCCCAGGGGTTTCCTTGGAAAGCGGATGGGAAGCCGCTGCCAGATAGACCGCCGAAGGGTCACGAACCAGCATCACATGGGCGGTAAAGGTTTTCCCCGCGTATGTATCAACCCGGACGCCGTCCCGGAATCCGGCCCACTCGTCATTTCGCCCAGTCTCTTCTGAATCCGTCATGGGAGCCGTGGCCGGTTCGGTCTGCACCGAAGGGTTGAGCGCCTCCGTCGAATCCTGCACCGGGGCAGGCTCCTGCAAATCAGGGGCAGCTGTTTTTACCGGGACTGTCAGAAAACCGACCGCCATAACAGCAACCACGACGGCACATACCAAAATAATCCAGAATCGGGGGCTTTTATAACGCAGGACATTCCGTATTCTTTGCGTCACTGCCGTCTCACCAAAGGCCACCGGGCAGGCCAGCACCAGCCGTTTTCCCGTGCTGCACTCCAGGAGCGCTCTTGAATATGCCTTTTTGTCCGCAATGCCAAAATGGTGGACGACCCGCTCATCACAGGCAAATTCAATATCCCTGCAAAGCAGCGCATAGGAAACCCATACAAGCGGATCAAACCAATAAACAGCCAGCAGCACAAAGGCCAGCGGCTTCCACCAGTGATCCTTCCAGCGCAGGTGGCTCTGCTCGTGGGCAATCACATAGTCCCGTGTCGCCCCGGACAGGCCGGAGGGCAGATAGATTCTGGGGCGAATCAGGCCAAGAATGAACGGCGTTGCAACCGCGTCACAAATCCAGATATTCCCTGTTTCCCAAACGGCCTCCCGCACAAGACGCCGCATTCTGAAGTAGCTGAATGCGAAATAGACAAGCATCACCGTCATCCCGCTGCACCATATCAGCGGAAGCACGGACATACGCTGCCCGCCAGAAATGTCCGCCGCATTCGTTTCCGCCTGACCGGGCTTTGGGGCCGTGTCAGCGGAGATTGTCTCCGGGTGAATCAGGCTTGTGTCAACAGCCTCCTGAATGACGGATGTGGTCTGGGGAATCATGCTGACAGGGCTTTCAATGGAAACCGGCACCATCAGCCGCAGGGCGACGATCCCCCATAGAATACAGGTGATCCGCCGGGGCGCTCTCTTCAGAAGCAGCCGAAGAACGATCACCGCAAGGATCAGCCAATTGGCCATCAGACTGATGCTCACGAGTTTTGAAAAAACAGCGTCCATGTTCATCCCTCCTCCTGATCGATCAGCTGCCTGATAAGCTCCCGTTCCCCCTCCGACAGAGCGCGGTTCTTGGTAAAGGCCGCCAGGAATGCGGGGAAGGAACCGTGAAAGGCGGTATCCACAAACTGCTCGCTCTGCATGGAATAGAACTGTTCTCTGGAAACGAGAGATGTTACCGTGCCATTGTCATTTTGAAACAGCCCCTTATCACAGAGCCGGCGCAGCACGGTATGCACCGTCGTCCGCTTCCATTGCAGCTCCTCCCCTGCCAGCTTCACAAGCGTAGACGATGAAACCGGCTCATTCCTCCAGATTATATCCGCAAACCGGGATTCCACAACACCTAACTGAATTTCTGCCATCGTAAAACCTCCTTTGGGACTACTTATTGTAGTCTCTGTGAATAGACTACACTATGTAGTCTCAAAAGTCAAGCCCCTTTCTGACAAAATTTCAATTTTTTATTTGCTGTCGCCGCTATACCCCCAAAAGCGGGCATAGACCGAAAAAACGGCAGGAAGCATGAACAAATCACGCTTCCTGCCGCTAAAATACCAAATCAGCTCCCAATACAGGCCGTTCCCCATAGAAAAAGCGCCTGCGAAAAGCAGACGCTTTATGGAGCGGGTGACGAGGCTCGAACTCGCTACCTCCACCTTGGCAAGGTGGCGCTCTACCAGATGAGCTACACCCGCACGGGACGTGACTCATTATAGCATGAATGCGGAATTTGTCAAGTCCTGATTTTTTCTTTTCCCGTAAAAGGTCGTGCACCCAGGCCGGACTGCCTGAAGCGGTTGTCCGGCCCCTGCCGCTTTGCGGTCAGTCCTTCGGGTATTCGGGAGAAAGGACGCTGTCCTTCAGTGCCACACTCTTGTCCCGGCCCTGGTACATGATGTAGTAGGGCGGAATCTGATTGATCTTGTAGAGCAGTTCCTTCTCCATCTCTTTCAGTTTCAGCGGGTTGATCTTGGGCAGATTCTTCGGAGTAAAGTCACCCTTGATGGCGTTGAACTTCATAATCTGCTGCTTGAAATAGCGCATGTCGTACTGTGCCGGGTTGACCTCGATGATCTCCTTGTCAAGCCCGGTCAGCTGATACACTGCCTCCAGGGGAGTTCGTACAGAGGTTTCGATGATGAATACCACATCGCCCGGTACTTCGACGAACTGACCGATGAAGCCGAGGTTGGTGCAGCCGTCCGGCACCACCTTGGGGCGGTCGGTGCAGGTGCGGGGCATAAACTGGCTGGTGATGTAGGGCATTATGCAGGTGGAGATGCGATTTCTGTTCGTCAGGCCAGAGTTTTGCCCATTAGGGGATCTTTCAACCCCTAAAATCCGGCTTTCTTCAGATTCCGCCTCACGGCGGACACTCTTGCCTTTGGCTAAATCTTCCCGCTACCGGGCGACTTCGGGACTTTCACCCGCTAGAACGTGCGCTCACCGGGCGCACACGGAAAAAGCCAGAGAAGCTGCCCTCTCCGGCTTTTTTATGCGGCTTTCCGCCGCTGCTGATTGCTATGGAAGCTCTGATTAAATCGGCAAGAGCTCTATTACTTGCGGTTCCAGTTTCTCATGCTGCTGCCCTGCTGCTCCACGAAGCCACGGTGGCCGTGGACGGGAATCTGCTCCAGGGTCGCCTCCAAGGCTGCGAACTCCTCCTGGGTAAGCGATACATTCCACGCGCCCAGGTTTTCCAGAATGCGTTCCTGATTCTTGGAGCCGGGGATTGGAACCACGTTGGGGTATTTGTGCAGCATCCAGCTCAGGGAAATCTGCGCCTTGGTGGCGTGCTTGCTCTGGGCATAGCGCTCCAGCAGCTCCAGGATCGGCTGATTGGCCTCCATATTCTCCCTGCGCAGCTGGGGGACAAATTTACGCACATCGTCGCTGTGGGAGAAATCCGAATCCGCCGTTACCTTGCCGGACAGGAATCCGCTGGCAATGGGCGAGAACGGAACCAGGCCGATGTTATGGGCCAAGCAATATGGAATCACCGCCTCCTCCACGCCGCGCTCCAGCATGGAATAGATGTTCTGCACCGCCGACAGCGGCGTGACCGCATTGGCCCGGTCGATCACGTCCACATCCACCTGCGACAGACCCCAGCCACGGATCAGGCCATCCTTAATCAGCTTGCCCATCACCTCTGCCACCTGCTCCACGGGGATATCCGGGTTGATGCGGTGCAGATAATAAAGGTCGGCATAGTCGGTTTGCAGCCGCTCCAGAGAGGCGGACAAATGCTCCCGCACAACGGTCTCCAGCCCCTTCGCGGCGACCTCGGCGGTGTCCAGATGCAGCTTTGTGGCAAGCACAATCTCCTTGCGGAAGTCATGCACCGCTTCGCCGACGATCCGCTCATTGTGCCCCCGGTTCTCCGGCAGCAGATTGGGGCCGTAGGCCTCCGCCGTGTCAAAAAACGTACATCCAAAGGCATATGCCCTGCGGATCGCCTCAATGCTGTAATCCCTGTCGGGAATCTCGCCATAGCCATGACTAAGCCCCATGCATCCCATTCCAATGGGAGAAACCTCGATCTGTCCGAGCTTACGTGTGTTCATCTGCTTCCCTCCATTTTTTACATTGTATCGTGCTGACTTGATTATAGCAGCAGAACGTGAATTATTCTACTGCTTTCACTATCCCTCCAGGCGATGCATCCATCGGCGGCGGTGGAAAACCGCAAGGGATATGGCAAAACGGATGCACTCCTCCAGCGACAGGAGAAAATAAACATAGGGAATGGCGAGCTTAAAAACGAACGCGCCCACCAGGCCCAGAGGGATGCCAAAGAGCCATGTGCCAATGATATCGATAAACATAACATATTTGGTTCGGCCGCCGCTTCGCAGAATGCCGCCGCCGAGGATCATATTGAGCACCTTGAACGGCGCGACCAGCGCATAGGCGATCAGAATCTGCTGTGTCATCACCTTCACGGTGCGCTCCACCTGATAGATTTCCACATAGAACCCGCTTGTCACGATCACGGCGACGGAGAGGACAGCCGCGCCGACGGCTCCGTAAACAAGAAGCCTCTGGGATGCCCAATAAGCGCCCTCGTAATCCTCACTGCCCAGCCGCTTGCCCACCAGGACGCTTGCCGCCTGAGCCAGACCACACAGCGCACCGATCACCAGCCCCTGTATGGGGTTAATCAGGGTCATCGCGGCGCTGGCGTCAATGCTCATGTGGCCATAAATGGCCGCGTAGACATTCTCGCCCAGGCTCCAGAGCACCTCGCAGACCAGCAGCGGCAGAAGCATACCCCAATACTGCCGCCAGTTCAGCCGGGTCAGGCGTGAGCCGCCCTCGTTCTCTGTCTTTAAGACGGTTAGATTTTTGGGGGCCATCACAAGCATCAGCAGGAAATTGGCCCACTGGGAGATGACCGTTGCGATTGCCGCGCCCGTTATTCCCAGCGGCGCAAAGCCCAGCCGCCCGAAAATCAGGATATCATTCAGCCCCGTATTGAGCAGCGCGGAAAAAATGCTGGCATACAGCGGCAGCCTGGGTCTTTCCGCGCAGCGGTAGGCGGTGGAAAGAAGAGTTGCTCCCGTCATGGGCAGGAACGTAGCGGCAATGCGTATCAGATAGCCTGCAGCGGCCTGCCGAGTCTGCTCATCCCGGGTGTAAAGACGCATAATGTCGTAGGGCAGCAGCGTGCAAAGCGCGGTAAACAGCCCGGCGATCCCCACCCCAAGAAGCAGATTCACAAAGAGGCTCCGGCGAACCTCCGCCCTGTTTTTCTGCCCGATGTACTGGGAAATCATTATCCCCGCCACCGCGCCAATGGCGGAAATCACCACGGAATAAATGGATGCAAACTTCCCTGCCAGCCCGACGCCTGCCACGCTGACCTCGCCCAGCTGGCCGATCATAATCTGATCGACCATGCTGAAGGAGGATTGCAGCATGGATTGCAGCGCCACGGGTATCGCCAGGCTGCACACGGTTTTCAAAAAGCGGTCGTTCCCTTTCATATCGCACCTCCCGGTTTCTTTGCTTCCATTGTAGCCCCTGGGCGGCGATATTTCAAAGGTTAAACGCATAACCTCCTACAAAAAACGAGCATCATTTTTGTGTAGTTTACACATCCCGGTGCTGCCGCGCACCACCAGGGAAACCGGGAGCATGATCTGTGTGGAAATATCCTTCTCCTCCTTCAGCGCGTGCAGCTTTTCAATGGCAAGCTTTGCCCGCATCGCTCCATCCTGCCGCACGGTGGTCAGCGTGGGCCGGAGCATTTCGCACACAGGGGTGTCGTCAAAGCCCGCCACGGAAATATCCTCCGGCACCCGGATACCCTGCTCCGCCAGGAAGCACATCAGCTCTGTGGCATAGTAATCCGAAACCGCAAACACCGCGCTCACCTCCCGAAGCTCCTGTATATGCTGCCGGTAAAAGTCCCAGCGCTCCGCCCGGCGCATGGGAACCAGAAGCAGCGCGGCCTTTCCCGGCACAAAGCCGCGATAAAAGCCCTGGACGCGCTCCCGGTCGATCCCCACCTCGTTGTCGGAAATACACAGAGCCTTTTTGTGCCCCAAGTTTCGGAAATGGCACCCGACCTGATATCCGCCGCTTTGATTATCGATGGTGATGTTCAGTATCCGCTCCGGCCTTTCGCACAGGCCATCGTAAACGGCAAAGGGAATCCGCATGTGGCTGCGCAGGTGCATATAGTCCTGCTCGCAAAAGCCGATCACCACAATGCCGTCCATATTCCACATGGAGGCAAACTGGATGATCTCCTGGGCGCACTTGGCCTTTTTCACCATCATAAACCGCCCGCTGCCTTCGATTTCCGTGGAAAGGTAATTCAGGGAGGACGCAATAAAGAAATCATCCAGGGTGTGCCCCTCATACTTCTCGTGGTCGTTGACAAACACCCCAATGATCCTTGAGCTGTTTTGTGCCAGCAGAATCCCGGCCATATTGGGGATATACTGCCGCTGCTCCAGCAGTGCCATCACCCGCTGAACCGTCTCATCGGAGACCTTGCCTGTCTTTCCGTGGATCACATTGGAGACCGTTGCCGTACTCAGGCCCAATTCCTCCGCAATGTCGCAGATCCGCACACGCCCATCCATATTCTCCGCTCCCATCTATGTGCAGTCGATATCTCTATTCTATTGCATCCGGGGCGATAAGTCAAAGGGAAGCTCTGGCGGCAGAGGTTCCTTAGGCCCTATTCTCCTGAACCCATTTTTCAAGGGCCGGCTTTGCGCTGTCAACCTGGCTTCCGTGGATGGAAAGGCCCTTGGTGACCAGTGCGCCTCTGGCGGTCTTCTGAATGTCCCTCACCGTGCCCGCAAGGCCGCTGCCCTCATGGGTGCAGAAGGGATGAATGGTTTTGCCGGTAAAATCGTAGGCCTCCAGGAAGGTATAGACCGCCATGGGCATGGTGCCCCAGTAATTTGGATAGCCCAGATAGATTTCATCGTAGGCATCCAGATTCTCCGGCATGTGCAGCACCTCCGGGCGGGCTTTCTTTTGCAGATCTGCCTTGGCTTCGGCGATGCAGGCCTGATAGCCATCCGAATAGGGCTTGGCCTGCTCAATTTTGAAGAGCTTGCCCCCCGTCAGCCCGGCCAGCATTTGCGCTGCCTTTTCCGTGTTGCCCACCGGGATGTGACGGTATGCACCGCCAAAGTAGTTCTCCCCTGCGCGGGAATAATACGCGATCAAAATTGCCATTGCGAATTCCTCCTTTTCGTATTCGGCAGCGCCCCCCTTGCAAGGGGGCCTGCGCTGTGGTATAATCCGATTGATACTACCGATTATAATTACCGATTGCCGCAATCGGTCAAGAGGATTCATGTAAATTTTTTGTGAACGGAGAAAAAGCATATGCTCTATACCATGATGCAGACCTGCCAGAATACCAATATGACCTATCAGGCCTTGAAATTTTACTGCAACGAGGGGCTTGTACCCAATGTGAAGCGGGATAAAAATAACCGCAGAGTGTTCGACGACCGGGACATTGCCTGGATCAACAGCCTGGTCTGCCTGAAAAAGTGCGGCATGAGCATCCAGGAAATGAAGGAATACCTGGCGCTTTGCCTCCAGGGGGAAAGCACGATCCCCCAGAGGAAGGTCATGCTGGCCCAAAAGCAGGAGGCGCTGCGTGCCTCCATCCAGGAATTACAGGAAAGCGTCGCCTATATTGACTGGAAGCAGAATTTCTACGACGAGGTACTCGCCGGGAAGCGCCCCTATGAAAGCAATCTGATCCACACGGAAAGGGGGGCTTGATTTGGTACGAGAAATCTGCAAGGAGGAAGCTTTTCTGGCCCAAAAGGGCGAGCCTGCCACGCCGGATGATCTGGAGATTGCCCGCGACCTGCTGGACACCCTGGCCGCACACAAGGACGGATGCGTTGGCATGGCGGCGAATATGATCGGCTGCCGCAAGCGCATCATTGCCTTTGACAACGGCGGAAAAAACGAAATCATGCTCAATCCCGTCATTGTCCGCCAGTCCGGCCCCTATGAAGCCGAGGAGGGCTGCCTCTGCCACACCGGCACAAGGAAAGCGACCCGCTATCAAACCATCAAGGTACAGTGGCAGAACGAAAAGCTTCAGCTCCGCCTTAAAACCTTCACCGGCTGGACAGCTGAGATCATCCAGCACGAAATCGACCACTGCGAGGGCATCCTGATCTGACGACACCAAGCCAGGCCAGCAGGAGGCGTAGAAGGCTGACAAGCTCTGCCCCCTACAGCTCGATCGTCCCGGTGGCGACGTTCTGGCAGAAGGCCTTGTCGTGCTCCACAAATAGGATCGTCGGCTGAAAGCTGGTAAGCAGCTCCTCCAGCTGCATCCGGGAGATCACGTCGATGTAGTTCATCGGCTCATCCCAGATGTGCAGATGGGCTGGCTCACAGATGGAGCGCGCCAGGAGCAGCTTTTTCTTCTGCCCGGCACTGAGGGCGGACAAGTCCCTCTCCACCTGGCTTCTGGAAATATCCAGCTTGGCCAGGATGGCCAGCATCAGGCTCTCATCCACCCCGCTGGCAGCGAGAAAGTCCGAGAATTTTCCGCTCAGGCCGGAGGCATCCTGGCTCACATAGGAAATGCGCAGCCCTGCGCCCCGCCAGGCCTCGCCGGTGCAGGGGATCGGCTGCCCGCAGATCAGCTTAAGAATGCTGCTCTTGCCGGAGCCGTTGGCTCCCTGCAACGCCAGCCGGTCGCCCCGCCGCACCGTAAAGCTGACCGGCCCGCACACCGGCTCTGCGCCGTAGGCGATCCTCACGTCCTTCAATTCCACCAGGCGGTCGGAATGGAATTGGGTCTGATAGATTTTCAGCGTATCGCTCCGCTCGATGTTTTTCAGAAGCGACTGCTTCTCCTCAATTGCCGCCGCCTGCCGCTGCTGGATCGCCTTGGAGCGGGCCATGGTTTTTGCCGCCTTGGCCCCCTGCAGGGGGCGATAGCCCTTTACATTGTCCACCTTCATGCGGTCGATGCCGAATTTACGCCGTTCGGCCACATCCGACCACTGGGCTTTTTCTCTCGCCGTTTGCTCCAGGCGGGAGATTTCCGCTTTTAGCTTTTCGTTTTCTGCCTGCTCAAAGGCATCCTGGCGCTGCTTGTTTTCCATCCAGGTGGAAAAGTTCCCCCGGCATACCTGGATATCAGATTTGTTGATTGCCAGGATGTGATCCACACAGCCATCCAGGAACGCTCTGTCGTGGGAAACCAGGATAAAGCCCCGCTTGGAATTGAGGTAGCGGCTCACCAGCTCCCGCCCCCGGATATCCAGGTGGTTGGTCGGCTCGTCGATCAGCAGGAAATTGTTTTCCTTGCTGAACAGCACCGCCAGCTGGAGCTTGGTCTGCTCTCCGTTGCTCAGGGTTTCATAGGGGCGATAAAGCACCTCGTCGTCCAGCTGGAGCTTCCCCATCTCCCGGGCGACCTTCCAGTATTCAAAGGACGGATCCATTTCCTCCGCCGCCTCCAGCGCGGTGACGCGCCCGTCCGGCACCTGGTACGGGAAATAGGAAAAATCCACCGGGGCATTGATGCTCCCCTGGTATTCATGCTTTCCCAGAAGCAGGTTCATAAAGGTCGTTTTTCCCCGGCCGTTCCTGCCGGTAAAGCCCAGCTTCCAGTTTGTATCCAGCTGGAAGCTGACGTTTTCAAAAATGGTTTCGTAGCTGCCCTCATAGGCAAAGGTCAAATTTTGTACTTGAATCAATGACATGGCGTGCCCTCCAAAAAATGAAAAATGGCCGCAGGAAAGCATCCCGCGACCAACACACGCCTCTGCCCCCCATAGGCGCAGAGACTCCATGTCAGCTGAAAACGGTGCACACCTTCCTGCATCAGGGCATAACAACCACAAGCGGCCCTTTCACCGCCTTTTGTCGATTGCCCAAACGATCAGCAAGAAGTATGACGCATCCTTTCAGCTCCAATCCTTATTTGATGGGCCTATTATAACAGACCTTTTTTCATTTTGCAATAGGCTTTTTTATATGACAGACGTGGCTCAGGCAATTGCCTGAGCCACTGGTATCGCACAAGGATGTTAATGCTGCAAAGAATCCTTATCGGTGGCCTTCTGGAAGGCCTCCAGCATAATTTCACCGGTCAGGGGGATCAGCTCATGGTCGAAGTTCTCCCCCACCCTGGGTTCGGCGTCCAGGATCAGGGTGTATTCTTCCCCCTCCTTGCAGGCTGGCCACTGGGGAAGCTGCGGCACCTGGGGATTGCCGGTGCGGGCAAAGGCCATCAGGCTTTCAAACATGACCGTTTCCATTTTTTCCGCCAGGTTTTCAGGCCGGGTAACCCCATGGGGATACTCCACCAGCTCCAGGTTGTGGAAAAAGTAGGGAATGTCGCAGCAGTGCCATGGGGTCTTGCCGCCATCCACCGGCTGATCCATATTAAACAGATACGACCAGGTGCGGCGGTTCAGCCTGGCGCGGGCTGCCAGATACGGAAGCTCCGGGGCGCGGAACAGGAAATCCAGCTGCAGCAGGTCGATGGGGGCGCGCTGGGGATATGCCCTGCGGAACAGGGGCAGCAGTCTCCCGGCAGCTTCCGTGCCCAGCGTCTTTTCCAGCGCCTGCACCTGCTCCTCCTCGGTCATGGCGTCCCGGTCGTAGGCCGGAGCTGTGAAGGAGGCAAATTCGCCGAATACCGAGCCGACCAGCAGAGGGATCTGACTGGTCTCCCTGCGGAAGCCATAGCGCACCGGGTCGCCATAGTAAAAGTCATTTTTACGAGGCGCACAGCCCACGTACTTCCCCTGCCGCTCCAGTGCGGGGCTGACCTTTCGGTAGGCCTTGGCCAGGAGATAATAGTCCACGGTTTCCATTTCCTTGACGTCCTTCAGACCCAGCTCGTGCAGCATCGCCTCGATCAATGGCTTGGCGCTGGTTTCCTCCGCAGTGAGCATTTCACCGAGGACGCCGCTCATCACCATGCCCCGGGCATACAGGCCGTCGGCGGCGGGAGATTGCAGCAGCGTGGTGACCTTAGCGCCACCGCCGGACTGGCCAAACACCGTGACACACGCCGGGTCGCCGCCGAAGGCGGCGATGTTGTCGTGAATCCAGGACAGAGCCGCAATGATATCGTCGCCGCCGGCATTGCCGGAATTTGCATACTCCTCGCCATATTCAGAAAGATCGAGGTAGCCCAGAATGTTCAACCGGTGGTTTATGGAAACCACGACCACATTGCCCAGTCTTGCCATATTGGCGCCGTCGTAGGCCACATGCTCAATGGCAGACCCGGCAGAAAACCCGCCGCCATGGAGCCACACCAGCACCGGCCGCCTGCCGCCGTCCGTACTGGGCGTCCAGATATTCAGATTTTGACAGTTTTCGTCCGTGGGCCAGAATCGATGCGGAACCAGCAGCTCTCCCCTCGGCCTATCGCCCTCAAGCAGGGGGCAGACCAAGCCATAGCTCCCGGCATCAAACGTTCCCTCCCAGGGCGCAACCGGCCGGGGCGCATGGAATCGCTCTGCCTGCGCATAGGGAATTCCCTTGAAGATCACCAGGCCGTCGTAACAGTATCCCCGCACCTTTCCCTGGCGGGTGGATACCACCGGCGCGGCCTTCTCTCTGGAAAATACATGCTTCATGGTTGACCATCCTTTCCGTGGCATGGGCATTATACTTTGATGAAAAATGCCCCTTTCCCATTTATAAAAAACAGTGTATAATAAGCTGCACACCATCCTCGGTGAATTTACGCGCCCCGCGCAGGAGGGAACATCAATGGCACAAAACACCGGCCTCTACGCCAACTGGAATCCCTGGCACGGGTGCACCAAAATCAGCGCCGGGTGCAAATACTGCTATGTCTACCGGCAGGACGAAATGTACGGCGCCGCCGGGGCGGCATCCGTGTGCCGGAAAACCGCCGCCTTTGACCTGCCGATTCAAAAAAGCAGGGGCGGCAGCTGGAAAATTCCCGGCGGGAAAATCATTTTCACCTGCTTTTCCTCCGATTTCCTCCTGAGGGATGCGGACGATTGGCGGACGGACTGCTGGCAGATGATCCGCAGGCGGCCGGACTGCATGTTCTATTTCTTCACCAAGCGAATTGACCGCCTGGCGGAATGTCTGCCCGGCGATTGGGGCGACGGGTATGAAAATGTCATCATCGGCTGCACAGTGGAAAATCAGGAGCGGGCAGATTTCCGGCTTCCCATCTTTTTAGCGCTTCCCATCCGTCACCGCACCATCATCGCCGCCCCGTTGCTCACCGCTCTGGAGCTGCGGCCCTATCTTGACCCGGATAAAATTGAGGAGCTGAGCGTCAGCGGAGAATCCGGCCGGGAAGCAAGGCCCTGCCGCTATGAATGGATTCTCTCCCTGCGGGCGCAATGCATGGAGGCGGGAATCTCCTTCCAGTTTCACCAGACCGGCGCTCACTTTATCAAGGATGGGAAAGCCTTCCGCATCCCCCGGCGCGAGCAGATCGCCCAGGCCAGAAAGGCTGGCATTGACTACAAAATTGCGAGTGACGATCTTCCCCTGAGTGCACTGGAGACATTTCGGGATAAATTGCCGATTTCAGAGCAGCTGTCCCTGTTCTGATTTCCTGCGCTTACTGATCAGCCTTCAGCATCTCCGGCAGGTGCTCCAGGATGAACCGCTGCGCCTCCGGGGAATAGAGAACCACCTGATAGGTTCCCTTCTCTCCCTGCGAATACTGAATGGATATTCCAAGCTGCTCTCCCGTTTCCGTGGGGAAGCGCCTGGGCTTTCCATTCGCGTCCGTCTGCTTCGACATAAAGCCCTTTTCAATCAGCCAGCCGGTGATTACCGTCGCCTTCATGGGCTTCCGATTGGGATCATTGACGGCCTCCATGATAAGCTCTACCAGCCGGGTAATGCGGATCGCTTCCGGCGCGCTCTTCACCCGCCGCAGCTCCTCCTCTGTTATGAAAAACTCGCACTGGCCGCAGATCACCCTTCCTCCATTGGCAATGACCTGCTCCAAAATCCCGGACACATAGGAAAAGCACCTTGCAAGCCGGGCATTGCTCAGCACAGAATCCCCCGGCACCTCCTGCCCGGAAATCGGATCGATCCCCCGCGCCAGCTTATCCATATACATCTTCGCCCGCTGCATAATCTCCAGCTCTGTCACAACCGCCACCCCCATATAATGCTCCCGTTTAGCTTAGCATCTTTTCTCTCCGCCTGCAACCAATATCCACAATTGGGTTGGACTTTCGTCATTTTCTACCAGACGTGCACCTGCTTTCTGGTCAGTATGACAAGTAGTTGCCCCAAATGGTTTTCAGCGAACTGCAAAAAATCCGTGAGAACTCGATAAGCGCTTCGGATTCTCACGGATTTGCCTTTAAGAAGTGAACTTTGCTGGATCACGCGGCCCCCTCCGGCGTGGAGGGGGCCTGCTTTGCCTGAATGGCTTTGAAGCGCGGTATTCTTTTACAGGATCGGCGGCGTCCACAGGTCGCCGCTGCTACCGGAGGATGCGCCGCCGCTGCCGCCGGGAGCGGTGGGCACGGGGGAGGTGCGCAGGGCGGCGGAGGCGATGTAGTAGCCGGTGTCGTCCAGCTGGACGAAGGCGACAACGCCGGTATCCCACAGGACGGTGAGCTGACGATTGGCGTAGACGGTCTTGGCCTCCTTACCGGCCAGGATCAGGTTATCATAGAGCTGGCAGGCGCCGCCTGCGTAGCTCTCCCAGGGGGTGAAGTCCTCCTTGGCGGATTCCAGCCACAGGGTGGGTATATAGGCGAGGCTGCCGTCGGCTTCCAGGATGGGGGTGAGGTTCGGAAGCTCCGGGGCGGCGTCCGGCTCGCAGACCTGCACGGTGTCGCCGTAATCGCACCAGCGGATCACCAGGGGCACGTCGTCGATCTTCACCTGGGCGGGGCCGGTTTTCACCGTGTCGGCCAGCAGGCGAAGCGAATAGGAGGCCTGCATCAGGGTGATGTTTCCGCCGTCCTGGGGGCTGGGTGCCCCCTCCTGCGCGGGGGGCTGATAGGGGTAGCGGCTGAGCTTGCTGTCCGGCACGAAGCCGGTTTCGTCGCCCACGCGGACATAGAGGCAGCCGTCCAGATCCTCCAGCACCTCCAGCCTGGTATTGATGGAGAGGCGCTCTTTGGGCGCGCCCAGGCAGGCGAAGTTCGGGTAGAGGCAGGAATCCCACAGGGCGTAGGCTGTCCAGCCCTCAAAGGGTTCATCCGGGAAGCGGAGGAGCCGGGTGGGAACCTGGCCTTCCTCCTGCCCGGCTTTCACCTGGGCGAAGCGGCCCTCGTAGCCGGTGATTTCCACCGTGTCCGCCTCGCTCAGCAGCAGCCGGATCACGGGGACGCGGTCGCCCATGACCTTTACCTCCGTGGTCTTTGGAAGGGTTTCCTCCGTGGCTTCCTCAGAGGCGGACTGGGCGAACGCCCTCTGGCCGCCCGCCAGCAGCAGGCACAGGGCAAGCAGCAGAGCAATGTATTTTTTCATATCCGTTCCTCCTTAGCCCTGGCCGTAGACGGCCTCGATGATCTCATGGACGTACTTGTAGCCGATGGTTCCGGGCTTGTAGGTGTTCTCGTTCTGCTTGGCAATGTAGCCGATGCTCCGGCTGACGCAGCCGCCGTAGAGGGTGACGGTCTGGCCGGTGGCCATATCCCGCAGGACGATGTAGGGCCGCATGGTCAGCACATCCTTGCAATCGTCCAGGGAGAAGCCGATCAGCACATTGGTATACTGGATTCTGCCGTTGGCTCTGCCGAAAATCGGGTCAGCGGTTCCCTTCTTATAGGCGTAGTTGTAGCTCCGGGAGGTTTCCAGCGTAGGCTCGCCCACGCCGCGCATGACCACGGTGCCGTATTCCTCCAGGGTGTAGCCTGCCAGGCCGGACTTGCCGGTGAGGGAGGATTTCTCGCTCTGCCCGATGGTGGTGATCATGCGGATGCCCTTGATGCTGCTCAGGCGGATGGAACAGCCTGCGTAGAGCAGCAGGTTATCAAATTCAGGGATCTCCTCCATCGTCGCGCCTTCCTCGGAGCGCTCCACCCGGTAGACCTTCATGCCCACGGGGTAGTCACCGGAGGCGGCCATGGTATAGGTAGTGAGCAGCGACACCTCGCCGGGCAGGCGGACATAGCGGCCTCCGTCGGTCTGGACGGGGTACTTCCTGCCATTGATCCACACCTCGTCCTCCTCCGGGTAAGGGGTCATATCCAGGTAATCAGAGGTGGGGGTGATGGAGGCGGTGAGGTTCTCGGGGATGCTGTTCGTCAGGATGTAGTTGCCGGCGTCCGCGCCCTCAAGCCTGAATTCCGTGAAGCTGACGGGGATATCCCGGCCCACGTTGGCGTAGGCGAAGCTGGGGATGCCGTTTACCAGCGTGATGTCGTCACCCTCCACAAAGTCCGTGTGGGTCAGGGTGTCGATTTCCGCGCTGGTGCTGCCGTCGAAGGGCTTATCCTTGACGGTGACCTCCAGGGTGATCTCCTTGGCGGTGATGTCTGCGGTGACCGGGGCGGGCTGGTCGGCCAGACGGTAGTTATCCGCCTTTGCGCCGGTGAGGGTGAAGCCGGTGAACGTCACGGGCTTGCCCACGCCCACGTTCTTGGAATCGTAGGCGGCGGTGCCTGTGACCATGGTCACATCGTCGCCGGAAAGGGTGTTCTCCAGCGTGCCGAAGCTGGTGATCGTGGCTGCGGCGGTGCCGTCGTAGACCTTGGTGGGCTCCACGGCTGCGCCGGTGATGGTCAGCTCCCGCTTTGCGATGGCAAAGGTGCGGGTAGTATCCGCGGGCAGGGCGTAGTTACCGGCCTTGCTGCCGGTGATGCCGGTCACCTGGGCGGTGTGGCTGTCGCCCGCGTCCACCGCGCCGGTGACGGTCAGGGCCACGTCGTCCGTGCCGTACAGATTGGCGATAGCGGCGCTGGGATGCTGCTCAAGGCCATTATAGGTCAGGCTCTCGCTGCCCCAGGCGATATCCACCGTTCGCTTGTCCACCGTCAGGGTGCCGGGCATCAGTCTGATGGTGTAGTTCTGGGAGGTCACGCCCTTGGGGGTGATGATGTAGGTGGCGGCGTCCATGCCGGTGGCATAGGCGCAGTCAAAGGTCAGCGTGCCATCCAGGTTGGTTCCGTCCTCGCCCTGGGCAAGGCCATCATAGGTGACGGTGTAGGTGGGGGCGTCCGTGCCGTAGATGATGGACTTATCATCGGCGGTGACAGTTATTGCCGCCGGGCCGATATCAAAGGAGGTGGTGGTTTCGCCGGGCAGCTTATAGTTGCCTGCCTTGTCGCCGGTGATGCCGGTCACCTGGGCAGTGTAAGCGCCCACGTTCTGCTGCGCGCCCTCGATGGTCAGGGTCAGCCGGTCGCCGTTGACGGTGTTCCAGGCGGTGGCGTCGGGGCTCCAGCGCTGGCCGTCGTAGGTGTGGGTGGTGTGGCCCCAGAAGATCGTGATCTCCCGCTGCTCAACCAGCAGCGTACCGGGGTTGAAGGTGATGTCATAGTCGTTGGAGGTCAGGCCGCCGGGCTGAATCTGATAAGTCCCCACGTCGCCATACTGGCTGTAGGTGTAGGTATAGGTCAGTGTGCCGCCCAGGCTGGCCGCCGTGTCGCCGCCGACGAAGCCGATGTAGCCCACGCCATTGTTTGCCGGGGCGTCGCCATAGGTGATGCCGCAGACTTTAGCGTAGACGGTCAGACCGGCCTTGCTGATGCTGGCCGTTGTGGTGGCCTGGTGGCCGGTTTCGGCCAGACAGTAGTTCCCTGCCGCGCTGCCGCCCAGGGTCAGGTTTTTGATGGTGACGGTCTTATCGGCCCCGGCGTCGGCGGTATCGAACGTGCCGGTGGCGGTAACGGTCAGGATGTCGCCTGTCAGCAGGTTTCCAAAGACCGCACTGCCGCAGTCAAGGGTGGCACTCGTGTTGCCGTCGTAACCCTTGCTATCCGCAGTGATGCCGGATACGGTGACCGGGCGGGGGGTGATATCGGCGGTGGTCTGGGTCTGCTGGCCGTCGTCCGCCAGCTTGTACTTCAGGTCGTTAAGGCCGCTCAGATCCAGGGTCAGGTTGGTGATGGTAACCTCCTTACCCTCCCCCGCGTTGGCATCCTCGAAGCAGCCCTCGGCGGTGACGGGCAGTCTATCGCCCTCCACCAGGCCGTCAATGAACATATTGTCATAGACGAGGGTCACGTCGGTGGTGCCGTCGTAGGTCTTATCCTTGGCCGTAATGCCGGAGATTCTGACCGTTTTGATAAGAATGGAGGCGGTGGTCTCCGCCTGCTGGCCGGTCTTGGCCAAGACGTAGTTATCCTTGTCCGCGCCGGTCAGGGTCAGGTCGGTAAGGATCACACGCCGGGTACCTCCGAAATTGGCATCAAAGGTGCCGGTGGCGGTGACGGACAGGTCGTCGCCCTCCAGCTTGCCATCCAGCTTTACATTACTATAATCCAGGGTCGCCTGAGTGTTGCCGTCGTACACCTTCTCCACGCCCTTGATATTGGAGACGGTGATCTCGCGGCGCGTTACCGTCAGGGTGCCGCTCTGATAGGTAATGGAATAGTTCTCCTCAATCAGGCCCTTGGGGGTGACGATGTAGCTGCCCACATTCATGCCCGGCTGGTAGTCGCAGTCGAAATCCAGGGTACCGGGCAGGCTGGTTTCGCCATCGGCAAGGCCATCGTAACAAACGGTGAAGGTGGGGGTGTCGCCGTAGGTAACGCTGATATTATCAGCGGTGACGGTAACGGCACGGGCGGTGATATTGGCGGAGGTAACATTGGAGAATCTACTTTCGTCCAGGGCATAGTTATCCTTGTCCCTGCCGCCCAGGATCACGTTTTCGATGTAGACCATCCTGCCATTGCCCTTCTGCGCGTCAAGGAACCGGCCCTCGCAGGTGACGGTCAGCTCGTCTCCCTCCAGCAGTCCCTCGAAGCTTACGTTGCTACAGTCGAACTCAACAGCCGTTGTCCCGTCGTAAACCTTATCCTTTGCGGTAATGCCAAGGATATTGACAAGTCGGGTATAGATTTCCGCAGTGGTGCTTTCCTGCTGGCCTTCCTCGGCCAGGTAATAGTTATCCTTGTCCGTGCCGGTCAGGGTCAGGTCAGAGATGGCAACGGACTTATTTTTCCCCGCGTTGCGATCGGCAAACTCGCCGGTGGCGGTGACCCTCAGGTTGTCCCCCGCCAGCATGCCATCCAGGTTTACCTCGTCATAGTTCAGCTCTGCATCGGTGTTGCCGTCGTACACCTTATTCTCTGCGGTGATGCCGGACACAGTGACCGGGCGGGGCGTTACCGTCAGGGTGCCGCTCTCAAAGGCAATGGTATAGTTATCCGAGGTCAGGCCCTTGGGGATGACGTCGTAGCTGCCCACGCCCATGTGCGACAGATAGTCGCACTCAAAATCCAGGGTGCCGGACAGGGCGGTTTCGTCCTCGCCATCGATAAAGCCATCGTAGCTGACAGTGAAGCTGGGGGTGTCGCCATAGACAACGCTGGTATCCCCAGCGGTGACGGTCACGGCAACGGGGGTGATATTGGCAGTGGTCTGGGTCTGCTGGCCTTCGCCCCCCAGCACGTATTTAAAATCGTCATAAACGGTGCCGCGCAGTCTCAGCTTGGTGATGGTAACCTCCTTGCCGTTGCCCACGTTGGCATCCACGAAGCGCCCCTCGGCGGTAACGGCAAGGGTATCGCCCGGCACAAGATTATTGATAACCACATCGTCGAAGACAAGAACCGCATTGGTGGTGCCGTCGTAGACCTTATTACGGGCCGTAATGCCGGAGACGGTGACGGGCCGAGGGAGGATGTTACCATACACGCCGGTGACAGTGCTCTCCGCCAGGACGTAGTTATACTTGTCCTTGCCGGTCAGGGTGAGTTCGTCGATGATTACCTGAACATGGTAGCCGAAATTGGCCTTAAAATGGCCGGTGCCGGTGACGGACAGGTCGTCCCCACTCTGCTTGCCGACCAGACCCACCCCACTATAATCCAGGGTGGCCTCAGTGGTGCCGTCGTACTCCTTATCCGCTGCCCTGAGACCGGAAACGGCGATCTTGCGGGGCGTTACCGTCAGGGTGCCGCTCTTATATTCAATGGTATAGTTTTTCGCGGTCAGGCCCTTGGGGGTGATCGTGTAGCTGCCTACCTTGTCGCGCCACTGGTAATTGCAGTCGAATTTCAGGATGGGGGGCAGGACAGTTTTGTCCTCGCCATCGGCGAAGCCCTCGTAGGAGGCGGTATAGACAGGGGCGGAGTCGCCGTATCTGATGGACTTATCCTCAGCGGTGACGGTAAGCTTGCGGGGGGTGATGCTGGCGGTGGTGCCGCCTGGATAGAGCACGATAAGGTAGTTGTCCTTATCCTCACCCTCCAGATCCGTAAACAAGGAAATCTCCTTGTCCGTGCCTACCTGCGCATCGTCAAACCTGGCCATGGCAGTGACCTTCACGGAATCTCCCTCTATCAGGCCCACACCGCCACCATGCCTCTCGACCTTCATATCGACATAGCAGGGGGCAGCATCCTTTGTCCCGTCGTACTCCTTATCATACGCAGTAATGCCGGAGATGTCGAGAGTCCTGACGTAAATTCTTGCAGTGGTGCTTCGCTGCTGGCCGCTTTTGGCCAGGCAGTAGTTGTCCGCCGCGCTGCCGCCCAGGGTCAGGTTTTTGATGGTAACGGTCTTGTCGTTCCCTACGTTGCGATCCTTGAACGTGCCGGTGCCGGTGACGGTCAGCTCGTCCCCCTCCAGCTTGCCCTCCAGGGTCACGTTTTCGCAGTTCAGGATTGCATCGGTGGTGCCGTCGTACTCCCTATCCACTGCGGTGATGCCGGACACGGTGACAGGGCGGGGTTCTACCACTATATAGCTCGTATAGAAGGTCACTGAGTAGTTCTTCGGCACAGCAGACACATCCACATAAACCCAGTAATATCCCTGAGCACTGCCGGGAGCGTAGGGGGTTTTGTCACGGAGGCTGCTGGTTCTAAAAGTCAGACTGCCTAGCACGGATTCATCGTCGTTACCCAGGAAGCCTTTAAACGTTGGGGTAAACTCAGGGGCTTTATCGCCGTAAAAAATGGTTTCCTTCTCTGTACTCACAGTCAGACTTGCCTTATTGATGCAGGGGCTAATATAACTCGGCTCCGTATCATCATATACGCCGCCGCCATTTACATAATACCAGACGGTATAGTAATCTGCGTCCTTACTCTTGGGAATATCCGTGCTGTAGGCGCTCTTGTCCGGCGCATTCGATCCAGTGGGCGTGAGGGCATAATAGAACGCCGCGCCGGTGGTTCCCTCCTCAAAGATTCCCGGATTTATCAGCTCCTGCTCATAGCCGTTGTAGGTCAAGCCCTCTTTCGCAGTGGGCTGGGTCACTACAGGGGCCGCCGCCGGGCCAATATCCTGGGTTACGGGCCACGCTGCCGCAATCGCCCGGAACTGCTCGCACTCCGCCTCAGCCGCCCCATGGACGCACTGTGGCTCGGTGACAGGTTCGGTCACCGGCTCCGTGACGGGTTCCGTAATGGGTTCGGTCACAGGCTCGGTGACTGGCTTCGTAACAGGTTCGGTGACTGGCTCGGTGACCGGCTCCGTCACCGGCTCTGTAACAGGTTCCGTCACAGGTTCCGTTACCGGCTCGGTGACCGGCTCAGTGACCAGCTCGCTCTCCTGCTCCTGCTCGGTCACAGGCTCGGTCACAGGGGCCGGCTCGGCGGCGGACTGGGCCTGGCCGTGCTCCTCGGTGCAGACGAACCGGCAGGGCGCGCCCTCGCTTCCCGCGCTGTAGCCGCACTCCGCCGTATGCGCCGGATGATGCTCGCAGCTCCCCACCGCAAACCCCGGCACCGGCAAATACCCCGCCACCATGCACAAACACAGCAGCAGCGCAAACGCCCGCTTGAAAACATCATGTCTCTCCATGAATCATTCTCCCTTCGGAATTTTTCTGAAAAAACCAGGAATCCAATATCTCTGTGTATCAATTTACCACATAAATTTTCCTTTTTCAAGCTTCCCTGGTAAAAATTGTATAAAATACCCCCCCAGTTCCACGCATTCACAGAAACCAGGGGGTATTGGGAAAATATTTAACGCGCGCCCCCGTAGGGGGCGGGTGCTTTATTGATTAGGTTTCGTCTTTGCGGAGGGTGCCGAGGGCGCCGCCGGGGTGGCAGCGGACGTAGTGGATGGGATCCCAGCCCTTTTCGGTCTGGAGGGCGACGGACAGGGTTTGCAGCGTCAGCATTTCCGCCAGGACGGAATTTCGGGGGGCACGGTTCAAGGGGCCTCCTTCGGCTTTTACTCCGGCGAAGAGGAAAGTATCCGTATGCTTCGCAAGCCAGCTTTCACGGTTGCCGGAAACGCCGATGGTTTTGCAGCCGTTGTTCTGGACAGCCAGAACGGTGGCCTTCAGCTCGGCTGTTTCGCCGGAGTTGGAAATGGCAATCACCACATCCCCGGCCTGGAGCTGGCCACAGGAGCCATGGACGGCCTCGGTACCATGAAGATAATAGGCCGGATTGCCGGTGGAGGACATGAGCGAGGCGATATAAGTCGCAATGTGGCTGCACTTGCCAATGCCGGTGACATGGATCCGTCCGCCCTGCGCCTGCGCATCCAGGATCAGCTGAACGGCAGCCTGGTATTCCTCCGGCTTGCGTCCATGCAGAAACGTATTGAATTCCGTATCAACTGCGGAAAAGAAATTCTCTACCGCCTGATTACTTTCATTCTTCAGCATGTTATTTCTCCTTAGAATTCTGCAAAGTACACTGAAAGCGGCAGGCCGCTTGTATGGTTATTTCAGTGCATCCAGCGCGGCAGGATCAAAGCCGCGGTAGCCGCGCTCACGCAGAAGCGCCTGCACCTCGGCCACCGTGGGCAGGCTAGGCATTGCGCCCAATCGGGAAACGGTAATGGCGGCAGCATGGCTGGCAAAGGCCAACGCCTCCTGCTCGGGAAGCCCGGCGGTCAGGGCGGTGCAGAAGGAGGCTACAAAGGAGTCTCCGGCGGCGGTGGGATCGACGACGAGGGGCATCCGCACACAGGCGGTGCGGTGCAGGCCGCTCTTTCCGGCGGCAATGGAGCCGTTTTCACCCAGGGTTATAATCAGGTTCTCCACTCCTCGGGCCTGGAAAGCCTTCAGCACAATGGCCACGTCATCCATATTGACGCCATTGGAAACATCAATGCTGTGGTTTGCCAGGGCGGCAGCCTCATGCTCGTTGGGGGACAGATAGGTCGTACAGGAAAGCAGCTTATCCGACATGGGCGCGGCCGGAGCGGGATTTACCATAACAGGAGTACCGGCATCCTTTGCCCACTGGGCAACCGCCTCAATGACCTCCATGGGCACTTCAAATTGCAGCATGACGATGTCGTAGGCGCCGATCTCATTTTTCAGCCAGGCGATATCCTGGGTTGTCAGCGTGAAATTCGCACCGGGGCAAACGGTAATCCGATTTTGGGTGCTGTTTTCTTTTACCTCCAACAGAATGTGCCCCACGCCGGAGGCCTCCGACGGGTCTACGGTCACATGACTGACATCCACCCCGGAGGCGGCTGCCGTTTGGAGCATAATTTTACCGAAGGCATCGCCGCCCACCTGGCCGACCATCGTGACCTCAGCGCCCAGGCGTGCGCACTGCACCGCCTGGTTCGCGCCCTTGCCGCCGGGGGCTGTTTGAAACTTCATACCGACAACGGTCTCACCGGCATCGGGCGCTCGTCTGGTGGAGGCGATCAGATCCATCATAAAGCTGCCAACCACCAAAATTTTAGGCTTTCTTAGCATACTAAACACTCCTTTTGCATCCGGCAGAACGGTTCGCCTATATGCATACGCGCGCAGGGGCAGCTTACGGCAGCAGCTCCAGCCGCAGCTTGACGACCAGCTTTGTAAAAGTCCTCGGCTCCGCCGCGCAGCGGCAGGGCATGTGCCCGTCCTCCGGCAGCACCACATAGCACAGCCCTTCCGGGACATGCAGAACCGTCGGCGCTGCTGTGCCGCTGAAAAACTGAATGTCCCTCTGCGCGTCATACTCCGTCACCGGCGTCAGCTTGTCCAGCGGGAGATAGGCCATCTCCTCTTCGCCGGTGAGCATATACTGAATATCCAGGTATTTGCGGTGAGTTTCGTATCTTCCCTCTTCTATGGGGGCGGTTGTCCCAGACTGAACAAACAGATATCCCCCGTCAAAGCAATGGCGGCCCTCTGTCAGGGCATTGCTCTTTACCCGGTCAATGCACTTCATCGCTTCCTCCAGATGCGGCAGAAGCGGCGCATACAGGCCCAATTCACTGTATTTACACAGAATCAACACACTCTTCCTCCTGTTGCCTTTCAGTGAAATTGCACCGCAGCGGGGCGGTGCAATTTCGGCGCATTGCTCAGCCAATCAAAACCTCTTTATAGCGAAGCTCTTTCAGCCTTTCGAGCAGTTGCGTCTCCTGCTCCGGGGTGAGATTTTCCATGGGACGGCGCATTTTGGTGGTGCGCAGGACGCCCTCCGCCTTGAGCACCGTCTTGTATGCGGCAATATTATTGATGGCGCAAAGCGTGGCATTCAGCGTATTTGTTCTGCGCTGAAGCTTGGTAGCCAGCTCAAAATCCTTATTCTGAATGGCCTCCCACAGCTTGCTGTAATGCTCCCGCACGATCATAGCGTTGCCGGAGACGACGCCATCGCCTCCGACGGCGCAGACCGCCTCGAACAGATGATCCGGGCCGACCAGCACGGAGAATTCGCCATCCTGAATCGTCATAAACTCCTGCAGGCGAGTGAAATCCGGGTAGGAGTATTTTATGCCGACAATATTCTTGCAGCTGGCGGCAAGCTCCGCCGCCACCGCACGGTTAATGTCATTGACGGCATTCTGAGGGATGGCGTAGAGATACATGGGAAAATCCTCGGGGATCGCTGCGGAAACACTCTTGTAGAAGTCCACAAGGCCACGGTCGCTGAGCTTGTAAAAGCTGGGTGTGACGACGCCGATGCCATCCGCGCCAATCTCCACCGCATGCTGCGCCAGCTCTATGGTGTCCTTCAGGTTCCACGCGCCCACGTGAACATACACCGGCACCCGGCCGCGGGCATGGCGCACCGTCTCCTCGGCCACCAGCTTACGTTCTTCAACGGTCAGGTACATCATTTCGCCGGTAGTGCCGCAGGGATAAAGGCAGTTCATTCCGCCATCAATGCAGTGATCCACCAACGCATGAAGGGATGCAATGTCAATGGTGTCATCCTCATTCAGCGGCGTAACAATTGGAATAACTGTTCCATAAAGTTTATTCATTCAAAAAATGACCTCCTGTGTGATGCGATTATCAAGCCAAGGAAGGCTCTGACAAAACCGGCAGGAATCGGCGCCCCAGCACAAACGGTTCGGTCAGAGGTTTCCAGGGCTGCGAAGGGCGAAAAGCCCTCCGCAGCGCTGATAACGCAGAAATTACTTAAAGTAGAGAACCGGGACGCGGGCATTCATCAGATCGTAGGACTCCACGTTCTCCAGCTCGGAGGTAGCGGCCATGTAGAAAATCTGCACAACCATGGGATAGTAGGGCATCTGGTCATAGAAGTACTCCTGCAGCTCGTTGCCGTTCTGAAGCTGGAGCTCCGGGTCGGTTGCCTGGGCTGCCTTGTCCCACAGCTCATTGAAGGTGGGATCATCCCAGGCGACGAACTGGTTGGAATTGCGGTAAGCCCAGTCGAGCTGCATGACGGCGCTGGCCTTGCTGTTTTTCAGCATGAACAGATCCCAGCCCTCGTGGCTCGGGTCGGTGGCAGTGGCCACCGTGCCCGCGAAGTCACTGGAAACCAGGTTGACATTGATGCCGATGGCATTGAGGTTGTTCATAATGACCTCGCACATGCCCACACGGTTGGCATCATCGTCGCAGATCATGGTCAGGGTCAATTCGCCCTCGGCATAGCCGGCCTTGGCCAGGTGCTCCTTGGCGGCCTCGACATTGTAATTATACCAGTCGTCAAACTTGAGGAAGCCCAGAGCGTTGGAGCTGCTGACGCCGGAGGCGGGAACCGCCGCGCCGCCAAAGCCACCGGCCACAAGCGCATTTTCATTGATCGCGTAGGCCACGGCCTTACGCAGGTCAGGATTGCTCAGGGGGTGGCCCTCGGCCAGGTTATAGAACAGGTTGTGCACCTGCACGCCCGGCTCTTCAATGACTGTGTAGGCCGGATCGTCGCGCAGATACTCGATTTCGGACACATCCAGGTTGGTGGCAACGTCCACGCCGCCGGTCTCAAGCTCAATGCCGCGCTGGGTCGTCTCGGGAATGACACGGAAAATGACATTCTCGATATAGGGCTTCTCGCCCCAGTAATTTTCATTGGCCTTCAGGGTCACAGAGTCGCCGACAATGTAGTCCGCGAACATGTACGGGCCGGTGCCCACGGGATTCTCGGCCATGTTTCCGCCGGCTTCCATGGTCTCCTTGTCAAAGATGAAGCCGTAGTTCACATCGCCCAGGTACTGCAGCAGGATTGCATCGGGCTTAAAGGTAGCCAGGGTGATGGTGTAGTCATCAATGATCTTGCAGTTTTCAAGGTCAATGTTGTCACGAATGCAGGCGGGGGTATAGGAGCCTTTTTCGATGTAATACTGCCAGGAGAACAGCACATCATCCGCAGTGAAAGGGTTGCCGTTGTGGAAGGTAACGCCCTTGCGCAGGTGGAAGGTCACGTGCGTATCATCCTCGTACTCGTAGGATTCAGCAAGGACATTTTCGTACTGCTGGCTGGAAAGAGAGAGGTGCAGCAGCGGCTCAAAAATCCACTGACGCACGCGGGTACCGGCGTCGGAGACATTGTTTGTGGGGTCGATGGAACCCACATCCAGGATGTTGGCGATAACCACCGTATCCTTGGAGCTGACGATCTCGGCGGCCTGAGCATTTGTCACCGAGACGAACAGCAGGCAAATCAGGCAGATCAGGGACAGTGCGCGTTTCATCTTCATTGTGTTTTTCTCTCCTCATTTATTTATTTCTTCAGCCCGGACACAGGAAACATAGTGACCCGGTTTGAATTCTCTGTACTGCTGCGGCTTCAGGCAGGCGTCTGAAGCGTAGGGGCAGCGGCTGGCAAAGCGGCATCCCGGCTCTGGATTGATCGGGGAGGTCAACTCACCCTTGAGCAGAATGCGCTGCCGTGTGTCAGTTATATCCACCGTCGGGATGGCCGACAGCAGAGCCTGCGTGTAGGGATGCAAGGGGCTGCTGAACAGCTCATCCGATGGACACATCTCTACCACCTGGCCCAGATACATCACGCAGATCACGTCGGAAATATACTTTACAACGGACATATCGTGGGTAATGAATACATAGGTCAGGTTGCGCTCATCCTTCAGGTCAAGCATCAGATTCAGCACCTGCGCCTGAATGGACACATCCAGTGCCGAGACAGGCTCATCGCATACAATAAACTGCGGGTTCAATGCCAGCGCGCGGGCAATGCCCACCCTTTGACGGCGGCCGCCGTCCAATTCGTGCGGATAGCTGCTTCCCAGGCGGCTGGCAATTCCCACGGTATCCATCATCTTTTCTGCCGCTGCCGTCAGCTCTCTGCCGCGCAGGTGGCGCGAAAGGTACAGCGGTTCCTTGATGATATCGCTGACCGTCATACGGGGATTCAAAGAGGAATAGGGATCCTGGAAGATCATCGACATCTCTGTACGCAGCTTGTGTATCCGCTTGCGGCTGGGGTTTGTAATATCCTCACCCTCAAATCGGATTTCACCATCCGTCGCGGACAGCAGATGAACTAGCACGCGCCCAAGTGTGGATTTTCCGCACCCGGATTCTCCTACAACACCCAATGTCATACCGCGGTTGAGGGAAAAGCTGACGTCATCCACCGCATGCAGCATACCATTTTTCACCTTGAAGAACTTTTTCAGGTGCTTTACTTCCAGCAATGGTGCAGTATTTTCAGACATTTCTCAGGTTTCCTCCCTTTCCGTACCGATTTGCGTACAGCAAACCAGGTGCCCTGGCTCAATCTCAACTGTTGGAATTTCTCCACGGCAGGCCTCCGTCCGTCTGGAGCATCTTTCGTAAAAGGGGCATCCCTCCGGCTTCTCCATGGGATTCAGCGGCAGCCCCGGAATGGGCTTGAGCCGCTTGGCCCGGCTGTTCAGATCGGGCAGAGATTCAAATAGTCCAATGGTGTATGGATGCTTTGCGCGGGTAAAAATCTGCTCTTTATTTCCGCACTCCATGATCTTGCCGCCGTAAAGGACTGCTGCACGGTCACAGCTTTTGGCCACAACGCCCAGGTCATGCGTAATAAGGATAACTGAGGTGCCCATTTCCTTCTTCAGCTTCTCGATCAAATCCAGCACCTGCGCCTGAATGGTCACATCCAGCGCGGTTGTCGGCTCGTCGGCCAGCAGCAGATGGGGGTTGCAGGCCAGCGCGATTGCAATGACCACGCGCTGCTTCATTCCGCCTGAAAACTCGTGGGGATAGTTGTAGTAGCGTTCGCTGGGAATTCCGACGATTTCCAGCATCTGCATTCCGCGCTTCAGCGCTTCGGCCCGGCCGACATTCTGGTGGATGCGAATGCTTTCCGAAATCTGCTCACCTACAGTAAGCGTCGGGTTCAGTGCCGACATGGGATCCTGAAAAATCATTGCAATTTCGGAGCCGCGCTTCCTACGCATCTCCGTCTCGCCCATTTCAAGAAGATTTTCTCCCCGGAAGAAAATCTCCCCAGAGCGAATCACTGCGGGCGGCTCCGGCAGAATGCGCAAAATGGAGCGTGCAATGGTTGTTTTTCCGGCGCCGGTTTCACCTACGATGCCAAGGGTCTCGCCATGCTCCATGGAGAAGCTGACACCGTTGACGGCATACACCACACCTTCGTCCGTATCGTAAACAACGGAGAGATCCTTTATTTCAAGGAACACATCTTTTTTGCCCATTCGTCAAGCCTCCTTAGCGTTTCATCCGCGGATCAAGCGCATCGCGGATGCCGTCGCCCAGCAAATTAAACGAGATAACGGTAATCATAATGACCAGTCCCGGACAAGTCGCCATCCACCATGCCTTGCGGATGTAATTTCTTCCCGCCGTAATCATTGCGCCCCATTCCGGTGAAGGCGGCTGCGCCCCCAGTCCGAGGAAGCTCAGCCCCGCCGCCATCAGGATGGCACTGGCAAAGCCCATGGTCATGTTCACGATAATGGGAGAAAGGCAGTTGGGAACAATATGCTTAAAAATGATTCTTAAATTTCCCGCATCGGCCAATCTGGCTGCCTCAACAAATTCCGCATCCCGAATAGTCAGAATCTGGCCGCGTATCAGTCGCGCATATCCGGGAATTTGGGAAATGCCCACTGCGATCATTGCGTTGCCCATGCCGTTACCCAACGCCGCCGCAATGGCGATTGCCATCAGCATGGCAGGGATCGAATAAAACACGTCGAGAAAACGCATGATAATCATGTCTGTTTTTCCGCCGAAGAATCCGGCGACGGCACCGATGGTTACACCCAAAACAGCGGAGATGCCCACAGATATCAGGCCAATCTGCAAAGAACTTGGGGTTCCGTAAATCAGGCGGCTGAAAATATCACGGCCGTACTGATCCGTTCCGCACAGGTGCTGCCAGGAGGGCGCCAGCAGAGCGGCGCTGGGATCCTGTTCATCATATCCATAGGGAGCAATGTAAGGAGCCAGGCACGCAACAAGGATGACAAGCAGGATGACAAAAAGTCCAACCATCGCGCGCTTATTCCGCCTCAACCGAACCAGCGCCAGCGCATACAGACTATTTTTGCTGCGCTTTCTCTTTTTTTGATGAAGGCCCATATCAATTTGCTCCTTTCTTCTTTTTCCTGCCGCCGCTGCTGTACTGCGCCTTGATCCTGGGATCGACAAAAGCATAGGCCAGGTCAGAGATCAGCAGTATCACGCTTGAGCAGATCGACAGCGCCAGCACCGCCCCCAGCACAGAGGGATAATCCCTGCCCTTAATGGCATTGACGATCATCGTTCCCATGCCGGGAATGGAAAAGACGGTTTCGGTGATCATTGACCCGCCCAGCAGCATGCAGCTGCTGCCGCCAAGGCTGGTAATAATGGGAATCAGCGCGTTGCGCAGCGCATGCTTGTAGGTAATGGATTTGGGGGCAACACCCTTTGCCTTTGCAGTGACAATGTAGTCCTGGCCAATTACATCCAGCATGCAGGAGCGGGTCAGGCGGGCAATGCTTGCCGTCTGCTGAAGCGCCAGCGATGATACGGGGAGAATATAATACACCGGCCCGTACAAACCCGAGGCAGGCAGCCAGCCAAGCTTCAGCGCAAAAAGGATTGACAGCATCAGGCCCAGCCAGAAGCCCGGCATGGAAACCAGCACCAACGCGCCTGTCATAAGGACATTGTCCTTCCACGTGTAGGGATGCAATGCCGAAATGATTCCCACAGGAACGCCCAGGATGGTCATAACCAAAATTGCAAGGAACGCAATGGTCAGCGATTTGGGAAGACGGGCGGAAATCTCATCCAGAATCGGACGGTTTGTGGTGTAGGAGTTTCCAAAATCAAGCTTTGTGACGACCTTCCTTACATAGTCCACATATTGAGCAAAAAAGGATTTGTTAAGGCCGTGCTCCTCACGCCACTCTTCCAAACGCTCTTCACTGGCCTCCGTGCCCAAGGCCACGCGGGCAGGATCGCCCGGTGTGAGCTGGAGCAGGGAAAAGACGATAAAAATGACACCCAGAATGACAGGAATCATCCAAAGAAGCCTTTTTAGGATATATCTCCACATGGAATCTTATCTCCTTTCGCTTTGAACGCTTACAGCGGCATGCCGAACTCGCGGCGCAGAGACATGCAGATACCTGCATGCGTCCACTGGGTCAGCCGGGCACTATCCACTGCACAGAAAGCATGATCGACCCGCGGTGCGAGAATCATCTCGCAGGGAACCGCTGCACGAAGCAGCCGGGTCACATATCGGAAGGAATCATCCCGCAGCCATTCATATTCCGCAGTGATGACAGCATGCGGGCCGAGGCCGCTCACATCCGGGCAAAGGCCGGGCAGCGCATAGTAGGAAGGAACCGTTCCGTCCAGGCCTCCCAGGTATTGCGCCATAACACTCTTGGCGTAATTGTATCCCTCCGCCTTAACCGGCTGATATTGGTAGGCGGATATCCCCTCGGCATTGTCCATATACAGCGCAGCACAATTCAGAACTGTCAGCCGCGGGGGCTGATCGCCGTGATCCCGCAAATAGAGTGCCAGGCCGGCACACAGATTGCCGCCTGCGCTTGTTCCGTGAAGCGCAATTCGCTTGCTGTCGCCGCCAATTTCCTCAGCGTGTCCACACAGCCAGCGGTAGGCACAGACGCAGTCCTGCAGCGGCTTCGGAAAATGGATTCCGTTGCGGGCAATGCGATAATCTACGCTGACCACGATGCAGGGGGTGCCCTGTGCCAGCGCAATGGCGCGGGAGTTGTCAATATCCAGCGCGCCGCCGATCCAGCCACCGCCATGCACATTCATCAGAATTGGCGACTTTTCCGGGAGATTTTTGGGGCGGTAAATGCGAAGACGCAGCGGGTCACCGTCAGGGCCGGTAATCTGTATGTCCTCCATCGTCATTCCATCCGGCATCTCATAATCCAGCAGAATTTTCATCCTCAGCTCAACTGCCCGCAGGTCTTCCTCTGTAGGCTCATGATCGCAGTGCAGTTTGGTGCAGGTTTTTCCATTCTCTGTCCAAACATCGATAAACCCATGAGAATTCGCCTCGATATAAGCGGCATATTCGGGATGTGGTATGTAGTTCATAGTATTCTCCTTATCTGATGCTCAGTGGTTCCACACCACAGGATTGGCGGGTGCCTTTCCGCTGCACATATCAATGATGGCACGCGCACAGATCAGGCTCCCATTATAATTGGTTTCGTAGGAAAGCGCCGCTGCATGCGGGGTGACAACCACATTGGGCAAACCAATAATCCGATTATTCTTGGTCAGCGGTTCCTCCTCGTAAACGTCCAGGCCCGCACCAGCCAGCTTTCCACTGGTCAGAGTGTCGTACAGTGCATCTTCATCCACGATGGAGCCGCGCGCCGTATTGATGAGATAAGCGCCGTCCTTCATGCAGGCAAACATATCTGCATTGAACAGGTGATGGGTCGCAGGTGTCGCAGGCAGATGCAGTGAAACAATATCCGCGTCGGCTAGCATATCCTCAAGTCGATCGTAGATTTTCACGTTCATTCCTTCCGGGGCCGCGCTGATGTAGGGGTCGTAAACAAGCACTTCAGCCTGGAAGGCGCTGACCAGCCGCGCCAGCTGCATTCCGACCTTGCCAAAGCCAACAAGGCCAACTTTTTTGCCGCCCAGCTCACGCATTGTGAATCGATCCCATCCTGCACGGCGTGCGGCCGAATCAAAGGCAACCATATTCTTGATTACCATCAGCATTAGCGTCAGCGCGAATTCCGCCACGGAATTATGGTTTGCAGATCGGGCAACGCCAATACCATGCTCCTTGCAGTATTCCAAATCAATATTGTCCGTTCCAACGCCAAAGCGGGCAATTGCCTTTAGATTAGGGGCGCACGCCAGAACCTCTGCGGAATATGGCTCCACACCGGCTACGGCCGCATCGGCGTCAACGATCATTTCCTTAAGCATTTCTGCGGTCATGCTGATACCAGTATCATTCCCGACGACCTCGAAGCCTGCCTCCCGGAGCAGCTGCCTGGCTTCCTCGCAGAACAGCTCACGATGCTCTTTAAAAGGGATAATCACTTTTTTCATTTTAAAATCTCTCCTTTGCGGTTCACACGCAGCTTCACCGATAAATGCGATTGCGCATCTTTGCGGCGGAAACCTGCAGAATTTCCGAGCAGCGTTCCAGCATCTCATCGGTCATAATGCTTGCAGGGCCGGATGTACTCATACCGGCAATCAGCTCTCCCTGAGCATTGTACACAGGCATGCCCACACAGCGAATGTTCAGCTCGCGCTCCACATTATCGATTGCATAGCCGCGTTCCCGTGTGCGCCGGAGTTCATCTTTAATTTCCTCACGGCCCGTCAACGTATTGGGCGTGAACTTAGGTACGTTGTCCGGGATCCGGCTGTCCCACTCGCTCTCCGGCATGAAAGCCAGCATTGCACGCCCGATGCCCGTCGCACAGAGCAGTGTTTTCTCTCCGAGAATTTCGCGGTAGGGCAGCTCCTTCAGTCGTGCAATTGGGTGAACGACGTACAGATAAAGAACATCCATCCCGTAAGGAATTCCAAAATAAACCAGCTGGTTGGTTTTCTCAGCAGTCTCCATCAACACATCATACACAGCCTTTGGATAGCCCAGCTGCTGGTTGATGATGAACGCGTATTCCAGCATGTGAAGCCCCAGCGCATATTTGCCGTTGGGCAGACGTCTTATATACCCCATCTGCTGAAAGGTTGAAACAATATTGAAGACATTCGACTTTGTGATTGACAGCATATCTGCCAGTTCGGTGATGCCCAGCTCAGGAGTCGCCACTGAAAAGCACTCCAGAAGATGCATCGCTTTTGCAAGAGATTTGACCTTATAATCGTTTTCCATTGTGCCTCCTTGTTCATCATTGCAGAACAGCGGTGTTTATTACAGCAATATTATACTTGATACAAAAACACATTTCAATATCCCCACCCCACTTTCTCCCAAACAAACAAAAACGGCCACAGTGCAGACTGTAGCCAGGCATCATGTTTGTATATATTATACAATTTTCTATTTTATCTAACATTTATATGGTTTATTTTGTATCCTAATTAAGAATTTGTATACTTTTTGTTCTCAAATAGAGAACGCCAAAAATGGCCTACAGCACACAAACAAGGCGGTTTTTACGTCTCATTTTCTTTTCTATGTTACAAATGAACAAAGTTATTCTTCTCTCCGTTTATTTTCTATCGACTCTCTGCGTTGGACTATTCCAAATTCCGCATTGCAGCAGCGCATGGGTGCAGCGGGGATGGTTATCTGTTCGCAAGCATCCTGCACACTTTTTCAGATTCACGGCAAAATTTAGGCCTGCCCCAGTTTTTGAACCGGGTCAGGCCTCTGTATATTGGATATAAGGCACTCATTTATCCTACGCAGCCATCGCGTTTGCATTTACGCGGTCGATTGCCTTTCGGATTGCTGCCCAGATGGAGGGGTCTGCAAAAATCTCCACGATACTTCCCTGGTCAGAGAAAGGGGGATCCTTTAAAATGGAGAGATCCTGGAGCATTCCGTTTTGGACGATGTACTCAATGATCTGGTTTACAAAATAGATTTGACGGCTGTCCAGGTTGGCTTCATCAATGTACTCCGCAAAGACGGCCTTGGCGGCGGACATATCCAGGCCGACAATCTCCCGGACGAATACGCCAAGGGGCTTGTCACCAAATTCCCTACGATAGTCGGCCTCAGTTCCAACCTCGCTCCACAAAATTCTTTCCAGTTCTTCTACATCGGTAGAGATGAGCGGCACATTGCTTTTCAGCTTGGCAATGGCGGCATTGTCCTGGTGCTGGCGGATATAGAACTCTGCGGCAGCCCGATAATTTTTCAGATCATCGTTTTCAAGGTCAGATTCATTCCAGGTCTGAGACAGGATTTCATCGTCAAAATTGGTATCGTAGCGTGCATGGTCAATGGGAATGTACTTCATCAGGTCGCGGAGGCGCTGCCGGATGTGCTCAAATTCATTGATCCCTGCATTTTCCAGGTAAGAGGTATGCAGGATTTGATTAATCAGATCCGCCTGCATCATAATCTCCGGGATATTCGCAACACCGGCCACTGCGCTTACCTTTTTCAGCAAATCACCGCGCCGCCGACTGTAGCTCTTTCCGGCCAGGTAGGCAAGCTCGATGCCATACATCAGCGCGTCAAATCGCAGTGCCTTCGGGTCATCCTCCTCCGGCTGGATCAGAGGCGACAATTCCCGACCAATCGTCAGCGTATCCTCATAGGTCAACACCTGGTAGTTATTGGGATCGGAATAAAGCTCCACGAATTTAAGATGCTGCCGGACTGCAAAATTTTCCTTATTCAGCTCCCGCACTTTGCGCACCATATCCTCTACAAGGGTCTCGCGGAACTGGATCAGCTCCGGGGTTTGGTAGGCCAGGTCTTGCAGCTTGAAGGCAATTTCCGATTTCAGGTGGAAAATGGCTCCCTGCAAGGCAGTCAGGTTTGCTGTGGGCTTGCCGTCGTTCATGCGGAAGAATTCAAAATTTCCACAGAAATCAAAAATATAGAATTTCTGCTTATCCTCCCCGTCCAGCAGGCCCGGGCACAGGCGGGTGCCGCGGCCGATCATCTGCCAGAATTTCGCTCTGCTCATAACTTTTTTGAAGAACACCAGGTTCAGCACCTCCGGGATGTCAATGCCGGTGTCCAGCATATCCACGGAGATTGCAATCTGCGGCAGCTTTCCAGGATCGGAAAAATCATCGATGGCACTTTGCGCATAGGCCATATAGTTATCAATGACCCTTGCAAATCCGGGCAGGTGCGGATATTCTTTATTGAATATTTCCAGTATTTTTTCCGCGTGCGTGTGGCTCTTGGCAAAGATGATGGACTTGCCCAGCTTATTGCCGTAGTCCACCTTGAGGCCGCTGGTCATCAGGATGTTCAGTACCTGGCGGATGGTATCCTCATTGAATACCCACTCATTCAGCGCGCCAGAGGCGATCTTCTCCGGCAGCTCGCCGTTTTCGTCCTCAAAGGTATCCTCGTATTCCCGCTGCTCCTCCGCCGTCAGGTCGGCATAGGTGATGCCGTCCTGCAAGAATTTCAGGTTGGTTTCCACGGACATAAAGTCCACCAGGAATCCATCCTTGACGGCCTGGGCCAGCTCATAGGCATAGGTGGGGACGCCGTTTTCCAGGTCAAACACCTCATAGGTGTTCTTTTCGATCTCATCCTTGGGCGTCGCGGTCAGGCCAACCAGCGGGGCATCGAAATAAGTAAAGATATCCCTGTACTTGTTATAAATGGAGCGGTGGGCCTCGTCGCAGATCACCAGGTCAAAATGCCCGCAGGTGAAAAGCTTCCCCTGGTCGTCCCGGACGGAATCGATGCAGCCCATCATGGTCTGATAAGTGGAGAACACGCACCGGGCGGCATAGTTGTCCTTTTCCTCGCACAGATTGGTCACGGAAAGGTCCGGCAGCAGATTCACAAAGCTGCGCTTTGCCTGGGTGACCAGGCTGTTTCGGTCGGCCAGGAACAGAATGTTTTTCACCCACCCCTGCTCCAGCAGCACCTTGCACAGGGCGATCACCGTCCGGGTCTTCCCGGAGCCGGTGGCCATGACCAGCAGGACCTTTCTGCGGTTCTTCGCCAGGGCGTCACAGGATGCCCTGATGGCGGCTTCCTGATAATAGCGCCCGGCGATTTTGCGGTCCACCAGGATGTTTTTCAGGCTGGTACGGGTGCTTTGCAGGATGAACAGCTTTTCCAGATCCCGCTTGGCGTAAATGGCGGCGACCTTTCGCTCTGGATACCGGCCGTCGTCGATATGGGTCTCAAACCCGTTGGTCAGGAAGATCACCGGGCGGCGGCCCTGCTGCCGTTCGATGATGTCCGCATAGAGCCTTGCCTGCTGCCGGCCTCTGGATACGTCGGCGCAGGCGCGCTTTGCCTCGATGATGGCAAGCACCCGGCCATCATCCCCGTAAAGCACATAGTCGGCGTAGCCGACCTCGCTTTTGTTTGGCATGCCGGGCAGCTCAACTTCATTGCGCCAATCCTTGCCCTCGACCCAGCCTGCATCCTCCAGCATGGTATCGATGTAGATTTTCCGGGTCTTATATTCGGAGATATCCAGCGGCTTCGGCACATAGGTCTGCTGCCGCTCTGCCCGGAGGGTGGTGAGATCCTCTTTCAGCGCCTTGTTTTCGTCCATCAGCTGCTGAATATCGATGTCGGCATTGGGGACGAAGGAGATGGCCTCCTGGGGCGTCAGCTCCAGCAGCTTCCTGTCAAACTTCCGCTCGGTGTACTTTTCCGCATAGCAATAGGCAACAAAATCCAGGAAATAGAAGAGATTTTCCAGGCACAGCTCCGCCTGCTCTTCGGATATTTTCTTGCTCTCGTGGGCGGCGTTGTTACCCATTTTGCGGATGAAATCCATGCGCAGCCACAGGTCGTTCTTCACGATATCCCGAAATTCCCTGGCATTCATCAGGGTGACCAGCTTATCGTCCCAGGGAAGCGTCAGCTCCTTGTCCACGGAGTACATCCACTTGACCGCAAACTCCATGGCCCGCCGGCAGCATAGCACACTGGAATCCCGGTCGATGTGCAGCAGATTTTCAGCAGCCACAGCCACGGAGGCAAAGGATGCAAAATCGGGTTCAGATAGAAGAAAATCAAAGTTGGTCATAAGTTCACCTTATCTCAGTATAAATCCAGCACTCTTTCAATCTTTTTCTCTTCTCACTGAGTAGAGATTTCAACAGGTCACAAAAGCATCGATCCATTTGTTTTGTTCTGTTTGTCCATTTCATTTCTACATCCATCCTCTGCAAAGTGGTCGTACCTTTCAGTTTGTGGAAGAAAGCGAATGTGTTTTTCAGAACGCAAGTTATCAAGCCCTATTTTGCCATATATTTTAATTAAATTTGCTATCAAGGACGCTTCGCTGTTTTCGTCGAAGTATAAAATAGTAATATTTCTTGCTCTACCAAATACCTGCATAATGATATCCTTGTCTGTCTCATCAAGCGAATGCCCCATAACAACCAACTGCACCGCCTTCGCTTTCCAAGTAATCCACTCCTGAAAGTCATCATCTGTATGATAAAGAACTCGCTGGTAGTATTTTTTAAACTTCACAAAGGAAATATCAATTGTACCGAGTTCATCTGCTTCGCCGGGATTTACGCCCAGAACGATTTTCTTATCCAAGTCGCCATGAATATGGAATACTTCTCGATTGTGGTAAACCTGTTCGTATGTATTCGTGTAATTAAAGGTAATA
Source organism: uncultured Oscillospiraceae bacterium (assembly GCA_934565795.1). GTDB lineage: Bacteria > Bacillota > Clostridia > Oscillospirales > Oscillospiraceae > Faecousia. The sequence goes on from CAKTIM010000001.1 coordinate 47,236, forward strand.
ACCTTATCCGCTGGCATTAGTGCAGGGAGCTGTTTCAGTAAGCCCTTCTGGCTTAATTCAACAACAACTTTTTCCACAAAATACTTCAGATAGATTTGCAATCCATCCGACAGTTCCTGCAACTGTTTTTCTAATTCATGAATAATCTTCTCTTTGTCAATTACTCTGTTCCCAGAACCATATGGATATTCCATGACATACTCATCATTTACAACCCCACAACAATATCCTAGAAATCCCGGGATTGACTGCTCTGTCAAAAAATTAAAGTATGAGACAATAACTCTGTCTACAACGGGCATAGGGTGACATTCTGCATCAAATTCAGGGCTTTCCCTTTGCAAGAACTCTGTAAAAGCACGAATAATTGCAGAAATCTCTTTTTCAAAATCAATCCAGCCGATGTCCTTATTGTACGACTCATGTAAAAAACTGTACAGCAAATTGTCACTTGCCAACGCAGTCAGTTTTTCAATCGCTTCCGAAGCAAGCGGTATCCTATCATAAATTTTTTGATATACCTTGTAACTATTGGAAATATCTTTATCAACATTCTGCAAAAGCGGTGCTCCGAAAATCTCCCCTACACAGTGTCCGTCTGAACTTGGCAACGTCGAAAGGAAATTAACTGTATTCAAAAAATTGATATACTTCGTCGGCAATTTGTAGTTGAGATCAAAGCCATTCCCTAATAGCAGTACATTCATATTAACTCACCTCTTACTTGTAAATCTTCTATATTCAGCAGTTATTCATCGGTTTAAAAGCGCCTAAAGCTTGCAAAGCAACAGATCACCCAAAATATTGCTGCATGAGAGCGTTTTTCAACATCTCCAATTCCGTGAGAATCTCCGAAATTGCTAACTTTGATTTATCGACTTGTTCGACGAAGGCAATAAACTCTTTTTGTAACTCCAACGGAGGAACGATTTGCTTATAAGCTTTCATGATAGCTGTGTTCAAATTAGGTTGCGTTCCCGCAGGCGCAATTCTTCTGAAATGCTCCGTCATTTGATTTAGTGATTGCAATAGAAAAACTTTGTCTATTCGTTCATCAATATTCTCCATTGCAAGCCATCCATCATGGATACACCCGTCAAAAGTTATGATTCTGGCAAAACCTAATGATACTCCACAGTTGGCAAATATCAAACTACCTGATTTGACCATTCGGCTTTTTGGCACACCTGCTTGAATGATATGTTCCTTTGTAGAATAGAGATATATGCTTTCTCCATCAGTGGCATCACCAATTTTTATCCAAGGAATATCACCACCAAGATATTTTTCAATGGGTCGTGGCGAACCGCCTCTAACAATTGTGCAGAGTTCTCCTAACGGTTGAACATTCCATTCTCTGTCATTAGAATTAATGTCCCCGAACAGTTCGATAAATCGGGCCTTGACAAGGTCATCCAGCTTTTGAAGCTGTTTTTGGCGGGCAGAAATTACGGTTTCTGTTTTACGCAGAACCGAAACAATTTCTGATTGTCTTTCAATTGGCTCTAAGTTAAATTTCTCATCTTTATAATCTCTGAAATAGATGTGCGGAATTGTCGCCCCAGAAAAGTACTTTTCTAAGTGCATGTGTCTGACGACATAGTAAAGATACTCTGGCAACACATCTTTCTTTGGTAGCAAATACTGCATTGTACCAATGACAGAAGACTTTGCGGGCAATAATATTGTTCTTCCAATTCCTGCACCATCTTTTACGACTGCTACATAGGGCGATGCTTGATGGTAAAAATCAATATTTCCTATATAACCGGATGCACCATAAATTGGATAATCTCCGCTTTTCCCCTCAACATCTAATTGCCGCAGATTTGATGAACCGCATTCGCAAACATCCTCAAGTTTCACTCTCATCCTTACATCCCCACAAATCCGAATTTAGTCACCAAAATATTGCTTACCTGTCGCAGAGTATCGGCAGCTATCAGAATTCTCTGGACTAAGCGGAACGATTCGACTTAAGGTAATATATCCTTCTCTATGAAGAACATTTACGATTTTCAAAACTTCCGATTCCGGCTTATTTACTGCTGGAGCAATATCGTGAAAGCTTACATCCGGGTGGTTATAAATATAGTCATATACGCTCTTTTTCATTTCAGCATTCCCTCCAGCTCATCCATCGCCGCGCTAATTTCCTGCTCCAACTCCCGAATCTGCGCCATAATTTCACTGGTAGGCGGGTATTCCACAGGCTTGTACTCTGTCTTTTTGTACTTGTTGATGCTCAGGTCATAGCCGTTGTCCACGATTTCCTGCCTGGGTACCAGGAAGCTCTGCTCTGTCCGCTGGCAATCGGCTTCGACGTCCAGATGGTGGAAGCGGGTGATGATATCGGGGATGTCGTTATCAGCTACGGGGCTTCGCTTGTCGTCCAGGGAGAAGCCGTCGGCCTTCATATCGTAGAACCACACTTTGTCCGTGCCGCCATGGCCGGTTTTGGTGAAGATCAGAATGGCGGTGGAAACTCCGGCATAGGGCTTGAATACGCCGCTGGGCATGGAGATAACGGCCTCCAGCCGGTTGCCGTCCACAAGCTCCTTACGGATGGCCTTGTGGGCCGTGGAGGAGCCGAACAGCACACCGTCGGGGACAATGCAGGCGCAGCGACCGCCCACCTTCAGCATCCGCAGGAACAGCGCCAGGAACAGCAGCTCGGTTTTCTTGGTTTTGCAGACCTTCAGCAGGTCGGCGGATACGATATCATAGTCCAGCGACCCCTTAAAGGGCGGGTTGGCCAGGATCAGGGAGTATTTGGCCCTGTCCGGGTTTTGGTCGGATAAGCTGTCCCGGTATTCAATAAAGGGATTATCCACGCCGTGGGTCATCATGTTCATGGCGCCGATACGAAGCATGGTACGGTCCATATCAAAGCCATGGAACATATGGTTCATGTAGTGCTCTTTGTTCTGGCGATTGAAAAAAACCTCATTTTTGCAGTTCTCTTTCAGATAATCGCTGGCAGCGACCAGAAAGCCGGAGGTACCGCAGGCCGGGTCACAGATGGTGTCACTGGGCTTTGGCTGCATCAGCTCAACCATCATGCGGATAATATGTCGGGGGGTACGGAACTGCCCGTTCAGGCCAGCCGTGGCAATTTTAGAGAGCAGATACTCGTATACGTCGCCCCGCGTATCGGCGGTTTTCAGCTGGGCCATTTGCTCATAGATGCCATCCATGGCGGTGACCACCTTTTCCAGCAGCAGCGGCGTGGGCAGCTTGAAAATGGCATCTGCCATGTATTTGGAATAGGCACTTTCCTTATTGCCGTGGAGATTCTTGATAAAGGGGAATACCATCTCCTGCATGACGGAGTACATTCTCCCAGCAGGAAAATCCCGGAATACGCTCCATTTCAACTGGCTGCCGTCAACGGTACGGTCGCCGATTTGCACGGAACCCGCAAAAACGCTCTTAAATGGCAGTCCCAGCATAGCCGCTTCCTTTGCGTGGGTATTGTCGGCCTCATCCAGATCGTGAATGAACATCAGATAGGTCATCTGCTCGATCACGTCCAGCGGGTTTGTCAGGCCGCCCGCCGCGAAAACATCCCAAAGGCTGTCAATTTTATTTTTCAATTCCCCTGTAACCATATTTCTCTCTCCCAATTCCAGACACAGGCGGTACATTGATTGCCGCCGATTTTGAGGATTTCGCAGATTCTTTGAAGTTCAATCAACGTGTGCTTTCCTTAATCCCTCACATAGTTATACTCGTGCACGGACTCCGCCTCATGGTAACCATGTTTCTATTCTATCAAAAACAGCATCATTCTACAAGCGCAATTATACCATTTTTATATAATAATTACGATTCAACGACAGCTGCAATAGGCGCGTCCTTGTATCCAAACAGAAAGCCCCGGCGGACAAACACGTTTATCCGCCGGGGCAATAATCAAACTGCCAGCCCAAAAATACGCCGGGTTTTGCCCTCGTATATGGGTCTTTATCCATTTGGCACCATGGGTTCAATGGTGAACTGACGCTTCCGTCACGTACCTCATCAACACGATTCGTTAATAATTCTTATCTGCTCAGTCAGTAATTTCGGTATAATGCTGAGCAGTTCAGGCCAGGTTAAAAACTGCTCGGGGGTCAGCTTTTCCAAAGTGTAGTCCATACTGGGCTGGAATGAATAATGGGTGCGGATGTATGCGGCGACCTTGGTGTCCAAAGCATCGTTTGTTTCAACTGCGCCGTTCAGGAAGGCGGGCAGGAGGATCCCGCCGCCGGCTTCTGAGGTGCAGGCGGTGTGGAACTGAGGGTGCAGCTCGAACAGCTCCGGGTGTGGGAGCATGGCGTGTTTTCCGGGCTGGGAATACAGGATCGGATGGTCGCCCTCCATTCGGAACATGCTTACCCCTGCCGCGCGGAGGCGCATTCCATGGAAGCTGCACCAGCAATCGGTCACATTTCCCGCTGCGTTGACCGCGACCCAGATATGCTCCAGATCGTACAGATGCTGAATGTCATAGTCATAATAGATCGCATATTCAATAATCATATCCGCGTTTTCCTTCGCGGGATCAACCACCCACTTAGGGAAGCTCGCGGAGCGCATTTTCTGCGTAAAAACCGTGCATCCGATGAATCTGATGGGGAACGGCTCCAGCCTGTCCTTGTAGACATAGGGCTGATAGCGAAGAATCAATTCCTGTAGCTCTCTATCCATGTTACACACTCCATATTATCTGCGTATCCGCTTTACTGCCAGTCCCAGCGCAGCCAGTCGTGGTGCTTGATCCGCTCATATTCCTCGACGGAAATGGGGATCACCGTGCCATGCTTATAGCCGTAGGGGAAGGAAAATGCCTCGTCGGAGCGGGTAAACTGTCCGCCTGCAAGGGAATCTGCCAAAAATGGAACATACCCCTGCCCTGCCCCCGGTACGCCGTAATAGTCCAGGAACAGGCACCAGCGGCCATCCTCCAGTCGGACTGCCGTAGGGCCTTCGTAGGCACCGGCCTCAATGGCCAGCATGCTCTTGTCAAAGGCCTCGCTGCGGCTGTACGGCCCCTGCGCGTGATCTGCCTGGAGAAGCATGATCCGCTCCGGGTTGTGGTCGCATTTCAGGAACATAAAATACTTTCCGTTTTCCGTATAGATAGCAGAATCGATGATCCCGGCGTCATCTTTTTGATACAGCAGCTTGGGGCAATCAAAGGATTTAAAATCCTTTGTTCTGGTAAACCAGATGCCCATATTGCCAAAGCCGTTGGAGGCATGGGTGGACGACCAGTGGAGCATATAGTCCTGCCGCTCCGTGTCGTAGAACACGTCCGGCGCCCAGAGGCAGCCGAAGCTTTCATCCCCCAGCGGAACCAGCTGCTGCGCAGACCAGTTCACCAGATCCTCCGATTCCCACATGGAAAGGCACTTGCTCCCATTGTGGGATACGGCCGACCAGTCAAGATGGTATTTGTTTCGGAAATTGTACGCAAGGCTCAGATCCGTAGCCAATATGCGGTATTTCCCGTCGCTTTCGCAGCGGATGATGGTGCAGTCCCGGACGCCCTTTTCACCCAGCCGCGACCAGAGCACCGGCTGCCCATCATTCACCGTCTCCCAGTGGAAGCCGTCCCGGCTCAGGCCAAAATAGACCTGCTCGCCATCCGGCGTCCGGCGCTCCCGGAAATGGACAAACAAATAAGCCTGCATACAAAATCACCTCGTTTTGTCGGATTTACGGCAGCACCGCACAATTTGGCAAGAAGCCCCAGCCAGGATTTTTGCCTCAATTCAAGGTTTGGAAAACGAAGGAATACTCTGTGTATTCCTCGTTTTTCAAACTGAAGAAGTGGGGCAAAAGGACGGCGGCGGCTCGCAGACACAATTGCGCGGTGTTGCCTTATGGCTGCTTGCCGATGTAGGCCAGGATGCCGCCGTCCACGTACAGCACATGACCATTGACGAAGTTGGAGGCATCGGAAGCCAGGAAGATCGCGGGGCCAACCAGATCCTCCGTGGTGCCCCAGCGTCCGGCGGGCGTCTTGCCGATGATGAATTTATCAAAGGGATGGCGGCTTCCGTCCGGCTGCGGCTCCCGCAGGGGTGCGGTTTGCTGGGTGGCAATGTAGCCTGGGCCGATGCCGTTGCACTGGATGTTCGCGCCGCCGAACTCGGAGCAGATGTTCCGGGTCAGCATCTTCAGACCGCCTTTGGCGGCAGCGTAGGCGGACACCGTCTCGCGGCCCAGCTCCGACATCATGGAGCAGATATTGATGATCTTGCCGTGTCCCTTGGCGATCATGCCGGGGATCACCGCCTTGGAGCAGATAAAGGGGGCAATGAGATCCACATCGATCACCTTGCTGAAATCCTCCACGCTCATATCGCACATGGGAATACGCTTGATGCATCCGGCGTTGTTCACCAGGATGTCGATTACGCCCACATCCTCTGTGATCCTGTCAACCAGCGCCTTCACTGCAGCTTCATCCGTCACGTCCGCCACATAGCCGTGAACCTCCACACCGGCCTCGGCATAGGCCTTCATCCCCCGCTGGCGGCTTTCCTCGCTGGAGCAGTTGAAGCAGACCTTCGCGCCAGCCTGGGCCAGGCCCACGCCCAGAGCAAATCCGATGGAGTGGGCACCCCCGGTGACCAGGGCCACCTTGCCCGTCAAATCAAACAGATTCATGGCCGCCTCCTTACAGAAGCTGGGCGGTGGGAATGCCGTCCATGTCGTCAAAGTCCTGATTTTCGCCGCACATGCCCCAGATGAAGGTATAGTTGGCAGTGCCCACGCCGGAGTGAATCGACCAGGAGGGCGAGATGACGGCTTCCTCGTTGTGCATCACAATATGGCGGGTCTCGTTCCCCTGCCCCATCATGTGAAATACGCACTGGTCGGGGGCGATATCGAAGTACATATAGACCTCCATGCGGCGCTCGTGGGTGTGGCAGGGCATGGTATTCCACACATTGCCGGGCAGCAGGGCGGTCATGCCCATGCTCAGCTGGCAGCTCTCGCAAACTGCGGGGTGGATGTACTGGCGGAGGATTCTCTCGTTGACGGTCTCCTGCGCGCCCAGGTGATTGTATCTTGCCTTGTCCATGGGGATATGGACAGTGGGGCAGGTTCGGTGGGCGGGGCAGGAATTGATATAGAACTTGGCGGGTTTCTCCTTATCCACGGACTTAAAAATCAATTCCTTCGTGCCCATGCCCACATAGATGCCGTCCCGGTGGTTCACGGGATACTCCACGCCATCCAGAACCATAACGCCGTCGCCGCCGATGTTGATGGCACCCAGCTCCCGGCGGGCCAGGAAGTAGGGCGCTGCCAGCTCCTTGCAGCTCTCCAGCACCAGCGCCTCGTCCACGGGCATGATGCCGCCTGCAATGATGCGATCCTGGTGGGAATAGGTCAGGTTGACGGAGTCCTTCTCAAACAGGTTGGAAATGTGGTAATGCCTGCGCAGCTCGGCGGTATCGTAGTGCCTGGAATCGTCGGGGTGATTGGCGTAGCGTACATCAAATTTCATATTAAACACTCTCCCATATGTTTTTTATTGTTTTTACTGCGTACTCGATATCATCGCCGGTGGTCTCTTCCAGCACCAGCGCGGCATTGGAATCATAGGCCTTGATTCGCCGCAGGATCGCGGGCAAGTCCAGCCCGCCCTTTCCAAAGGGCGTCTGAATTGGCCTGCGTCCGTTTGCCAGGAAGCAATCCTTCATGTGGAACACCTGAATATCTCCGGCAAAGGTATCCAGGCCCTTATCAAGGATCGTCAGATAGTCCCCCTGATTGTCCGCATCCATAAAGTTATAGAGATCAAAGACCACCCTTGTCTTTCGCCCGATCATTCTTCTGGCCCTGGCAAGGGTATCCACATTCCAGCAGACATGCCCGGCGCAGCCCTCCATGGCAACGGTGCTGCCGCAACCGGCTGCCACATCACACAGGCGGGAAAATGCGCTGACGACACCCTGAAGGGACGCCTCCGTCCGATTTCCGGGGTGGTAAGTCCATTCGTCATTGTTGCAGGAGCCTGTTTCAGAGGCCACTACATTGCAGCCCATTGCCTTGCATGTCCTCAGGTAGTCCTCAAAAATCAGCAGGCTCGTCTCCACCTTTTTCCTATCCGCATGAATGGGATTGAAGTAAGCGCCCACCAGGGGGATAATCTTTCCGGCTTCCAAAAAGGCCTTTCCAATCTGCTCCGCCCTCTCCTGCGTCATGGCCCCGGGGGCCTGTGCAATATCGGGGTACGCCTTATAGCAAACCATCTGCACGCCGTCCAGCCCGAGGCTGTCCAGGCGCTCCAGAATTTGCTCCGTTCCAGCAACGCCCAAATCATGGGCGCGAATGCATACTTTCATTGCACGCTCCCCTTTCAGGCCCTGGGGCGGATGGAGAAGGTAAACTGGATTTCCTTCTCGTCCAGGCGGTGCCGCTTTTCCAGCTCCGGGCCGCAGGAATTGGAGCCAAGGCCGGAAACCTTGTAATCAATGCGCAGATGGGTCTTGCCGTCTGCCGCCAACTCATCCGTATGCTCCGCCTTCAGCAGCGCGGCGGTGGAATAACGGGATACCTGAATCTCCATTTCCTTCTCCGCCCGGAATTCCAGGCCGCCGATCCGAAGCATTTTCACCGCTGTGTGGTTGCCGTGCTCCTGGGGCCGGACATAGGGTACATACTCGGAAACGACATCACTCTCATAAAGGCCGATGCGCCCGGCGTGGCACATGTCCCGGTAGCTTTCCACGGGGCCGTTGCCATAGTAGGCAAAGGCCGTCACATCTGCGGGCAATTCCCACTCAAATCCGAGCCGGGGCAGCCAGATGGCATCCGGGCGGACGGTGCCGCGCAGAGAGGTGGTGATCTCGCCGTCCTCCGCAATTTCAATTTTCTGAGTGAATCGCAGCACCGGCGTTCTGGAAACACCGGCCAGCGCGCCGGACACCAGGATCGCGTTATCTTCTATCCAGCAGTCGTAAATCTTTACGAAGGCCTTATCCAGGTTCTCCCCCTGCCACTCATCCAGCTGGAGCCAGCGGAAGCGGATGTTTCGGTCATTGTCCGTGGGTGCCCGGCAGGCGGACAGCCTCGGGCGGCCCGCCAGCTGCTCTTTTCCATTCACCCGGATGGAAACAAACGCGCCATAGTGCTTGGAGAAGGAATACGCGAAGCCCTCTCCCCTGGCATGGATCAGGTCACCATCCTCGGTCAGTTGCAGCCCTTGCCGCTTTTCCTCTGCCGGGGCGGTATGGGGCAGCAAATGCTGGGTATGGGCCGCCTCCGCGCCGGCTTTCAGCAGGCTGACGTTCAGCGTTGCGCCAAATTGGCAGGGCACCGACTCATAGCCGATCTCCACGGGCACCGATGTGTGGGGCGCAGCATCCAGGACTGCTTCCGTCACATCCTGCTTTACGCCGTCCACTTCAATCCAATACCGCAGGGTATATTCATTCAGGTTTGTAAAATCCAGCCTGTTATAAACCGTCAGGGTCTTGCCGTCGTAATGGGTTCGGATGGGCTGATAGGCCGCCTTGGCCTCCAGAGAACCGGCCTTGAAGCGCCGGTTTGCAAATACCAATCCGTCACAGCAGAAATTGCCGTCATGGGTCAGCTCCCCCTCGAAGTCGCCGCCGTATTTCTGGACGCCGTTCTCCGTCACCACATGGTCGGCCCACTCCCAGATGCAGCCGCCAATCAGCTTTGGATATTTATCGAAGAGTTCGTTGTAATCCCACACATCGCCGGGGCCGTTGCCCATGGCGTGGGAATATTCGCACAGGAACACCGGCATGGGGATATCGTCGCAGGTGGCGGCCTTCTCCACCTCTTCCAGGGAGGCGTACATTCTGGAATAGACATCCGCATTGTAGCTCTGACCCTTTCGGCTGGCATCCTCCGCATGGAGCAGGCGGCTCGTGTCCCGCTTCTTTGTCCAGCGAATCATTTCCACGTGGTTCGCGCCGTGGCCACTCTCGTTGCCGGTAGACCAGATGATCACACTGGGGTGATTTTTGAACAGCTCCACCATCCGGCGCATCCGCTCTACAAATTCCGCTTTCCACTCCGGCTTTGTGCAGGGCCATGCATTGCTCTCCACATCGAAGCAATACCCCGCATTGGGCAGGCGGCGGAGGAAGCCGTGGGTCTCAATATCCGTTTCGCAGATCACATAAAAGCCCAGCTCGTCGCACAGCTGCACGAATTTTGGCGTGGGGGGATAATGGGAGGTGCGGACGCAGTTGATATTCAGCTCCTTCATCAGAAGCAGGTCATTTTTCAATTCCTCGTCGCTCTGGCACCAGCCCCGGTTGGCGCTGGTGTCGTGATGGTTCACGCCATGGAGCTTTACCGGCCTGCCATTGACCAGCAGTGCATAATCCTCGGAAACCTCAATTTTTCGCAGGCCGCTTTTCAGCTCGATCACCTCGCCGTCCCGTTCCAGCCGAACGGTATAGAGATGCGGCTTTTCGGCGTTCCACAGGATCGGGTTTTGAGGTGCAAACACAAGCTCGTCGTGCAGCTCCTGCTCCGTCAGGACTGCCTGCCCATCCAGGATCTTCACATTGGCCCGGCCATCCAGACGGATGTGGAAATTCTGGTCATTGGGAATAAGTTCCACATCAGTGATATGCCCCACCGGCCGCTGGAGAATGTACACATCCCGGAAAATGCCGTTGTATCGGAAGAAATCCTGATCCTCCAAGTAGCTGCCGCAGCACCATTTCAGCACCCGGACATGGACAGTATTGGTTCCTGCATGGGCAAACTCCGTAATATCAAACTCTGCCTGTAGGTGGCTGCCCTGGGTGAAGCCCACATAGCTGCCGTTGACATACAGGTAAGCACAGGAGGAAACGCCCTCGAAAACGAGATAGAGTCTGCCCCATTTTTCGGCCAGTTCAAATTCCCGCTCATAGACGCCGCAGGAATTGTCGTCGGGAACATAGGGTGGGTCGCAGGGATAGGGATAGTTGACATTGGTGTAATTGGGGTTTTCGTAGCCGTGAAGCTGCCAGCAGGAGGGAACCGGGATGGTATCCCAACTTTCAATGTGCTCCGGCACGTCGATGTCCCGGTCAAAATAGGCGAAGCGCCAGTCGCCGTTCAGAAGATGGTATTCCGATTTTCCGCCGGGAATGTAGTAGCTGCGGGGGGCGCAGCGGTTTTCGGACGTGGCAGTGGGATTTTCGTATTGTCTCATGGTCGGGCCTCCTCAGGGTCTGATGGATATCACATGGCAAAATTCCGTATAGTCGGTCAGGTAGACCGTCGCCGCGCCGGGAGTCTTGGCCTCCGAGTCCTCCTTGCCGTCGGTAAAATGGTGCACGCCGAACGCAGGCCCCACCTCCATGGAGGCTTCCCCATTGGACACGGTGAAGAAGGAATCCTTCAGCACCAGCACCTCATCCCCGTGAACCGGCATGGTCAGGTGGTCATTGGAGATGCGGTCGATGCCGGAGAAGGCAAGCTCCACACGCCAGGGTGCGCCCACCACGCCGGAGGTTTTCACCTCCACCTCGATCGCGTCAACCTTTTCCCGGACGGTTACGTCAATGTCCATATCCGGCCCCCATTTCTTGGGCCGGGAGGCATTGTCCATCTGCCACCAGTCGGAGGTGGCGGGCTTTTCCGGGAAAGGAAGATAATACCAGCCGCGCATCTTCTGGTGCAGATGGAATGCGCCGGTTTCGTCCATTTCCATAGTCTCTGCCTTGAAGGCCCGATGCTCGCAGAAGCTGCCGCCAATCTTCACCGCCAGCTTGATAGAGCCATTGTGCACCCAGAGGAAATTGGACTTGTCCTTCATCACCGTGTAGGTATAATTGCCCTTACGGACTCTGGCAATGCCGGAGTCGGCGTAGTAGGCGTGATAGCTCCGGGGGGTGCCGGAACGCTCCGACTCAAAATCGATCAGCTCCGGGTGGAGCATGTATCGGATCAGGCAGTTGGGGGAAAGGATGTTCTTCTCCCGGACGATTTCAAAGGTATAATTGGCCATGGCTGCAAATTCCGGGATGCTGTACTTAGCGCCCAGATACAGATAAAACCAGTAGTAGCCATCCGGGTACACCAGCCGATCCTTGTCAAAGCGAGTGGAGTTGGCGGTAAAAATGCTGTCGTCCGGCTCCCAGTAGGTCAGCATCATCCGCAGATTCCGAATGACGTGCTGCTCGTAGGAATCGTCCTCCAGCGCATCGGACAGCAGCAGCATGGCCTGATTGTTGACGCTGTTGTAATTTCCGGCGGACTTTTCCGAATATTCGCCGTCGCCGTTGCAGTCGATGCCCTCTTTAAGGTATGCAAAGGCTGCCTGGGTCAGATCCTTCTCGCCGTACAGCTTCCCGCAGGTGGCAAGCAACGCGGCAATGGCCCAGCGGTGATTGGGGGTATGGAAGCCGCCCTCCAGCAGGCCTCTGCCGCCATCGTGGATGATGGCATCCAGCTTTCCAAGCAGCGCGGCCTCCCCGCCGGTCAGCGCCTCCCTGCCCTTCAGATACTGGGCAAGGTGCAGAACAATGCCGATACAAAAGGCCGTATCGGGGGCCGAGAAAAAGTTGCAGGTAATATAATCAAACAGGCCATTTTCATGCTGGGTGGAGCGGACATAGTCCAGCCCCCGAAGCATGGAGGCCAGCAGAGCTTCGTCGTGATAAAGTTCAGACTCGGCGTTGCAATAGACTGCGCCGATGTCTGCAATGCAGTACAGCGCATGCTTCTGCATATAAACGCCGTCGGGCATTACAAACGCGCCGTAATAAGGGCTGTTTACATCCAGATTCTGCGTTTTCAGATGGTGCCTGGCCCGTTTTTCGGTGTCCCGGATCATCTGCTCATAATGGTTTCTCATTTTTTTGCCTCCCGCTTCCCAGCAGGGCCGCCCCGAGGATCCCTGCGTCGTTGTCAAGCTTTGCCAGCTCGATTCTGGTATTTCGTTTGGAATTTCTGGAATAAATACGCCGGGCCACCTTTTCCCGGAGGGGCAGCAGCAGCGCCTCCCCGGCCCGGCTGACGCCGCCGCCGATGCAAACCACCGCCGGCTGGAAAATATTGATCACGTTGGTGATTCCCTCTGCCAGATAGGTAACATAGGCATCCAGCAGCGCCCGGGCGGTTTCATCCCCGGCTGCCGCGCCGTCAAACACCGTCTTTGCCTCCACATTGGCCGCATTCCCGCCGCACAGGCTCCAGAGCAGGCTCTCCGGGTGCTTCCGCATCCGTTCCCGCGCCTGCGCGATCAGGGCATTGGCCGAGGCCATAGCCTCGAAGCAGCCCCGCCTGCCGCAGTTGCAGGGGATGCCATCATAATCGATGGTCATATGGCCGAACTCTGCCGCCGCGCCGTTGATGCCGGGCCACAGGCTGCCGCCCAGGATAATGCCGCCGCCGATGCCGGTGCCGATTGTGACCATAATAAAGGAGTCCTCCCGGTAGCCGCCGGTCAGATACTCCCCCCAGGCCGCCACATTGGCGTCGTTGCCAAAATGCACCGGCACGGGGATTTTCTCCGCCAGAAGGGTCAGGAACGGCACATCGTCGAAGCCCAGATTGTTGGCATCCTCCATATGGCCGTTTTCCAGATTCGCGGTGCAGGGAGCGCCCACGCCCACGGACGCAACATCCTGCCAAAGAAGCCGGTTGCGTTCCAACAGCGTCTGCGCCATTTGCACCATATCCGCCGCCATGCTTTCCACGCTTCGCGGAGCCTGGGTCTTGACGCTGCACTTATCCACGATGCTGAAATCCTGCTCCACCAGACCGGCCACGATATTGGTACCGCCCAGGTCGATTCCGATTCGGTACATTCCCTCACCGCCCTATGTCAAAAATACAGCAAAAAGGTTTTGATCTCAAAGGAGCCGAAATGGACATGGCCGGGATTCACAGCCTGGGGATTCTCTTCCAGCATGTCCGTTTCAACAATTTTCGTAATTCGGGGACTGACTGTAAACGCGCAGTCCGTCTGCTTGCCCATGGCTTCATAGGCCCGAACCAGGAGCGCATTATCCATCGTGTCCGCCGGTTTGATGGTTTCAACAAGGATATTTTTTTCATCCGCCAGGAAAATGGGGCCAAGCCCGTCAGCGATGCCGCTGAAAACCACCGGCTCATTTTGCTCCGCTGCCCTCTGCGGTACGTCCGAATCTGCAAAGGCGCCGTCGAAGGGATAGAAGGCGTAGGTAAACTGCTGCATTCCCCGATCCGCGTTCTGATCCGGCATCATGGTGGATTTCAGCAGGGTCAGACGAATCTCGTTATCCGCCACATTGACGCCGTATTTTCCGTCATTGAGCACCGCCGCGCCGTGGGCCCCGTCCGTCAACGCCGAATAGCGATGGTTGCAGACCTCGAAGCGATCCTTATCCGTCTGATAAGAGCGGTGGGTCGGGCGCTTCACATAGCCGAACTGGATCTCATGAATGGCCTCCTTCGCATGGGCGTTCACCGGGAAGGCGACCTTCAGCAGCTTGTGGCGCTCCTGCCAGTCGATTTGGGTAACAAATTCAATGCACGGTGAATCTGCCGTCAGCACGATCTCCTGCCTCAGGGCAGAATCACCGATTTTACGATTGATCTCCAGCGCGGCCCGGTATGCCCCCGGCTGCATGGTTACGGTCACGTGATCTTCCAGCGGCACCGGCAGATTTTCATACATGCTACCCAGCTCCCAGGCGTCATAACAGGTGTTCACATCCTTGAACATCAGCAGCCGGTTGCCGACCCCTGCCAGGTATTCGGTATCCGCCCCCCGTTTTTTGACGCTGACCAGCTCGCCCCGGTCATTGACGCGGCACGTAAGGTACGCATTGGACAGCTCATAGCTCTTTTCCTGCTCCAGATACCGCAGCTGCACCGGGTACTCCGGCACGGCGGACGGCTCAAGCACAGCGCTGCTCTGGGCCGGAACCGTCACGCCCTGGATGCGTCTGGGCCAGCTCAGGCAGTTATAGGCCACCCGGCAGCCCTGGGGAGCTGCCGCTCCTGCCGTCATTTCACCCAGCAGCTCATTACAGCCCGCGCAGACCTCGTGAAGCTCCCTCTCCGCCCGTTCATGGACTCTGGCAATGGAGGTGCCGGGAGCAATATCGTGAAACTGCTGAAACAGCAGCTTCTTCCAAAGCGCCTCCAGCCGCTGCTTCCAATTATCCGGCATTTCCTTGCCGGACAGGCGCTGCCGGGAGAGGAAGAATTCCGTCCGCCGCAGGGCGCTTTCCGCGTCGCGGATGCCCTTCTTGGTCTTTGCCTGGGAGGTCAGGGTACCCCGGTGCCAGGCCAGGTACAGCTCTCCGCAGAAGGTATCCACCGGCTGCGGATGGCGCTCAAAGTATTTCACCGGGCTTTCCATCCGGCAGCGGGGCGTACCCTCCAAATCGACGCAGCGCCGCGCCATCTCCAGCATCTGCCGGGTGGGGCCGCCGCCGCCGTCGCCGAAGCCAAAGGGGAACATCAGGCCATCGATATTCTCCAGCTGGACGCGATCCTCCTCCCAGCGGGTGATGAGATCGCCGGGCTGGAAATTGGCATTGTTTTTCTTGAAGGTATGGGCCAGAACCCTGCTGCCATCCATGCCCTCCCACCAGAAGATGTTATAGGGGAACGGCTGGCATTCAGGAGACTGACGGATCAGCTTCTGCGTCGCAAAGTAGGGAATCCGGCATTTCTTCATAATTTGGGGCAGGGCCGCGGAAAAGCCGAAGGTATCCGGCATCCAGGCCATCTGGCTTTCAATGCCCAGCTCCCCGCGGAACCACCGCTTGCCCAAGACGAACTGGCGGATCAGGGCCTCGCCGGAGGGAATGTTGGTGTCGCTCTCCACCCACAGCGCGCCCTCAGGATAAAACTTCCCCTGTTTTACCTTTTCCAGGACGCTTTCGTAAACATTGGGGTAAAGCTCCTTCAGCCACTCCAGGATCGGCGGCTCGCAGAGGAGAAAGCGGTAATCGTCATATTCCTCCATCAGGGCCAGCTGATTGGTGTAGGTTCTGGCAGCCTTCCGCACGGTCTCCTCCACCGGCCAGAGCCATGCCAGATCCAGATGGGATTGGCCGAACACCGTATATTCCGGCGCGGTAGAACCGTTCCTGCATTCCAGCAGGGGCTTCAGGAGCTTTCCGGCCTCCAGGATGGACGCCGTCATTTCCGGCTCCGGCAGCTCGAAGTCCGCAATATAGGTGAATTTTTTCAGCCCCTCCACGATTTTCATGGTGCGCAGGCTCTTCTCTGGAAGCTTCTGAACCAGGCTGTACAGGGTCAGATAGTCCATTGCCGCCTGGAAAAGCGCCTCGTTCCAGACGCCGAAGTGAGACTGGCCCACCGTCACCTGATATTCAGGCGGCTCCGGCACGGGTTCCTCGCCCCAGCCCACCGGGCCTGCGCCCTCGTTGCGGATGCCATGCCCGGCATAGCATTCGGCATAGATTTCATAGGTATCCCCCGCCCTGGCAGACCTGGACAGGGTAATAAACCGATGCCTCTTATCAATGGCACCGCTCTCCCGGCCGTTGACCCAGGCCAGCATTTCCTCGGCGGTGTTCAGCGTAAGCACCACCCGCTTCCCGGCCAGCTCCTCCGGGATCATGAGCTGGGTTCGGAACCAGCCGTATTCCCACTTCCTTCCCCATTTCATGCCGACGGGCGCGGGGGCATAGTGCCCCTGCGCCGCCTGTTCAAAGGGAATATGCTCCATCGTTGTGAAATAGGAGACGGAAAGCGCCGCAGCCTTTCGGTAATAATACTTTGGGAACTGCTCGGCCCAGATTCTCAGTCGGTCATTCCATTGGCTGCCAATGTTCATAGGCTTACCTCTTTTATTTCATCCTGGCGTCAATCCACGTATACCGGGGATCCACGATCCGATCTGTCCAGGGGTTCCTCTCCAGGTGGCGGATCATCCAGCAGTAGTACATCGGGAAAGCCGGTGCCGTCACCTGGGGATGGGTGGTACCGCCGGGAATGCAGGCACAGCTTCCATCCTTAATTTTATACACGTTATCTCCCAAAAAGCAAGCACCAAATCCTTCGCTGCGCTCATAGCGGTAATAATAAACCTCCGGCTGGGGATGATGGTGGGGGGTATAGCTCGACCAGCCGCCCTGATGGTTGATGACCTCCCCGTTGACCATATTGGAATAGGGGGCGTTGCAGTAATCAAACACGGTGCGGACGGTGCGCTTCATCTTGTTGTCAAAGACGTCCAGGCCGAAGATATCATCCCGGCAGTCCTCCGGGCGATAGAACACGGGGGCAAATTCCCGGTCATTTTCCGTGGACTGAACCAGCACTTCGCTGCCGGTATGGGCGGTGACGGTCACCGTCACGTTCCGGCAGACATGCAGGCAATGGGGGCCCTCTTCAATAAAGCTGTTTCGGCGGCCGGTCTCCCGGCGGTCATTCCATTGGAAAGTGACCTGGCCCAGGATCAAAAGCACTGCGGCTTCCTCCGCCGCATGGCAGAAGGTCAGCGACTGTCCCGCCTCCATGCGGTAGACCGTGATGTTCATCATCATGTCGTTGACGGCATCCCCGGCCCGGGAGATCACCTTTACCCCATTTTCAAATTGCGGATAAGAAAATTCCTTGCTCATATGGGGTTCCCCCTTAGTATTCGATCTCGGAGAGCTTCACAGGGCGGTGCTCCAGCACGGATTTCTTGGCGGCGATGCCCATGAGCACAGGCTTCAATCCGTCCTCCACGCCCACCAGGGTATCGGTGTCATTCTCAATGGCGCTGATGAAGCCCTTGATCTCCGTGGCGAAGGACTGCATATACCGCTCCAGGAAGAAGTAAAGGGGCTTCTCCCCGGTGACGCCCTCGGCATTGGACAGAACCATGGAGGACAGGGTATCGTTGGCGGTAGCCGCCATGCCCTTGGAGCCGAAAACCTCCGCCCGCTGGTCGTAGCCATAGGCGGCCCGGCGGGAATTATCGATAACGGCAATGGCGCCGTTTTCCATCTTCAAGGTGATGACCGCCGTGTCCACATCCCCCGCCTCTCCAATGGCGGGATCCACCAGGACTGCGGACTGGACGTAAACTTCCTCGGCATCACACCCGGCAAGGTACCGAACCATGTCAAAATCATGGATGGTCATATCCAGGAACATCCCGCCGGAGACCGCTGCATACTCCGCAGAGGGCGGCTCCGGGTCGCGGGAGGTGATCTTGATGATATGGACGTCGCCCACCCTGCCATCCAGAATGGCCTGCTTCACGGCGGCAAAATTGTGATCCTGGCGGCGGTTGAAGCCCACCTGATACTTGATCTTGCTTCCCTTCAGGGCCTCGACCACCTGCTTGATCTTGGTCAGGTCATGGTCGATGGGCTTCTCGCAGAACACGTGCTTGCCTGCGGCGATGGCCTCCAGGGAAATGGGAGAATGGGTATTGGTAGAGGAGCAGATGAGCACCGCGTCGATCTCCGGGTCACTCAGAATTTCATGGTAATCCTTCGTGGTGCCCTCCACGCCCATGCTCAGGAGCCACTTTTCGGTTGCCTCGTTCATAAAGGGGTCGGCAACGGTTTTGATCCTTGCGTTGCGGACGTAATTGCAGATGCTTTGCGTATGTACCTTGCCGATGCGGCCCGCGCCGATAATGCCAACAGTAACCATATATTACCTCCAAATTACAAGCCGGTGTGCTCACGGATGAATTTTCTTGCCCGAATGGCGTATTCCAGGGGATTTGCCTTGGCCGGATCCTGCTCGGCCTCCACGACCATGTAGCCCTCATAGCCGGATTCCGCAAGACAGGCGAAAATGGGATCAAAATCCACGCAGCCGTCGCCGGGGATGGTAAAAGCACCCTGCCGGACGCCCTCCAGGAAGCTCCAGCGATTTTCCCGCACCTTGGCCACCACCTCAGGGCGGATGTCCTTCAGGTGGACATGTTTGATGCGCTTTGCGTGGCGCTGCACCAGCTCGGCAGGATTCTCGCCGCAGTAGGCAAAGTGGCCGGAATCAAAGAGCAGGCTCACATAGGCGGGATCGGTACCGGCCATCAGCCGGTCGGTTTCTGCAGCGGACTGGACGACGGTTCCCATATGGTGATGGAAGGTCAGGGCAACGCCGTATTCCTCCAGGCTCAGTCTGCCCAGGCGGTTCAGCCCGTCGCAGAGGGTATCCCACTGGGCATCGTCCATCTCGTACTTGCCCTCAAACACGGGCTGGCTCTGATTGCCCTGGGTGGAGTAGCTCTGCTCGGACACCCCCACCACTTTGGCACCCATGGCGGCGAGAAACGCAACGTGCTCCTTGAACGCCGCCTCCGTCTGCTCATAGGGCCTGCTGATCAGGAACGTGGAAAACCATGCGTTGCAGATTTCGATGCCCCGCAGCTCCAGCATGGGCTTCAAAACAGCCGGATCCCTGGGGTATTTGTTGCCCACCTCGGAGCCGGTGAAGCCCGCCAGCGCCATTTCACTGATGCACTGCTGGAAGGTGTTTTCGCCGCCCAGCTCGGGCAGGTCGTCATTCGTCCACGCAATGGGCGCGATGCCCAGCTTCACATTTTTTGTGAAAAGCATGCTCCGTCCTCCTTAATACTTTCTGGCTCTGTCCCGATTTGTCAGGAGCTGGTCGTAAGCGGCCTTCTGCTTTTCGCTCCGGGTGGTGCTTGCAAGGCCCACATTCCACCAGGAATCATAGCCGTCGGTCATGGTTTTGGGCAGCACCTTGATATCAATCAGCGTGGAAACAGTTTGCCGCTTCGCATCCTCCAGCGCCGCCTTCAGCTCTTTCAGATTGGTTGCCGTATAGGTTTTGCAGCCGTAACCGGCAGCCACCATGGCATAGTTAATGGGGATCAGGCCGCCGTCCAGGCCGCCCCGCTCATCCCGGTAGCGGAATTCGGTGGCCAGGTTGCCGATGCCGCTGCCCATTTGCAGATTGTTGATGCAGCCGAAGCCGCAGTTGTCAAAGAGCAGCACGTTGATCTTCTTCCCCTCCTGCAGTGAGGTGACCAGCTCCGAGTGGAGCATCAGGAACGCGCCGTCGCCGCACATGGCATACACCTCCTGGGAAGGACAGGCCAGCTTCGCGCCCAGGGACGCGCAAACCTCGTAGCCCATGGTGGAGAAGCCATACTCCATCTGATAGGAATCCTTGCAGTCGGTCGTCCACATCCGCTGTAAGTCGCCGGGGAGGCTGCCGGAGGCGCCCACCACAATGGCGTCCGCATCAATGGTGTCCCGAATCAGCGCGATTGCGGAAACCTGCGTAATTTCGCCGCCGTTCAGCTTCACCTGCTCCGCAATGGTCGGCTCGTGCCGGGCCTTGATGATGGGCTCAAAGTGCTCGCCGTAGCGGTAGGCGGCAAGCCGGGCATATTCTTCGTTCCACGCCCTCTTCGCCGCCTCGATCTGGCCGCAGTAGCCGCTGACATAGCTCCTGGCGGCCAGCGCCGTATGGGCAAGCTCAAGGGCAACTCTGGCGTCGCCAATGACCATGGCGGCGTCCATCTTGCCCGCATCAAAAGGGGAAATATTGACGGAAACAAGCCTTATGCTGCCGTACAGCTCCTTGGAGCCGGTGGTAAAGTCGGACAGCCGGGTACCAATGGCAACGATCAGATCCGCAGACCTTGCAATGGAATTTGCCGCCAGATTGCCGGTGACGCCCACGCCGCCCAGATTCATAGGATGGGAGGCGTTGCAGGCGCTCTTGCCTGCCTGCGTCTCCGCAAAGGGGATCTGAAAGGCTTCACAGAATTTTTCCAACGCCGCACCGGCTTCGGAATAGCGGACGCCGCCGCCGCAGATAATCATGGGCCGCTTGCTTGCCGCAATGGCCTCCACCAGATCGTTCAGGTCCTCCCGGCAGGGAGCCGGGCGGCGGATGCGGTGGATGCGTTTTTCAAAGAAATAGTCGGGGAAATCGTAGCTCTCCCCCTCCGCATCCTGGGAAAGCGCCACGCAGACCGCCCCGGTCTCAGCCGGGTCTGTCAGAACCCGGAATGCCTGCATAAGGGTGGCCATCAGCTGCTCCGGGCGGGTGATCCGATCCCAGAATTTGCACACGGGACGCAGCGCGTCGTTGGTGGTGACGCTGGGGCTGTATTCCTGCTCAAGCTGCTGCAGCACCGGGTCTGGCTGACGCACCGCAAAGGTATCGCCGGGGAAAAGCAGCAGCGGAATGCGGTTGACGGTGGCGCAGGCAGCGGCGGTGACCATATTGGCCGCGCCGGGGCCGATGGAGGAGGCGCAGGCGATGATCCTCCGGCGGTTGTGCTGCCGGGCAAAGCCGGTGGCCGCGTGGGCCATGCCCTGCTCATTCCGACCCTGATAAACACGCAGGTCGCCGGGGTCTTCGTCCAGCGCCTGACCCAGGCCCACCACAATGCCGTGGCCAAAGATGGTGACCACACCGTCTACAAACTTGGTTTCTACGCCGTCCAGCTCTACATACTGATTGTCCAGGAATTTCACAATGGCCTGGCCCACAGTCATGATGCTCATTGATTTTCCTCCCTGTCGCAGCACACGGTGTTTCCGTATTTTTCCTTACTGGCCTTGATGAAGGCATGCACCTCATCGGTATGGGGCATTTCCTGGGAACAGGAATGGGCCGCCACCATCATGGATGCCTGGGCGCAGCCAAACTCCAGACAGTCGTACATGTCCCATCCGTTGTAAAGGCCGTACAGGAATCCCGCGCCGTAGCCGTCGCCGCCGCCGAAGGATTTCAGGGCCTCCACCGGGAAGGGCCGCACGGTATAGTGCCTGCCGTCGCAGGTATAAGCGGTGGAGCCTCGTTTGCCGTGCTTGATGATGACGATTCTTGCACGGTGAGCCTGCCATGCCTTCGCGCTGGCCCGGTCGTCCCGGCCCGGCTCGATCAGCCGCTCCATCAGGTCGAATTCCTCCCGGCTGCCCATGATGATATCCGCATCCCTGGCGACCATGGCGTAATAAATGGAAACCTCGTCCATATTGGCCCAGTTATAGGGCCGGTAGTCGATATCGAAAATCACCCTTGTGCCGAAGCGCCGGGCCAGCATCACCGCTTTCAGCGCCGCCTCTCTGGAGGGGCTTTCCGCCAGGGCGGTGCCGGAAATCAGCAGTGCCTTGGTATTTTTGATGTAATCGGCGTCGATGTCGTCCGGGTGCAGCTGTAGGTCTGCAATGCGGTTGCGGTACATCAGGATGCTGCTTTCGTCCCGGCTGAGAATTTCCGTAAAGGTCAGGCCGATTTTCTCGCCGTTTGTGCAGCGGCGGATCCGGGAAACATCAATGCCCTCCCGTTCGAAGAAATGGGTCACGAAGTCGCCCAGCTGATCGTCGGAGACACGGGCAAAGAAGCCGATCTTCATGCCGTGCCGGGCCGCGCCCACGGCAATGTTGGCCGGACTGCCGCCCACATATTTCTTAAATGTAACGCAATCCTCCAGCGGCTGAAAATAGTCCACCGGGTTAAAATCCACAGCCACCCGGCCCAGCAGTACCAGGTCAAAGGGCCGGGACTGGTCAAATTCGATGTATGTCATAGCGAGGCCTCCCTTACAGGGCGCTTCCGTCCCAGGTATCCACGTTTTCCTTTTTCATCTCTTCCTCGTCGAACCAGCGGACGGTGA
The DNA here is from genome assembly GCA_934565795.1 of uncultured Oscillospiraceae bacterium. Lineage (GTDB taxonomy): Bacteria > Bacillota > Clostridia > Oscillospirales > Oscillospiraceae > Faecousia. Next base: position 69,791 of record CAKTIM010000001.1, read on the forward strand.
CGCACTTGCTCTCGGTGTAGAATCGGAACGCATCCTTGCCGTGGCAATGCAGGTCGCCGAAGAAGGAGCGCTTATGGCCGCAGAACGGGAACACGCCGATGGGCACGGGAATGCCCACATTGACGCCCACCATGCCGCCGTCGGTGCGTTTGGCAAATTCACGGGCATAGTAGCCGTTCTGGGTAAAGATCACGCTGCCGTTGGCAAAGGGATTGCGGTTCATCAGGGCCAGTCCCTCCTCGAAGCTCTTGACCCGCTTGATGCACAGCACAGGGCCGAAAACCTCCCGGTTGCCAATGGACATTTCCTCCGTAACATGGTCGAAAATAGTGTGACCGATGTAGTAGCCATCCTCATAGCCCTCCACCTTCACATTCCGGCCGTCCAGCACCAGCTGAGCGCCCTCTTCAATGCCCTTTTCGATCCAATCCAGCACGAATTTCTGGTGGCTCTTGCTGCCCACGGGGCCGAGGTTGGAGGTCTTGTCATATGCAGGGCCGACCTTCTGGGCCTTGCACAGGCGCACCAGCTCGGCAACCAGCGCGTCGGCAATCTCCTCCTCCACCACAACGGCGGGCAGCGCCATGCAGCGCTCTCCCGCGCAGCCAAACGCGGAATTCATAATGCCCGCGGCGGTGCGGGTGATGGGCGCGTCCTTGAGTACCAGCGCATGGTTCTTGGCCTCGCACAGGGCCTGAACCCGCTTGCCGTGGGCGGCGGCGGTGGAATATACGTGCAGGCCGACCTCCGTGGAGCCGACAAAGGTAATGCCCCGGACGTCGGGATGGGTCAGCAGAATTTCAGCCTCATGGCGGGAGCAGGGCACAATGTTGAACACGCCGTCGGGGATACCGGCCTCTCTGTAAAGCTCCGCAAACTTCATGCTGGTCATGGGCGTGGTGGAGGCAGGCTTCAGAACGAAGGTATTGCCGCAGACGATGGCAAGGGGTGCCATCCAGCCCACCGGGATCATAGCCGGGAAATTCCAGGGTGCAATCCCTGCAAACACGCCGATGGGCTCCCGGTAGAGGGTGGTGTCATAGCCCCTGGAGGTATCCATCAGGCTTTCGCCCATCAGCAGGCTGGGCGCAGAGCAGGCAAGCTCGGTCATTTCCAGCGCCTTCGCCACGTCACCGGCGGCCTCACTCCAGCACTTTCCGTTTTCGGTGGCGACCATCCGGGTCAGTTCTTCCTTATCCCGCTCAATGAGGCCCCGCAGCTTCATCATAATACCGGCGCGGGTGCGGACGGGGGTATTCTTCCAGGCGGGGAAGGCTGCCTTTGCGGCGGCAACTGTCTTTTCTACCTCAGCGGCGGTGCACTGGGGAACCTGGGCAATGGGTTTGCCGGTGGAGGGATCATAGATGGTGGTGTACTTCTGGCTTTCGCTGTCTATCCACTCACCGCCGATATAGGGCTTCATCACAGGTAGCGCGTTCATAAATCATCCTCCTAAAAACAAGTACATAGCATATTTGTAAGAGCGCCCCGTCTGGGCAGCGCTCGCGATTTCCAATTGAAGCTTCTCTTTGGAGTGCGGGGAAATGAGGGATGCTTCCTCATTCCCCCGGATTGCCGCTAGAGCTGCGCGTCCTCAATCGCGCAGGCACTCTGCCAGGAACAGCATGGCCAGCGCCTGCCCGTAGGGCATCGGCTTCAGCTCGATTTGTTTGTAGAAATCCTTGGTCTCCCGGCCCATGGGCGTTCCGTAGGAAACCTGATGGACAACACCGTTGTCATCAATATAGTTCAGGATGGGTTTCAGTGCCTTTTCCGCCGCTGCGGCATAGCGTTCCTCCAGCAGTCCCGTGTGGACGGCTCTCAGGATGCCATAGGCAAAGCCGCAGGTGGCGCTGGATTCCACGTAGGATGTGGGATCATCAATCAGGGTATGCCACATGCCGTTCTCATTCTGGTATTTCAGGAGCGCATCCACCTGATTGCGCAGAATTTGCTCCAGCCTCTGCGCGGTCTCAGGGCGAACCGCCGCCATCTGCAAAAATTCAGGAATGGAAATGGTCACCCAGCAGTTGCCCCGGCCCCAGAACGCGCCGGAAAAATTATGCCGCCCATGAAATGTCCAGCCATGATACCACAGGCCGGTTTTCGGATCGGCCAGGTATTTTGCATGGAGCAAAAACTGATGCTGCGCCTCGTCGATATAATCCTGCTTTCCTTCAATGCGGCCCATGTTCGCCAGGAACAGCACCGTCATAAAGAGCGTATCGTCCCAAAGCTCCTGGTCATTCAGGGTATCGGAGGTCATATGCTGAAGGCCGCCCTCCTGCGTTCTGGGGAATTTCTCCATGATCCATCTGGCCGACTCCCGGCAGGGGCCAAGATACCTTTCCTCCCGGAGATATTCGCCCACATAGGACATGGTCAGAAACGGCGCCATGGTATTCACATTAAGCGCCGGGAAGCCGATCTCGATCTGGCTGTCGAAAAACCTTGTCAGGATGTTCAAATACTTTACATCCCTGCTGTTTTCAAACAGCTTCCACAGCCCGTAAAGGCCTACCCCCTGCGTCCATTCCCAGTGCTGGTAGCGGCGGATGTCGTCACCGGCCAGGTTTCGCTCCTTCATGCCCGCCAGAAACACCTCATCATCCTCATAGAGAATGGGAATGAACGCTTTCAGCAGGCGATTCAGTTTTTCTTCTATCATCGTTGTTTGCGTTTTGTTTTCCATAAGCAAACCTCACGCTTCGCGTTCAATTTTCTCCTCAAGCTCATGCAGCAGCTTAAGCAGCTGCGCCGGGGTGCTGACCGTATAATCCGGCGTCCAATCCGGCTCCTCAATGGTGTGGAAGTAGCGGGGCGACCAGTCCAGCCACACGGAGATCATCCCCTGCCGGTTTGCTCCCGCGATATCCTTTTTCAGATTGTTGCCGATCATCACAATGCGGCCCTTGTCAGCCTCCGTCAGTCCCAGCGCCTTACAAGCCGTCTCAAACATGACCGGCTCCGGCTTCTGCTTGCCCACCACCTCGGACACGATCCAGGCGTCAAAGCAATAGCCCAGTCCGTTCTTGCGATAGACATTCTGAAAGGACTCCCACTCACCATCGGCAACCAACGCGATGGTAAAGCCCTCGTCATGCAGCGTTTTCAGAACCTCTCCTGCCCCAGGGATAAAATCCGCCTCCAGGACAATACCCCGGTCATCCCGAATCTGGGTGGCCTCATCGATGATGGTGTCGCCGCTGTCGGTAAAAATAATCAGCCTTTTACTCGTCATAGGTAAACCCTCTGAGCTTCAGCTCGTCCGCGCGGTGGCAGGCGACAAAATGGCCCGGCTCCAGCTCCCGGTATTCCGGCGTGCATTCCTTGCATTTTTCGGTGCAATACTGGCAGCGGGTATGGAAGAAGCAGCCGCTGGGCGTATTCGCAGGATTTGGAATCTCGCCCTTCAGGGCAATGCGCTCGTTCTGAACGGTGGGGTCAGCCACAGGCACCGCGGATAGAAGCGCCTCGGTGTATGGGTGCAGCGGCTTTTCAAACAGGTTTTCCGTTTCGCCGAACTCGATCAGTCTTCCCAGATACATGACGCCGACCTTATCGGAAATATGCTCCACAACCGACAAATCGTGGCTGATAAACAAATAGGTCAGGTTCATATCTCTTTGCAGGTCACGCAGCAGGTTGATGACCTGCGCCTGAATGGAAACATCAAGCGCGGACACCGCCTCGTCGCAGACGATGATCTGCGGCTTGACAACCAGCGCGCGCGCAATGCCGATGCGCTGCCGCTGGCCGCCGGAGAAGGCGTGGGGATAGCGCATCAGATAGGTGGGGTTCAGGCCGACCTTTTCCGCCATATCCTTTGCCATCCGATCCATTTCGGCCTTCGGCATCTTCGGATAGTTCGCTTTCAGCGGTTCCTTGATGATGTCCAGCACCGTCATGCGGGGATCCAGCGAGGAATAGGGATCCTGGAAAATCATCTGAATCTCCTTGCGAATTTCCTTCCGCTTCCTTTTGTCCACCTTCAGGAAGTCCACTTCCTCGCCCGCCCGGGTGCGGTAAAGCACCTCGCCCTCGGAGGCCTCATAGGCGCGGACGATACAGCGGCCCAGGGTCGTCTTGCCGCAGCCGGATTCACCCACAATGCCAATGGTCTCGCCGGGCTTCACGTCAAAGCTGACATCGGTCACTGCCTTCACCGTGATTCCCTTGGAGAAAAAGCGCTTGTGCAGGTGCTTTACTTCCAGAATATTATCTTTATGCATTCTGTTTGCCCTCCTTTTCCTTCAGGAGTGCTTCCACCCTAGCCCGCTGCTCCTGGCAGGCCTTGTGGGGGCAGTTAAAGCAGGCAATTTTGTGACCGGGGGCTACCTCCACCAGCTCAGGCTCCGCTCTGTTGCAAAGGCCCTCGATGCGCACGTCGCATCTGTCGTAGAAGCCGCAGGCCTTCGGCAGATTCATGGCAAGGGGCACCGTTCCCTCAATGGAGAAGAGCCTGTCCGCCTTCTTGGAGCCGATCTTATGGACGGAGCCGATCAGGCCCCTGGTATAGGGATGCTGGGGATTTGCATAAATCTCTCTGGCATCCGCGCTTTCCACGATCTTTCCCAGGTACATCACCGCCACGCGGTCACACATCCTGGCAACAACGCCGAGATCGTGGGTGATGAACAGAATGGCGGTATTGAAATCCTTCTGCAGCTCCTTCATCAGCTCCAGAATCTGCGCCTGAATGGTGACATCCAAGGCGGTAGTCGGCTCGTCGGCGATCAGCAGCTTGGGATTGCACACCAGCGCCATGGCAATCAGGGCGCGCTGCAGCATGCCGCCGGAAAACTCATGGGGGTACTGGTGGTAGCGCTTTTCCACATTGGCAATGCCCACCTTGCGCATCACGTCCATGGATATTTCCTTGGCCTTTTTCTTGTCCTTGGTGATGTGCAGCAGGGTTGCCTCGTTGATCTGATTGCCGATGGTATACATGGGAGAAAAGGCCACCATCGGCTCCTGGAAAATCATGGATATCTCCTTGCCGCGGATGGAGCGAATCTTATCGTTCTTTCTTTCCTTTGCCAGACCGATCAGCTCCACCTCGCCATGCTGGGCGGAATCAAACAGGATCTGGCCGCTGGAGACGCACTTTTTTTCATTGATGCCCAGAATCGCCTTGCAGGTCAGGGACTTGCCGCAGCCGGATTCGCCCACCAGGCCCAGGGTCTCGCCTCGCTTCATTTCAAAGGTGACGCCGCGCACGGCGGTCAGAAGGCCCTCTGTCATATGAATGTCCACATGGAGGTCTTTTACTTCAAGAATGTTATCCTTATTCACGATTGCGTACCTCCATTCTCTTATTTATACGGGTCTGCCGCATCTCTCAGGCCATCGCCAAGGAAGTTATACGCCAACACGGTGACGACCACAAAGATGATGGGAATGAGCTTGTGGGGATTGCTGGCGATCTCCGTCACGGAGCTTGCCTCCTGCAGGAGAACGCCCCAGCTCGTCGCGGGGGACTTGATGCCCAGGCCGAGGTAGGACATGGAGGTTTCACCGACGATGGAGCCGGGAATGCTCATGGTCATGGAAACGATCAGGTAGCTCATAAAGCCCGGCACCATATGCCTCCAGATGATGTTCCAGGTGGAGACGCCGGACAGCCTGGCAGCCATCACATAATCCTCATTCTTCAGGGAAAGCATCTTGCCGCGGACAACACGGGCCATGCCCGTCCAGTTGATGAACGACAGCACCAGCGTCATGTAAAAATACATTTTGATGGTGGAAATTCCGGCGGGAATGGCAACGGAAAGGGCCATCCACAGAGGAATCTGGGGCACCGCGCCGATCACCTCGATGATACGCTGGACGATGATGTCAAACGTTCCTCCGAGGTAGCCGGAAAGGGAGCCGATCAGGATGCCCAGGAAGAAGCTGATGATGGCACTGGCGAAGGGGATGGTCAGGGACACCTGACTGCCGTACAGGATTCTTGAGAACAGGTCGCGTCCCAGGGAGTCCGCGCCGAACAGCATCACCTTTGCACCCGTGCCCCCGTTGCTGCCCTTGCCCACGCCGAACAGGTGCAGGTCAGTCTGGAACAGCCCCAGGAACTTATATTCCGTGCCATGCACAAAGAACTCCACGGGATAGTATTCCTGGGTATCCTCTGTGTAGGTTACGGTAAAGGTCTTTTTGTCAATGCTCTTTTCCAGCTTGTAAACATAGGGGCCGACAAATTCACCCTCGTATGTAAAATGAATCTTTGTGGGGGCGGAGTTGCGGTACAGGCCGTCAAATTCCTCCAGGCCATAGGGGGCAATGAAATTGCCGAACAGGGCGCAAAAATACAGGATGCCGAGAATGACCATGGACAGGCGGGCCAGCTTGTGCTTTTTCAGCTTTCTGCCCATCAGTACCCATTGGGAGGCAAGATAATAGTCCTCCTGGGACTTTTCTTTTTTCTTTAAAATCTTTCCGAAAAGAAGCATTATCTTCCACCTCCCGAGTAGCGGATTCTGGGATCCAGGAACGCCAACGCGATATCCGACAGCAGAATGCCGATGACCACCAGGATCGCCTGGATCATCACAATACCGCCTGCCAGGTACACGTCACCGGTTTGCAGAGCCTTGAGCAGCTCAGGCCCCTGAATGTCGATCATCAGCACCATGGCCGTGACCGTGGAGCCGGAAAACAGCGTGGACAGCACGCCGCCCAGGCCGGAAACGGTGGGGTTGATGGCAGCGCGGAAGCAGTACTTCATAATGATCTTCCGCTCCGGGACGCCCTTTGCGCGGGCAGTCAGGGTATACTGCTTACCGACCTCATCCAGCATCTGGGCGCGCACGGAGCGGATGATGCCGCAGGTGCCGGAGGTGCCAATGACCAGGAACGGAATAATCATGCTCTTCAGGAACGGGAAGAAGCCGGTCAGATACAGGCCGACATTGGCATTCCCCGTCCATTTGTACGACCAGTACATCAGCATGAATGCCAGTATAAAGTTTGGTATGGCAGCGCCGAGGAAGCCGAAGAACGAGGCGATATAGTCCCCCACGGAATACTGATGGGTGGAGGCATATACCGCAATGGGCAGCGATACGCCATATTGGAAGATCAGAATCAGCGCGGAAACCAGGATCGTCAGCGGCAGGCGGTCGTTGATAACGGACAGGACGTTTCTGCCGTAGGCAAAGGAATATTTCCAGTCATGGTGGGAGCCGTACAGCCGGTAATAGGAGGAATTGGTGGGCGTCCAGATGATGCCGGAAATCCATTTGATATACCGCTCGTGGATCGGCAGATCCAGGCCGTACTCCGCGCGCAGAGCGTCCGCCTCTGCCTGGCTCATATATTCACCCTCTGAGGCAAGCTTGGATATCTGCCGGTCTACATAGTCCGTTTCCGGGAGCTGGATCACAAAGAATACCAGCACCGAGATCAGAAACAGCGTGGGAATGAACATCAGCAGCCGCTTGATGATGTACTGCACCAGGTCTCGCTGAAAAAAATCTTTTACCGAACGAAGGAAATGCCCGTCCTTTGGGGTCATTTTTTGTTCATTCATGCGAATTTCCTTTCGTATAAAACGGGGGCAGGGAAACTGGTTCCCCGCCCCCGAACTTTGATTATGCGTTATGGACTCTCTCTGAGCGTTACGCGGCCTTGTACAGAGTCTCGTAGTGGACAATATTCGCGTACATGTACAGGTCGGCCCAAACCAGCTCCTCGGGATAGTTCTTCAGGCTGGAGGTGACCAGATTGTAGTTGCCCGCGCTCTGCAGGTAAGCGATCGTCCACAGGTTTTCCTTGTGAATCTCATAGATCTCCAGGTTGTAGGCTTCTCTTTCCTCGGTGATGGGAGTTGCCGCCCACTTCTCGTAGATCTCAATCAGCTTTGCCATGTCGCCGGTGGGCTCAACGCCGTTCTCGCCCTTGGTGCCATACCATGTGCCGAACTCGCCGTACCACTCGGCGGACTGAATGATGGGAACGAAGGGAGCGACGCGGTCAGCCATGGACAGGCCACCGATGGTGGTGTGAGGCTGAATAACGGCAGTCCAGTCGTTGTTGTCGATTTCCATATCGAAGGTGGCCATCTCGTATTCCTTCCAGGCAGTCTTGATGCCGACGGCATTGTAGTACTGCTCCAGGATGGGATACTGATCCACAGCGCCGGAATCCAGGTAGCCATAGAAGGTCAGCAGGAAGTCGGAGCCGTCAGCGAAATCGTAGTAGCCGTCGCTGCCCATAACCAGGCCGCACTCGTCCAGCAGCTTCTTAGCGCCCTCGACGTCGTACTCCGTCCACTTGTTGATCCACTCCTCGTCATAGCCGACGTTACCGGCCTGGGGCGCGGACTGGCCAGGATCCAGGAATCCGTCGAACAGCAGTTCGGACAGCTCCTTGCGGTCAACGGCGATGGAAATGGCATGACGGAAGTTGATGTTATTGAACAGCTCAGCGTAGTTGCTGTCCTTGTGGGTATAGTTGAAAGTGACGTTGACGGTGCCCCAGTCGGTGCTGGCAAAGGTACGCAGAACAGCGGCGTCGCCCATATCGGCAAGGATGGAAGCGATGTCAGCCATGTTGACGTTCAGAATGTCCACTTCGCCGGAACGGAACATCAGCTGATCCTGGCCATCCTCAGAGGTCTTGGTATACACGATGCCGTCGCAGTAGGGCAGCTGCTGACCAGCCGCGTCGACCTTCCAGTAGTAAATGTTGCGATCCAGGTGGCAGACGGAGCTGCTGTTGGACTCGCCCTCTCTCAGAACGAAGGAGTTGAGCGAGGGAATGCCGCCAATGTTCCAGAAGTTATAGGTGATTGCCTTGCCCAGATCATTGATGGTCGCCTTGTCGACGCCCTTGGTCAGCGCGTTCGCCAGCACATCCTCGTCGGACAGGCCAGTGTTTTCCCAGTATTCGTTCTCCACATAGATGGAGGAGGGAATCAGATCGGCAAGCCAGTGAGAGGGAGCCCAGCACCACTTGAAGTCGCCGTGCTCGATGAAGTCGGCGGGATACTTGGCGGTGTCGAACGTCCAGGTGACGGTGTAGTCGTCGACCTTGGTCAGGGTGGCGTAGTTGCCGGTCTCGCCGTCGATCAGTGCAGCCCAGCTGGCCTTGGTGTCGAAGTTGTTCAGGTGGCACATATAGTACCAGAAGGTGATGTCGTCGGCATTGAAGTCTTCGCCGTCAGACCACTTCATGCCCTCGCGCAGATGGAACGTCCAGACAGTGTAGTCGTCGTTATACTCATAGTTCTTGATGACGTTGGGATAATAGGAGCCGTCGGTATTACGGCGAATGATGGTTTCCAGCGTGGGTCTGGAAAGATCCCAGGAGCCGCCGCCGCCAACCAGGTTGATGATACCGCCATAGGTACCGATCTCAAGCTCAGCGCCAACAGCATCTTGCTGTGCCACGAAAATGTCCTCCTCGACAGGCAGACGATCCTCTACCTTGCCGTAAGCACCCAGCTCAGTGATAGAGGGGGCCTCGGAGTAACCGGCGGGGTTTTCAGCTGCGGAAGCCTCAGTGGCAAAGGTCGTGGCACCCAGAGCCAGAACCATCGCCAGAGCCAGAAGCAGAGCAATAAGCTTCTTCATTTTTGTGTTCCTCCCATTTTTAGTTATTACGTTCAAGAACATCCATCCCTAAACACCATTTATTATACATATTTCCCATTGAATGTCTACGCAGATTATGTCTTTTTGCAAAAAACTTTATTGCATTTAAAGCTTTTTTATAGCACTAATATTTTTGATCTGTTGATATTGTACATATAATCGCATCCTTATTTGTGCACTACGTATAGTTTCCATTTCTTTTATCCGTTTTTCTCACAGCGATATTGATGTAACCAAAATTATGTGCTACACTTATCATGCAATGAGGCGCAGGGGCGGCCATGATTAAATCGGCATGCCTCCGGCGGAATCCCGGGGGCATGCAATCGGCAGGACAGAGGTAGCCTATGTTTTTGAATAACCTACTGTATTACGAGGACAAATATTCCATTCGGGTGAACGAAGAAAACGACAGCATTTTCTATTACTTTGACTATGATACCCGCAGCGCGGATATCAACATGGAATTCCAGCATTTCCATTCCTTTTATGAACTGTGCATTCCGCTGTGCCCCAACGCGATCCACTTTATTGAGGGCATCCCCTATGAGGTTCAGGCCTTTGATATTGTGGGAATCCCACCGGCGAAATTGCACAAAACGCAATATCCCGACGGCAGGCCCTGCAAGCGGCTGATCATCCAGTTTAATATGCCCTCCCATGTACCGGGTCTGTCCAACGAGTATGAACAGCTGTTGGGTATCTTCAATCAGAAGGTGCCCATATTCCGCTTCGATTCCGAATTACAGCGGCGGCTCTACGGAAAAATCAACGATATCTATTTCCTGTCCTCAAAGGCAGACCCCATGCGCAATTTGATCATTCACCAGAAGTTTATTGAATTTCTGATCCTGCTGTTCCTGAACAAGGAAAGTAACATTTATAAAAATGAAACCGTTTTCTCGGAACTGGAGCAAAAAATCTATACCGTCGCCGGGTACATTCACGCGCATTACCCGGAAAGCCTGAGCCTGGAGGAGCTGGCTGAGGCCCACAATATCAGTCCCAGCTATCTGTCGCACCGTTTCAAATATATCACCGGGTTTTCCATCACCGATTACATTCAAATGACCAGAGTTCGCAACGTCCAGGCACTGCTGATCAACACAGACAAGCCCATTACCGAAATCCCCGACCTATGCGGCTTTAACAGCTTCTCCCAATTCAACCGCGTGTTTCGGAAGTACATCGGCGCTTCTCCCTCGCTGTACAGAAAGAACAACCGCATTCAACATTCCGAATCCGCAACTTGAGCGCGTGTTGTCACACTTCTGGAAAAGGGCGGCCTTGCTAAAAAATCCCCTGCACTGTGGCAGGGGACGTTGACAAATGCTCCGGGATGGAGTAGAGTATAGACACAAAGGGTGCCACCAGCAGGTCGGCTCCCCAAGGATTAGGTAAGAAGTAACCGCGTCGCTTGGAGGCTTGGGCGGTTACTTCTTTTTGTTATCATTATCCTGGCGAACCAGGGAGATAATCGCAATAATGAGCATGCAGAAAGCAAACAGAGCTTCCCGTGTAACCATATGCGCACCCCCTTTCTCTCGAATGGGGGTAAAAGAAGTGTATCACCCCCGGAAAAGTCTAGGGGAAACCGCCTGCCGGGGTGCTGGTAGCACCGAAGTCAGAATAACATACCGTACGATTTATTAAGCAGCTGGTTTCTTCTATGCGATAAACATCGCATCGCCAAACGAGAAGAAGCGGTAGCGCTCCTCCACTGCCTGGCGGTAGGCGTTTAGGATGTGGTCTTTTCCGGCGAAGGCGGAGACCAGCATGACCAGAGTGCTTTCTGGGAGATGGAAGTTGGTGATGAGGGCGTCCATGGCCTTGAATTGGTAGCCGGGGTAGATGAAGATGTCCGTCCAGCGGGATTGGGGGGTGAAGGTGCCGTCGGGGTTTACCAGGGATTCCAGGGTGCGGCAGGAGGTGGTGCCCACGCAGATGATGCGGCCGCCGCTTGCCTTGGTCTCGTTGAGGATATCCGCCGTCTGCTGGCTGATCATGCAAAGCTCGCTGTGCATATGGTGGTCAAGAACGTCCTCGGCCTTGACCGGGCGGAAGGTACCCAGGCCGACGTGCAGAGTGACAAAGGCGGTTTTTACCCCCTTGGCGCGAATTTTTTCCAACAGCCCCTGGGTGAAGTGCAGGCCGGCGGTGGGGGCGGCGGCGGAGCCGACCTCACGGGAATAGACGGTCTGGTAGCGCTCCTGGTCGTCCAGCTCTGCCTTGATATAGGGCGGCAGGGGCATTTTGCCCAGGTGCTCCAGCACCTCCAGGAAGATTCCATCATAATGGAACTCCACAATGCGGTTGCCGTCCTCCGCCACCTGGCGTACGGTGGCGGTCAGCTCGCCGTCTCCGAATATGACCTGACTGCCCACCTGCATTTTCCGGCCGGGCTTGCAAAGACATTCCCATTTCTTATCGCCCAAGTCCCGCAGCAGCAGCACCTCCACCGCGCCGCCGGTGGGGCGGTGGCCCAGCAGCCGGGCGGGCAGGACGCGGGAGTCGTTCAGCACCAGGCAGTCACCCGGATTGAGGTAATCGATAATGTCATAAAAATGCTTGTGGGTCACGTCACCGGTTTGGCGGTTCAGAACCATCAGCCGGGAGGCATCCCGCTTTTCCAGAGGGGTCTGGGCAATCAGCTCTTCCGGCAGGTCATAATAAAAATCATGGGTTTTCACTTTTTTATCCTCCGATTTCAAAACACAACAAGTATAGTCGATTCCCGCGCATTTTGCAACAGACAAATTGAAATTCACCTGCATAAACTGGGACGGAGGTGCTTTTCATGACAAGACCGTTATTCACCGGCGCATGCACGGCGCTGGTCACCCCGTTTTTGAACGGGGAAGTCAACTATCCCATGCTGGAGCGGCTGATCTCCCGGCAGCTGGAGGCGGGCATCCGTGCCATTGTGCTGTGCGGAACCACCGGCGAATCCGCCACATTGGAGGACGAGGAGAAGCTGGAGATCATCGCACGGGCGAAGGAGTATGTGGGGAGCGACTGCCTGATCATTGCAGGCTCCGGCTCCAACTCCACAGAGCATACCGTCCGGCTCAGTCAGGCAGCGGAGGCGGCAGGCGCGGACGCACTGCTGCTGGTCAGTCCATACTACAACAAGGCCACCGCCGAGGGGCTGTATCAGCATTTCAGTGCTGCGGCCCTTTCGGTGGGAATCCCGGTAATCCTGTACAACGTCCCCTCCCGGACGGGGGTGGATATTCCAGTGGGCGTCTACCGGCGGCTCAGCGCCATTCCCAACGTCGCCGGTGTGAAGGAGGCCACTGGGGACATGACGAAGATTCTGTCTATCCGCGCCCAATGCCCGGCGGACTTCTCTGTGTGGAGCGGCAGCGACGACCTGACGGTGCCCACCCTCGCACTGGGCGGGAAGGGCGTGATCTCCGTCCTGTCCAACCTCTATCCCGAGCTGACGCAGACAATGGTGCGGGCAGGACTGGATGGGGACTTCGACACCGCCGCCGATCTTCAGATTCGCTTCGCGCCCATCATCCGGGCGCTGTTCAGCCAGGTCAATCCCATCCCCGTAAAGGCAGCAATGAAGCTTCTGGGATATGACTGCGGGGACTGCCGTCTGCCGCTGACGGCCCCCTCCGACGCGCTGCTTCGCCAGCTTGGAGCGCTGCTCCGCCAGCCGGAAAAGGAACGATAAAATGGGAAATCATCCGAGTCATTCGCGACTCGGATGATTTTGTTTTAAGATGGATTCATAGCGCGGACTGCGTCGCCTCGCCGTTTACAAAACGCAGGCAGGTATTGACCGGCAGCTCCGCTTCGAGGGTGTGATCCACCAGGAGGATGATTTTATCCTCTGATGCGGATGTTTCGCGGAGCCATTCCCGGAAGGTGGCTGTTGTCTGCGCGTCCAGGCCGGCGGTTACCTCGTCCAGGATGATTATGGAGGCCTCCTGCTGGCACAGCAGCATTTTCATCAGGAACAGCTTTTTCCGCTGCCCCACCGACAGGGAATTTCCGTTTTCGGTGATCTCCCGTCCATCGTCCTGGAGCTGAACCAGCTCTAAAAGGCGGCGGTATTCCTGGTCGGAGGGCTGCTTCCCGGTTATGAGCTCCAGATAGCGGCGGAAGGATTCGTTGAGGCATTTTTCATCCTGGTTGATGTAGAGAATCCGCTTTTTCAGGGCATCATGAGAAAAGGTCTCCAATGGCTTTCCGTCCAGAAGAATCTGCCCCTGGGTGGGCCTGTACAGGCCGGTGAGCAGCTTGATCAGCGTGGACTTTCCGCACCCGTTTCCGCCCTGGAGCTGCGCCACGTCGCCGCCGGAAAGGGTAGCATTCACATGGGACAGCGCCTGTACCCCGTTGGGATAGGTAAAGGATACATCCTGGAATTCCACCGTTCGGATGGGTGGCACCGCCTGCTTGCCCTGCCGCGCAGGGAGAGAGCGGAGGGTCTGCACATGGGCGAAGCTGGGATAATAGCGGATCGTCTGCTGGAAGAGACTTTCCAGCAGCTGTGTCTGCTGCATGGCCAGGCTGGCAATGGTGGTATAGAACACCAGGTTGGGGATGGAGTTCCCCGCTGCGGGAATTGCCAGCAGTGCGGACAGCTCAATGGTGAACAGCGTGTGATAACCGCTGACAAGCCCCGTCCAGAAATAGACGCGCTTATCCTCCCGCACGGCGGTCGCAATGAAATCCCGCAGATTCTCCGATGTTTTTTCCTGGTAATAAGGCAGCAGCGTGTGGGTCTGCACCAGGGGCAGCATTTCCACGAACTGGGTGCACCAGGCATCGTGGCGCTTCATTTTTCCATTGGTCTGGCCTGCGTATTTCGTCAGGATTTTTCGGCTGCTCCAGGACAGGAGCAGGCCCACGGCAACCGCCGCGAAGACAAACGCCGCGATTCTCCCGCTGTACGCAAAGGAAATAGCCAGAGATGCCGCCAGCACTGCCAGCGCCCCCAGCATGGAGGGCAGGCAGTGCCCTACCGTTCGGAACACATTGAATACATCGCTGTACAGCACATTGCGGACGATGCCGGGCTGTGCCTTTTCAATCTCGGAATAGAAGGTATTCGCCATGGTCTCCTCCAGGCGGAGGGTCAGGCTTTCCAGGTAACGCCCACCGAATCGATCCAGCGCGGCAAAACGGGCAATATTGATGAACACCTGTAGCAGCAGGAGCAGGGCAAAAAACGCGATACCTGCCGCCAGAATCCCAGCGCTGTATTCTGCCGCGATCCTACCGACAAAGCGCCGCAGCAGCCAGGGGATCATGATCTCCACTGCGGTGAGGGCCGCGATCATTGCCATGGAGGTCAGAAACTGCCGGGGGCCGGATCTCACCGCCTCATGAAAGTATTTGAGCACCAGCTTCATATGTACACCTCTTTTCAGTCATACGAACTTTGGGGAGCACCGCCGTTACGGCAGTGCTCCCTTTCAGATAGGCCCAAGTTAAAGAAGCTCCAGCTCCATGTATCGCCGGTAGGTGTGGAAGCCCACGGCCTCGTAGAACTGCTGGGCGTCCCGGTTGAATTCCCACACGTCCAGCTCCATTTTGGAAAAGCCCCGTTTCTGTGCTTCCTTTCTGCAAAAGGCGATCAGCGCCGTGCCGATGCCCTGCCGCCGGTACGCAGGGGAAACGCCGAATTCCTCCACGCGGTAGAACTCCCTGGGATGGCAATAGGCCGATTCCGGGCGGCGGATATACTGGGCAATAAGGAAGCCGCACACCGCGCCGCCGCTGACCGCCACGATCACATCCGCCCCCTCGCCCTCAAATTCCTGATAGACGCGCTCACGCAGTTCCTCGCAGAAGCCGGGGCGGAAGATATCCGGCCTGCCCTGCGCATGCAGCAGGTTGACCTGCGCGCGCAGCTCGTTCACCTGGGGCAGCTCGTCCATGGTGGCATAGCGAATCTCAAAAGCCATATCTGCCTCCTTCGGGTTATTTCAGGATCGCCTTGTGGAAAACCTTCTTGCCCTTGCGGATCTTCACGCCGTCCTTCAGCATGGCCTCGGTAACCATGAAGGTGGGGGCGGGCACCTTCTCGTCGTTGACCAGGACGCCTCCCTGGGTGACCAGGGTACGGGCTTCCTTATTGGAGGAGGCAAGCTTGCAGGCTACCATCAGGCTGAGGATGCCGATCTGGCCGTCGGTGAGCTGGTCGGGCGTCAGCTCGGTGGTGGGCATATTGTCATCGTCTCCGCTGCCGCTGGCGAACAGCGCCTTGGCGGCAGCCTGGGCCTTGTCCGCTTCCTCCTCGCCGTGAACCATCTTGGTCAGCTCGTAGGCCAGAATCTCCTTGACCTGATTGATGCGGGCATCCCTCCAGGTGTCCATTTCGTCGATCTGCTCCAGGGGCAGGAAGGTGAGCATCCGCACACACTTCATCACGTCGGCGTCGCCCACGTTCCGCCAGTACTGGTAGAATTCAAAGGGCGTGGTCTTGTTGGGATCCAGCCACACGGCGTTTCCGGCGGTCTTGCCCATCTTGTTGCCCTGGGAATCGGTGAGCAGGGTGATGGTCATGCAGTGGGCGTCCTTGCCCAGCTTTTTGCGGATCAGCTCGGTGCCGCCCAGCATATTGCTCCACTGGTCGTTGCCGCCGAACTGCATATTGCAGTTGTAATGCTGGAACAGGTAGTAGAAGTCGTAGGACTGCATGATCATGTAGTTGAACTCAAGGAAGCTCAGGCCCCGCTCCATGCGCTGCTTGTAGCAATCGGCCCGAAGCATGTTGTTCACGGAGAAGCAGGTGCCCACCTCCCGCAGCAGCTCCACATAGTTCAGATCCAGCAGCCAGTCGCCGTTGTTGACCATCTGGGCCTTGCCCTCGCCGAACTCAATGAACCGCTCCATCTGCTTTTTGAAGCAGGCGGCGTTGTAATTGATGTCCTCGCGGGTGAGCATTTTGCGCATGTCGGTACGGCCGGAGGGGTCGCCGATCATGGTGGTGCCGCCGCCGATCAGGGCGATGGGCTTGTTGCCCGCCATCTGCAGACGCTTCATCAGGGTCAGGGCCATGAAGTGACCGGCGGTGAGGCTGTCGGCGGTGCAGTCAAAGCCAATGTAGAAGGTGGCCTTGCCGGCATTGATCATGTCGCGGATTTCCGCTTCGTTTGTCACCTGGGCGATCAGGCCACGGGCGACCAGTTCTTCATAAAGCTGCATAGTAATAATTCCTTTCTTATTGTACCGCGCTGCCGCTGATCAGGGTCGTAAGGGCGGCACGCAGAATATTGACGTTTGTTTCATCCAGGACGGTATCTCTGGGGGTGTGGATGCGGGACAGATACAGCCCTGCCCAGCCCCGCTTCAGGGCGCAGATGCCCACGCCATAGGGGAAATTGGACTGGTCGGAGGGATAGATGGAGAAGCCCTTGGTGCGGACTGCAATGGACTTTTTTCCGTAGCCGCCGGTGAGCTTCTGCAATGGAGCAAGCCTTTCCTTGCTCTTTTTCAGCTTGGCGGTGGGGAAGAAATAGATGTCGTCCCCCTCCCCCACGCAGTCCAGGTTCAGCACCAGCTGGTTGGGAATTTCCCTTTTGTGCTTCTTTTTATAGGACGCCGAGCCAATCAGGCCCGCCTCCTCCAGATCGAACAGCACAAAGCACACATTTTTGCGGTGCAGCTCCGGGATGGATTTTGCGATCTCCAGCAGGGTCACCACGCCGGAGGTATTGTCATTCACATTCGAGGAGTTCGCCGGGCCGATCAGCATGAGCACGATGGCCGCCCACAGCAGCACCACAAACAGAAAATAGCCGATATCAAAGCTGTGCAGCAGATACCCCGCCAGGCCGCCCACCGCCAGGGCCGGGAGCATCAGCATCAGACAGATGAATATCTGATACAGCAAAAATGTCCAGAAATTGCAGGGAGTAATCAGGTTCGGAAAGGGCAGCCGGGCGCAGGTATCGTAGTGCGCCGTGACCAGGTATCTGGCCCGCTGCGGGTCGCCGATCACCAGATTGCGGCTGTGAAAGCTCCCCTCTTCCTCGCGGACGGAATACCCAAGGCCCTGAAGCCACTGGGTCACGTCGGCGCGGAAGGCCTGCTTCTGCTTTTTTGATTTCCTCACCGGGTAGCTTTTCACCACATCCATGGGTGTATTCATAAACTGACCTCCCAACGTAAAACGCCCCCTGTCCTTGCGGACAGAGGGCGCAAAAATGCACGGTACCACCTCTGGTATGACAAAGCCTCACGACTTTGCCCTCAGGCCGTCTAACAACGGCGCTCACTGTATCGGGCGAACCCGTCCTGCCCTACTGGAAATTCAGGCAGGCCACTCCGGGAGGTATTTCAGTGGGCTTTCCTGCTGCCTCGCACCGCCCGGCAGCTCTCTGGCGGAAAGGGGGACACCTACTTCATCCCATCCATGCGTTGACCTATTGCGGCTATCCTAGCAAAGAAAAACAGATTTGTCAAGGGTAAACCCGCAAAAATTCTTCGCACACCACCGGCATATCTTCATTGAAGGTCAATCCGGCAGCGGTCATTTCTTCGGTAAAGAAATCCCGGTGTATTGCCCGCCAGGAATCCAGGCTCCGATCGTTCTCCCCCTCCCGATAGGCGTGGTCAGCGCTGACCTCCCGGAAGGGCACGACGTAGACCTTCGTCGTCTTGGTAATACAGACAGCCTCGTCCTTCGCGTTCAGGATGACATTGTATTCTCCCACCTGCGGAAGAGGCTCCTGCTCCAGCTCGTAAAAAGGATAGGCAGAGGCCGTAGCGGTTTTGATCCCGTTCAGGACAAGCTCCGCCAGTTCATCCGGCGCGCCGCCGAAGGCCCATGCATCATATTCGGCGTGGACGCCCGTTTTTTCACAATAGCGTTCCCACATTTCTTCTGCATTCATTGCAAATATCCTCCACTGCAAATTATCCTCGCAGCATTTCCTCCGCGCTTTTCAGCGTGGTTTCTGTTATATTGGCGCCGCCGATGATCCGCGCCAGCTCCCGCTTTCTGCCCTCCAAGTCCAGGGGGGTGACGGTGGTGTAGGTGCGGCCATCCCGCTCGCTCTTGGAGATCAGCATGTGGGTATTGGCCAGCGCCGCCATCTGGGGCAGATGGGTCACGCACAGCACCTGCTTGTGCTGCGCCAGCTTGCGCAGCTTCTCCGCCACCTTCTGAGCGGCCCGGCCGGAGACGCCGGTATCCACCTCGTCAAAGATCAGGGTGGCGATCTGATCCTTTTCCGCCAGCACATTCTTCATAGAAAGCATGATTCTCGCCAGCTCGCCGCCGGAGGCCACCTTGCTCATGGGCTTGAGGGCCTCGCCCGCATTGGCGGACATATAAAAAGCCACGCTGTCCGCGCCGTTGGGCATCAGCTCCTGCTCCTGGAACTGGCACTGGAACTGCGCCCGGGGCATATCCAGCTCGCTCAGCTCCTGCAGGATGCGGGCGGACATGATTTCGGCGTTTTCCCTGCGGTTTTCCCGCAGGCGCTTCGCCGCCTCCCAGGCCTCGGCCTCGGCCTTTTGCAGCTTCTGCTTCAGGCGCTCCAGATGGTCATCGGCGAACTCGATCTCGTCCAGCTCTTTTTTTGCGCCCTCCAGATAGTCCAGGATGTCCTGGCAGGTGGCGCCGTATTTTTTGCGCAGGCGGTGGATGATATCCAGGCGGGCCTCCAGCTGCTCCAGCTCGTCGGCGGAGTAGCTCAGCTCCTCCCGGGTGTCTCTGGCCTCCTCGGCCACGTCCTGCACCTGGTACATTAAATCCGATACCCGGTCGTGCAGGGAGGTAAAGCGGTCGCTGAACCGGGCCAGCCGGGCCAGGGCATGCTCTGCCTCGGACAAAAGGCCCGCTGCGCCGTCGGTTTCGTCGCCGCCATAGAGCGCCTCCACCGCTTCGTCCATTCCCTTGGACAGCCGTTCGGCGTTTTGCAGCAGCTTGCGGCGCTCCTCCAATGCCTCGTCCTCCCCCGGCTCCAGCTCCGCTTTTTCGATTTCGGCGATCTGGTATTTCAGCGTCTCCATCCGGCGAAGCTTCTCTCCCTCGTCCATGGTCATGTGCTGAATTTCCCGGCGCAGGGCGGCCACGCCCTCGTATTTTTCCCGATAGGCCTCCCGCAGGCTGCCGTTGTCGGCAAAATCATCCAGGAAGATCAGGTGGTTTTCTTCGTCAAACAGCGACGCGGAATCGTGCTGGCCGTGGATATTGATCAGCTGAATGCCCAACCGGCGCAGCATGGCGACGGAGACCAGGGTCCCGTTGACCCGGCATACATTCTTGCCGTCCAGGAAGATATCCCGCTGGATCACCGTCTCCGGGTCATAGGTCACCCCGTTCTCGGCAAACCAAGGGAATTCCGGCACCTGGGTGAACACGGCGCGGACGGCGGCCTTGTTTGCCCCGGTGCGGATCATATCCCGGTAGGCCCGCTCACCCAGGATGGCGGAGATGGCGTCGATCACAATGGATTTGCCCGCGCCCGTCTCGCCGGTGAGCACATTGAAGCCCGCGTCAAAAGAGATATCCGCGCTCTCGATAACCGCGATATTCTCAATATGCAGAAGATTCAGCACGGAAGCTCCCCCCTTATTACTTGTTACTTGATAAGCCCGTGAATCTCGCCGCAGAAGGCGGCGGCGGAATTGGCGTCGCGCATGATGGCAATCACCGTATCGTCTCCGGCCAGGGTGCCCAGCACCACGCTGCGGCTCATGGCGTCCAGTGCCGAGGCGGCGGCATTGGCAAGGCCCGGCAGGGTGTGGATGACGATGATGTTCTGGGCATAGTCGAAGCTGGTCACGCATTCCCGGAAGATGGTGTTCAGGCGGTTGGTGAAGGTGTTGGGCACCTCCCGGGCGGCGGTGGTGTAGCGGTAGGTTCCCAGGCCGGTCAGCTCCTTGACGATGCGCAGCTGCTTGATATCCCTGGAAATGGTTGCCTGGGTGCTGGCAAAGCCCGCCTGATGCAGCTCCTGCAGGAGCTGCTCCTGGGTCTCGATATCCTGAGTGGAAATGATTTCCATGATTTTCGCCTGACGGTCTGACTTTACGCCCATGCTCTCGTCTCCTTATCCTTTGCGGAATTTCATATTCACTACATCGTAAAAGCTTCGGTCATTCAGCCGGACAAGCCGGGTTTCCAGCTTGGATTTTCTGATGGTAACCACGTCGCCCATGTTCAGCCGCAGGGTCTTGCCGCCGTCCACCGAGAGGTAGGCGCTGCGGCGGGACTGGCTGGTCATTCCCACGGTGATCACCCGCTTGCCGGAGGCGACAATGCACCGGCTGGCCACGTCATGGGAGCAGACGGGGGTGATGATGATCCCGTCCGCCTCCGGCTCTACAATGGGGCCGCCGGCGGAAAGGCTGTAGGCCGTGGAGCCGGTGGGGGTGGAGATGATTACGCCGTCGCCGCCGCATTCCATGGCCTGTATGCCGTCGCACTTCACGGCCAGGTGGACGATCCGCGCCACCGCGCCCTTGGTGATCACGGCGTCATTCAGGCAGATATCATGGAAAATGATCTCCCTGTCCCGCTGGACGGTCACATCCAGCATCATACGGCTGTCGATCTCGTATTTTCCCGTCGCCAGCAGCTTCAGCTTCTCCAGCTCGCTGCTCTCCAGCTCTGCCATAAAGCCCATGGTGCCGATGTTCACCCCCAGCAGGGGCAGGCCGCGCCGGGTGGCCGCCTTTGCCATATGGAGAATGGTGCCGTCGCCGCCGAAGCAGATCACCAGGTCTGCATTCCCCAGCTCCCGATCCAGGCGGTAGAAGCGGATATCCTTGGGCAGCTCACAGCTGCGCTCCACCTCAAAGGGCAGGCAGGCCTTTACCTGAAAGCCCTCCTCCTTCAGAATCTGCATGGCGCAGCGCAGGGTATGAAAATTCTTATCCCGATAGGGATTGGGGGTCAGGATCAGATTCTTCATAAATCCGCTCCTTTATCCAAAGTTTCGTGGGCCTGGCGGACAACCTCGGCAGGCTCCGGGCAATGCTCCGCAGCATCCGTCAAGGTCAGGTGGGCCAGGAATTCAATATTGCCCTCCGGCCCCTTCACCGGGGAGAAGGTCAGGCCCAGGATGCAAAAGCCCTGCTCATGGGCCAGGGCAATGAACTGCTCCAGCACCTCCCGGTGGGTGGCGGGGTCGCGGACGACACCCTTTTTGCCCACCTTGTCCTTCCCCGCCTCAAACTGGGGCTTGATCAGGCAGACCACCTGCCCGGTGGGTTTCAGCAGCGCCTTGACGGCGGGCAGGACGATTTTCAGGGAAATAAAGCTCACATCGATCACAGAAAGATCCAGCGGCTCCCCCAGCTGCTCGGGGGTAACATAGCGGATATTGGTGCGCTCCATCACCACCACTCTGGGGTCGGAGCGAATCTTCCAGTCCAGCTGGCCGTAGCCCACGTCGATGGCAAACACCTTGCTTGCCCCTTGCTGGAGCAGGCAGTCGGTAAAGCCGCCGGTGGACGCGCCGGAATCGGAACAGACATAGCCCGTGGGAGCTATGCCAAAGTCCCGCAGCGCCTTTTCCAGCTTCAGACCGCCCCGGCTGACATAAGGGCAGACCGCGCCGCGCACCTCAAGCTGTACGGTTTCCTCATAGGAGATGCCAGGCTTGTCCGCCTTCTGGCCGTCCACGTAAACCAGGCCGCTCATAATAATGGCCTGCGCCTTAGAGCGGGTTTCTGCATAGCCCAGGTCGGTAAGCAGCACATCCAGCCGCTTTTTATTTTTCATCCGTCAGCACCCCGCTTACAAATTGCGCAATGGACGCGGCGTCAAGGCCGCAGTATTCATACAGCCGCTGCTGGCTGCCATGGGGCACGAAGCCAGGCCCCAGGTCGATCCCGCTGACCCGGCACTCCGGGCAAAGCTCACGCAGCTGCCAGGCGAGGGGCTGGGCAATGCCGGAATTGGCGGCGGTCTCCTCAATGATAACCGCGTTTTTCTTCTCCGGCATCAGCCGGAGAATCTCCTGCGCCGGAAGCCTGGACAGCTCCAGCAGCCGCAGGACGGTGCAGGATACCCCCTGCCTTTCCAGCCTGTCCGCCGCCTCCAGCACAGCATTTATCATGGTGCCGTAGGTAATCAGGGTAACATCCGGCCCGCTTCTGTGGGATACCACCCCGGATGCCGCATCCCAGGCGCAGGCGCTGTAAGCGCCCTCCGTCCCCCGTGGGTATCGGACGGCGACAGGGCCGTCGCAGCGCTCCACCGCCCAGGTCAGCATCTGCTCCAGCTCTCCCAGGCTGGCGGGGGCCAGAATGCGCATGCCGGGAATCTGACGCAGGAAGCCCACGTCAAACACGCCGTGATGGGTCGGCCCGTCGTCGCCCACCAGTCCGGCCCGGTCGATGGCCAGCACCACATGCAGGTGGAGCATGGCCACATCCTGCATCAGCTGGTCGTAGGCGCGCTGCAGGAAGGTAGAGTAAACCGCAACCACCGGGATCATGCCCTGCTTGGCAAGGCCTCCGGCCATGGAAACGGCATGCTCCTCGGCAATGCCCACGTCAAATAGGCGCTCTGGGAACTGCCGCATGTATTTCAGTAGGCCCGTGCCGCCGGGCATGGCGGCGGTGATGGCGCACAGCCGCGGCTCTCTGGCCGCCAGAGTCACCATGGTATCGCCGAAGGCGTCCGAGAATGTACGCACCTTGGGGGCCAGCTTCTTGCCGGTGAGCGGGTCGAATTTTCCGATGCCGTGGAATTTGGCCGGATCCTCCTCCGCCGGGGTGTAGCCCTTTCCCTTCTTGGTGACCACATGCACCAGCGTCGGCTCCTGCAGGTCTCTGGCGGCCCGCAGGACGGTGATCAGCTCCCGCACGTCATGGCCGTTTACAGGGCCAAGGTACTTGAAGCCCATATTCTCAAAAATGGTGGTTTGCAGCAGGAAATGCTTGATTCTGTTTTTTGCCCGGCTGGAGAATAAATATACACGCTTTCCGCCGGGAATGCTGTACATCGTGCTGCGGTACCAGCGCTTGATGCCCAGGTACTTTTCACTGGTGCGAAGCCGGGAGAAGTGGTGGGAAATGCCGCCCACGCTTCTGCCGATGGACATTTCATTGTCATTGAGCACCACTACGATCGGCACCTTGCTGTCGGCGGCGTCGTTCAGGCCCTCGTAGGCCATGCCGCCGGTGGCAGCGCCGTCGCCCAGCAGAGCGACCACCTGGTAATCCCGGTGCAAAAGCGTCCTGGCTCTGGCCATGCCCAGGGCAATGGAGACGGCGCTGGAGGCATGCCCGGCCACAAAGGCGTCGGTGTCGCTCTCGCAGGGCTTGGGGAAGCCGGAAAGGCCGCCGAACTGGCGCAGCGTATCAAAGGCCCCCCGCCGCCCGGTCAGGAGCTTGTGCACATAGGACTGGTGACCCACGTCAAAAACAAGCCGATCCACGCCGGTATCGTATACGGTTTCCAGCGCCACCGTCAGCTCCACAACGCCCAGATTTCCCGCCAGATGGCCGCCGGTACGGGAAACACTGGAGATCAGGAATTCCCGAATCTCCTGGCACAGCTGGACGCGCTTTTCATCCGTCAGGCGCAGAAGATCCTCGTGACAATTTATATTCGGCAAAATTTCCACAAGCGAACACTACCTATCTATCTTTTTCTTTTTTCGGAACAGGCCCCAAAGGCCGTGCCAGGCGGCAATCGCCTTCCCCGCGAAGTGGACGATCTGGGTGCAGGAATTGATGGCGTAGCTCTTTCCGATGGCCTTGCCGCCCACGGTGGCGGCAGCCACAAGGGCGGAAAGCAGCAGCGGCAGCATGCCCGGCCAGGAGAGCGTCACGTGCGCCGCTGCCTTGGCCGCGATGGCCGCCGAGGCGGAGCCGGAAATAACGCCGCAGATGTCGCCCACCACATCGTTGCAGATGGAGCCGACCCGCTCGGCATTGCGCAGCAGGCGGATAGCCTCCTGCGCGCCGGGCACCTTGCGGGCCGCCATGGAATGGAAGGGGCGCTCATCCGCCGAGGTGACGGCCACGCCCAGAATATCAAAGACGATGCCCACCAGCACGATCACCAGCAAAATGGCAAAGGCGGCAAGCATCCCGCTGCGATCCAGCAGCTCCTCGGAAAGGAAGCTGATGGCGCCGGATACAAAAAGAGTAATAACAAAAATCGTTATTACCCATCTCACTGTTTTCTTGCTCATGTCACACGGAAATGGCGCGCCGCGCCAGCCTCCCTGTTATTGATGGAAACGGCGGCAGGCGGGATAAATCTTACGGCTTAGGTCGGGTTGGATTTCCCCGGAGAGAACCTGCCGTTGCCGCGCAGGCCGTTTCCATTTGATCCCTCCGCTCAGGCGTTGCCTTTCGCTGAGTACCCGATTGCCACTTAGTCCGTACTGCAATCCCCCGCCTGCCCTGTCAGGACAGCCTAGGTGTTTTCCACAGCAATGCGTGCCATAGTCTTAGCCTCTTTTGCAAGCATGGTTTCCAGAAGCGATTTCAGCGACTGTTCTGGCCAGCAACGTTCTGCTGCATGATCCTCTTTTCCCACATGCTCACTCAAGGCAGGCTACGCTGCACGCAGCACACGACTCTGCGCACTGCCTTGCAGGTTCCTATCCTGGTTCGTACGCGAGCGGGCCTCAGACTGAGGAGCTTTCCGTCGTCGCACAAGATCAGGTCTCCACGGAAACCGGGTCGTATGTCCCATGCCGTTGGGACGCGCCCGGAATCCTTAACCCCCAGCATCCACCCTAAACTGGGCGTAAAAAGCAGACACCAGGGACTTCATCGATGTGCCCTTCAAAGGATTTTTAGGCCCTTCCTGGAAGATGGCCGCATTGACTAGGATACTGCGCCGTCAAAGCGTATGTTATCATATATTCACTGAATATACAAGTATTTTTTCCTTTCAGAGAATGCTTTTGTGCAAACGGTCTATTCCCATAAAACAAAGCCGGGGTGAATTCTACGCACAGAATTCACCCCTTGGTGAGCTCAGGAAGCTCTGATTCAATCGGCAAGAGCTGACAGCGAAAAATTTCTCACCGGATGAAAGTATCAAAGGTGGGGAAAATATCCGCTGCTCAGCCGCAGACGATTTATTCAGAGGTTCCCTTATATTGCATGGTATAGGCCCGGCTGTCAGCTGAGCCGTCCAGGTAGACGGCGGTGTCGGATACGATATGAAAGCCGCAGCGCAGGTGGGTTTTCATCGAGGGGGTGTTGCTCTTGCTCACGTGGGAATACAGCTTCACCTGCCCCTGCGCGCCCAGCCATTCCTGAACCGCCCGGATCAGGGCCACGGCGTATCCCCTGCCCCGCTCCTGCGGAGCCGTCTCCAGCGCCTCCAGCAGCAGGCCGTCCCGGTAGGGCTCCAGGCGCAGGGCGCTGACGTAACGCCCCTGCACCGTCCACACCGCATACATCGCGCCGGGCACCCGGAAGAATACATCCTGTAAATAGGAATAAAAGTCCTCCTCCGCCAGCCGGAGCTGTTGGGCCTGGGAATCAAAGGGAGCGAGAATCCTCCCGTTCTCCTCGTTTCCCTCCCGGTAAACCGCCATCAGCTGCTCAAAGGAAAGCTCGCGCAGGCACCTTGCAGTATAGAGCATAAAGGCCTCCGAATTTGTAACTTTTTCATCCCGTTTCCGGGTGGGCAGCCTGTGGAAAAAGTGTTATGTATACGGAGTTATCCACATTCCCAACAGGCTTATAAACAGAATTCACCGGGAATTGGGGAGAAATTTTGAATTAATTCTTAAGAAAGTTTCAAAAGAGTTACATTTCAATTACGCATTTTTTGGAAGAATTTTACAGTGCTTCCCCCAGTATCGACTTGGTGGCGTAGGCGTTCAGGCTCATGTCCGCCACGTTCCCGGCCAGGTACTCGTAGTAGCCCTGCGCACCGATCATGGCGCCGTTGTCCCCGCAGAGACTCAGCGGGGGCATGAACACCTGCGCGCCCAGCTTTTCCGCCGCCTCCAGGATATCCCGGCGGATGCGGGAATTGGCCGCCACTCCGCCCGCCACCGCAACCTTGCGATAGCCGGTCTGCTCCATGGCCAGCACCATCCGGGGCACCAGCGTATCGGAAACCGCCGCGGAAAAGCTGGCACACAGGCTGGGGATATCCAGCATCTCCCCCACCTGCTCGGCGTGGTGGATCAGATTCAGGGCCGCGGTTTTCAGGCCGGAGAAGCTCATGTTATAGGGATTCTCTCCCGGCTTGCTGCGCGGGAGGGTGTATTTTGTCTCATCGCCCTGCTGGGAGACTCTGTCCAGTGCCGCGCCGCCGGGATAGGGCATGCCCAGCACCCTGGCAACCTTGTCAAAGCACTCCCCCGCCGCGTCGTCCAGGGAGGTACCCAGGATGCTCATATCGGTATAATCCTTCACTTCCACGATCATGGTATGACCGCCGGACACCACCAGGCACAAAAAGGGCGGCTCCAGCTCAGGATAGGCCAGGTAATTGGCCGCGATGTGGCCCCGGATGTGATGCACGGGGATCAGGGGCTTATTCATGGCAAAGGCCGCCGCCTTGGCAAAATTCACCCCCACCAGCACCGCGCCGATCAGCCCCGGCGCATAGGTCACAGCCACGGCGTCGATCTGCTGTCTGGTCAGGCCGGAGCGCTCCAGCGCCTGGTCGGCCAGGCCGTAAATTGCCTCGATGTGCTTGCGGGAGGCGATCTCCGGCACCACGCCGCCGTACAGCCGGTGCAGATCCACCTGGGAGGCAATGCAGTCCGTAAGGATATGGCGGCCATCCCGCACGACGGCAACCGCCGTCTCGTCACAGGAGGATTCCACTGCCAGAATATTCACAGCACCCACTCCTTTCTCAAAATCAGCCCGTCCTCCCTGGGGTGGCGGTAGTAATTGGGCCGCCTGCCCACCTGGGTAAAGCCCAGCTTCTGATACAGCGCGACGGCGGCGGCATTGGACGGGCGCACCTCCAGCGAAAGGCTGCGGCTGCCCCGGGTCTTCAGCTGCGCCGTCAGCGCCTGGATCAGCGCCTGGGCAATTCCCCGCCGCCGGGCTTCGGCGGCCACCGCGATATTCATCATATCCGATTGGTCAAGGACGGTCTGAGAGCCGACATAGCCCAAAACCTCCCCGTTTTCCTGACACACCAGCCAGCACGACAGGGGGTTATCCAGCTCGGCGGCAACGCTCCCCTCGCTCCAGGGATCCGAAAAGCACACCGCCTCCAGGGCGGCGATCTGCGCCACGTGCTGCCGCTGCATGCATACAATTTCCATCACTTTGCATCATACCAGCTTTTTCCGTATTTTGCTTCCGCCGTCAGCGGAACGCGCAGGGTTGCCACCTGTTCCATCTGCTGGCTCACCAGCGCGGCCACCGGCTCGGCCAGCTTGGCCGGGCACTCCACGATCAACTCGTCATGCACCTGGAGCAGCAGCTTTGCCTCCGGGTATTTTTCATTCAGTGCCTGCTCCACCCGAACCATGGCCAGCTTGATTAAGTCCGCTGCGGTGCCCTGGATGGGGGTATTCAGCGCAATGCGCTCCGCGCCCTGGCGGATGTTGAAGTTGCTGCTTTTCAGCTCCGGGATATACCGGCGGCGGCCGTAGAGGGTGGTGGTGTAGCCCGTCTCCCGTGCCTCGGCCACCACGCGCTTCATATAGTCCCGGACGCCGTGATAGGTGGCCAGGTAATTATCGATATACTCCCGCGCCTCGTAGCGGCTGACGCCGATGTCCTCGGCCAGGGAAAATTCCGAAATGCCGTACACGATTCCAAAATTGACCGCCTTGGCGTGCCGCCTTTGCAGGGGCGTCACCTGATCCTTGTCCACCCGGAATACCTGGGCGGCGGTGGCGGTGTGGATGTCCTCGCCGGAGCAGAAAGCCTGCTGCATGGTCTTGTCGTCGGCGATATGGGCCAGCACCCGCAGCTCGATCTGACTGTAGTCCGCATCCACCAGCACGCAGCCGGGCTTGGGGACAAACATCTTGCGAATCTCCGCCCCCAGATCGGTACGCACGGGAATATTCTGCAAATTCGGCTCGGTGGAGGACAGCCGCCCGGTGGCGGTAACCAGATTCTGGAGCGTGGTGTGGATTCTGCCATCCTCCCGAATTTCCTTCATCAGCCCGTCAGCGTAGGTGGATTTCAGCTTGGTCAGCATGCGGTAGTCCACAATGGCGGGGATGATGGGGTGCTTGCTTTTCAGCTTTTCCAGCACATCGGCATTGGTGGCGTAGCCGGTTTTGGTTTTCTTCACCGGGGGCAGCCCCAGCTTGTCAAACAGCACCTCGCCCAGCTGCTTGGGGGAATTGATGTTAAAGGACGCGCCGGAATAGGAATAGATCAGCGCCTCGCAGTCGGCGATATGGCCGGACAGCATCTTTCCGAAGGCGGCAAGCTGCTCCCGGTCAATGGCAATGCCCCGGCGCTCCATTCTGTAGAGCACCCGGCACAGGGGAAGCTCTATCTCATTATAAAGCTGCTCCATGCCGCATCGGGCCAGCTCCTGCGCCAGCGGCTGATGCAGCAGCCATACGGCCTCGGCGCAGGCCGCCGCATCCCCATCCTCCACCGTCATTCCCAAAAAGGTAGTGGCCAGCTTGGACACGGGGTAATCGGATTGGGAGGGATTCAGGTCGTAGGCGGCAAGAGCCGTATCAAACGTTACCTCCCTGTCGTCCAGGCCCTGCTCCGCCAGGTGGTGCAGGGCGCTTTTGGAGTCGTGGAGGATCAGCTTCGTCTCCTGGGCCAGGCGCAGCGGATTCATCTGGGTCTCCATGGGCGTCAGCGCGCACACGCCGCCCTGCCAGGCGATGCCCAGGCTGCCGTCCGGGGCAAAATACAGCGTGCAGGCATTCAGGTTCTCCGGCACCGCGTCCGCTGTGGGAAGATGCTCGGCCTTGGATATCTTGGGTGCCTCCACCGCGGCGCTGCGCAGGCCGTATTTATCGATCAGCTTGACGAACTCCAGCCGCTGAAACAGCTCGTACAGCTTCAATTTGTGGTAGGGCCTGATCAGCGCGTCCTCCGGCGCAAAGTCGATGGGCGCTTCCGGGATGATGGTGGCCAGCTCATAGGAAAGATATGCGTTATTCCTGCCTGTCTCCAGCTTTTCCCGGAGCTTGGGGCGGATGGAAGAATCGTCCAGATTGTCATACACGCCGTCCAGACTGCCGAATTTCAGCAGCAGCTCCTTGGCTGTTTTCGGGCCGACCCCGGCCACGCCGGGGATATTGTCCGAGGCGTCGCCCATCAGGGCCTTCAGGTCGATCAGCTTCTTTGGCTCGAAGCCGTACTCCGCCTCAAACGCCGCCCGGTCGTACAGGGTGGCGCTGGTCTGGCCGGGCTTGGAGATTATCAGCTTTACATTTACGTTGTCGTCGATGAGCTGTAGGCTGTCCCGGTCGCCGGTGACAATGACGCACTGCCAGGCATTGTTGGAGCAGATGCGCCCCACTGTGCCGATCACATCGTCCGCCTCCCAGCCCTGGCATTCGTAGATGGGAATGCTCATGGCCCGGAGCACTTCCTTCATAACAGGCATCTGCTGAGCCAGCTCCTCGGGCATCCCATGGCGGGTGGCCTTGTAGCCATCATAGCGCAGGTGGCGGAAGGTGGGGCCATGAAGGTCAAAGGCAACGGCGACGGCGTCCGGCTGCTCCTCCCTCTGCATCCGCTCCAGGATGTTCAGGAAGCCGAAGATGGCGTGGGTATACAGTCCATCCCGGGTGGTCAGGGGCTTGACGCCAAAATAGGCCCGGTTGATGACGCTGTTGCCATCGAGAATCAGAAGCTTCATACTTTTCTCCACTTGGCGCCCTGGGGGGTATCGATGATCTCAATGCCCCTGGCCTTCAGCTCGTCGCGGATGCGGTCGGCCTCGGCGTAGTTCTTTGCCTTCTTGGCGGCGGTACGGGCGGCGACCAGCGCGTCGATCTCCGGGTCGGCGCTGGCGGCCTCCTCCTGGGCCTGCTTCTTTTGCAGCTTTTCGGCGGTCTCCAGCAGGTTCAGGCTCAGCACCCGGTCAAAATCCTTCAGCGCGGCCAGCTTGGTGGCGTCGCTGCATTTTGCCTTCAGCACGTCATACACGGCGGTGACGGCCAGGGAGGTATTCAGGTCGGCATCCAGCGCGCCGACGAAGCGGGCCTTCATGGCATCAAAGGCCGCCTGCTCCACCTGCCCCTCGTTTTTCAGGGCGGCGATTTTGGCAATCAGCTTGTCGTAGGCCGCAGCGGCATTATCCAGATTTTCCCAGTTGAATACCAGGTTGCGGCGGTAGTGGCTTTGCAGGCAGAACAGCCGGTAGGCCATGGGGTCGTAGCCCTTCTGCTCCAGCAGGGAGACGGTCAGGAATTCTCCCTTGGATTTGCTCATTTTGGACACGCCGTCGCCGTAGTCCACGTTCAGGTGGCGGACATGGAACCAGTAATTGCACCACTTGTGCCCCAGATAGCTCTCGGACTGGGCGATCTCGTTGGTATGGTGGGGGAAGGCATTGTCGATGCCGCCGCAGTGGATATCCAGATCCTCGCCCAGATGCTTGATGGAAATGCAGGAGCACTCGATGTGCCAGCCGGGGTAGCCCACGCCCCAGGGGGAATCCCACTTCAGGGCCTGATCCTCAAACTTGGATTTGGTGAACCAGAGGACAAAGTCATTCTTGTTGCGCTTGTTGGTGTCCTCCTCCACGCCCTCGCGGACGCCCACGGCCAGATCCTCTTCATCATGGTCGTTGAACACATAGTATTTTTCCAGCTTGGAGGTATCAAAATACACGTTGCCTCCGGCGATATAGGCGTAGCCCTTTTCCAGCAGGGCGGTAATCATGCGGATATACTCCGGGATGCAGTGGGTGGCAGGCTCCACCACGTCGGGGCGCTTGATGTTCAGCTTGTCGCAGTCGGCAAAGAAGGCATCGGTATAGAACTGGGCGATCTCCATGACGGTCTTGTGCTCCCGGCGGGCACCCTTGAGCATCTTATCCTCGCCGGTATCGGCATCGGAGGCCAGATGGCCCACGTCGGTGATGTTCATCACCCGCTTGAGGGGGTAGCCCTCATAGCGCAGGGCCTTTTCCAGCACATCCTCCATGATATAGCTGCGCAGATTGCCGATGTGGGCATAGTGATACACCGTCGGGCCGCAGGTATACATCTTGACCAGCTTGGGGTCATTGGGGACGAACAGCTCTTTTTTATGGGTGGCAGAATTATAAAGGTACATGTGGCTTCTCCTCCTTAGAAAAATCAATAATAAAACGCCCCTCATACAGCCCATCGGCAGTACAAGAGGCGGCAATTGACCGCGGTTCCACTCTCATTTGTCACTTTGGCGCTTCGATGCCCAGCAGGCACAGCGAAGCGAACACTTCCGCTCCCGGGCGCACCTTCACGCCTCCGACACCGCCCGGGCTTTCAGCCACGGCCCGGACTCTCTGACGGCAGGAAACGCTACTCTTCCCGTTCACAGCGGTATTAAACTTCTTCTAGTTTATCACAAGCCAGCGAAGAATGTCAAGCATTTCCTTGCAGGAAATGTAATTCTCAGAAGTATTTTTACCATTTTTTCCAGGAGAAATTCCAGAAATTATGCTCATACTAGGGATAAAGACGAATCATGGAGCAGGAAAACCATTGATATAGATAAATCATTAAATAATTCTTATCCTATTGACAATCCGCCCCTGAATCCGATATAATATGGTCGAGAAATAATTAGAAAGGGAGGTAACCCTATGAATTACCCCTTCAACAAGAAAAAGTCTCCCAGCCGCTTTCTGCGTCTGGCGCTTGTACTGGCGCTGGTCGTTGCCATGCTCAGCGGCTGCTCCCTGTTGCCCTCCTCTCAAAATAACGAAACTCTTCCTTCTGAGGAAGCGACCGAAGATACTCCCAATATCGTCGTCACCGATCCTCCCACGGAAGCGCCCACCGAGGCTCCCACCCAGGCGCCCACCACCGCCCCCAAGGAGAACATCGCCATCGTGAAGGAGCAGCTGAATATGCGCAACTCCCCCAGCACCGGCAGCCGGATCGTAACCGAGCTGGACGCGGGCGACGAGGTTGAGGTGCTGCGCGTTGAGCCCATCGGCACCGTCACCTGGGCGTACGTCAACTCCGAGTCCCTGAATGTGATGGGCTGGATCGTGACGGACATGTTGGATATGAGCAATGTGAACATGACCACCGGCGGCACCTCCACGCCCGGCAGCAGTGAGAATCCCACCGGCACCACTACCCCCGTTCCCACCACCAGCCCCGAGGTAACCACTCCCACCGTGGACAGCATTACCGGCACCGGCACCACCACGACCCCTGCCAACGGCAAGTACGGCGTGGTGACCGCCAGCGAGCTGAACATCCGCAGCTCTGCCAGCCAGACCGCCGACCGGGTGGGCGGCTATAAGTACGGCGACCGCATCACCGTTCTGGAATCCAGCAACGGCTGGGGCCGCACCGACAAGGGCTGGATCAGCCTGTCCTATGTGTATATGGATGGCGACGTTGGCCCCAACGCGGCCTACGGCACCGTTACCGCCGGCGAGCTGAACGTCCGCTCCGGCCCGGGCACCACCTACGACCGCGTCAAGGCCCTGAGTCGGAACGACCGGGTTCAGGTGCTGCAGCAGATCACCGTGGGCGGCACCACCTGGGGCTATGTCAGCGGCGGCTGGGTGTCCATGGATTATATCAGCATGGATGGCGGCAACAACACCGGCAATACGAATACCGGCAACACTGGTAGTACGGGAACCGGCACGGGCACCGGCACTGTGACCGGCACCGCTGTCAACGTCCGCGCAGGCGCGGGGCAGTCCTATCAGACTGTCGGCTCCAAGACCATGGGCGATGTGGTCACCATCTATGAGACTGTCACCGCCGAGGGCTACACCTGGGGCCGGATCGATACCGGCTGGATCTGCATGAACTACGTTCGCATGAACTGATCAACGTTTCATCACAAGCCGCCTCCCATGCCGGGAGGCGGCTTTCATATTCCCATTTTCGCCGCATATGCTCCTATCGGGTGATCGAATGTGAATCAACGGAACTGGAAAACCTATTTCTTCTGGGTCATTCTGAGCGAGGCGGCGGGAATGATTGCCGGGGCCATCAGCAGGGATGGGATGCTTGCCTTCCTGCAAAGCGGGGTGCAGTCTCCCCTTTCGCCGCCGCCCGTGGTTTTCCCGCTGGTGTGGACGGTGCTGTATGCTCTGATGGGCATCGGAATGGCCCAGGTGCGGCTGTATGGGCGCGGCAGAACCGACAAGGCAAGGAATCTGTTTCTGATCCAGCTGGGCGTCAACTTTATGTGGCCGCTGATCTTTTTCAACGCCCAGACCTACGGCTTTGCACTGCTGTGGCTGCTCCTCCTGCTGGTGCTGGCCCTGGCCATGACATTGGAATTCCGGCAGCAGCATCCCCAGGCGGGACTGCTGCAAATCCCCTATCTGCTCTGGCTGTGCTTTGCAGCCGTGCTGAACTTTTCCGTATTTCTTCTCAACAATTGAATAAGCTGTACGCAGTAAGTTGAATGGTGACATGTATAGCGCATTACTCCGTAGGGGTCGGCAATTTGCCGACCCGCAACCTTGTGGTTTAGAAAGCAGTGAGGATGAACGTATACCCCTGCGTATGCATCCCCTGAGCTTCCCTGTGGGGTGTTGCAGAGCGCAGCGAATCTTAAATTACAATCATTGCCGGTGGCAATGATACCATAATCAAATAGCTGTCGCCGCAGCGACTGAAGAGGGCACGCAGCTCATGGTTTTGAGAGAGACGCAACTAAAAAGGTAGAAAGTCAAGCACTTTGAGTGCGTAGGGGCGGATACTAGCCGCCCGAAAGGTAACGAACGTGAGCTGTATAGACGAACCGCTCAATCCCGGTACACAGCGGGGCGACAAGTTGCCGCCCCCTACGAACTCAGAAGCTTTTGGTAATGTTCATTCAATTGACAGCTCAATTCCGCGACGTTGCGGGCGGCTGGTATCCGCCCCTACGGATGGGGTGCTTGCCATTCAACGCACTGCTACCAAAGCCGCAATTAGCGGGATATGCAAATATTTCTGCCCTGGATTTGCATTCTGGGCAGCGAAAAGGCGTGACCGAAAAAGTCACGCCTTTTTTGAATTTATTCTGTAATCGAGCGGAGGCCGTCGTACAGGTCGTTGAAGGATTTCATTTGCTTGCAACGGCCGTAGGACAGCTCTCGGTTTTCGCCGAACTCCAGGAGGAAGCACTTTGTCAGCTCCTCCACGGTCTGCTCCAATGTGGTGAAGAACTGCTGGTATGCAAAATTGCTGGCCGGGCTGCCCTCTTCAAAGGTATTCACGATCAGCGATTCCGTTACCTGATCCAGCGGATACATTTTCAGATGCATCAGCTCGTGGACAATGACCTCCTCCAGGTTTTCCTGCTTGGGATTGGCGGCATTCAGCAGAAGCACCGCTTTTTTATCGTCACAGTCGATTCTGAAATCCCCGGTCTTGCGCCAGGTGGGATCCTCTACAAATTCAAGCTTCACATCCCACGCCGGAACAATTCTCAGCTTTTTGCAGTACCTGTCAAAAAGCCGCTGTACCTCGGCCCTATCCATGCTGCGTCTCTTCCTTTCGTATCAATCAATCCACGTTCAGCTTGACCTCGTCGTTCTCCACATAGGCGTGGAGCTTGGAGATGGGGTGCTCGAAGCTGTCGATGATTGCCTCGCTGATGGGATCCTCCAGGCTGCGCTGGATGGTGCGGCGCAGGTTGCGCGCGCCGTAGGTGACGGAGTAGGCCTTTTTCACCAGATAATCCCGGATGGAATCGTCCCAGGTGAACGTCAGGCCTCTGCCCTCCAGACTGGTCTGAAGCTCCTTCATCATAATATCGGCAATGTTCAGGAAGTTTTCCTCGGACAGGTGGTTGAAGGTGATGATCTCGTCCACCCGGTTCAGGAACTCCGGGCGCAGGAAGCCCTGCAGGGCCTTCATGGTTTTTTCCTTCACCTGATCCTGCTGGGTGCGGCCAAAACCCATGCCGCCGGTGCCGCCCTCGGAGCCAGCATTGGAGGTCATAACGATCACGGTATTCTCAAAATTAGCCACCCGGCCCTGGGAATCGGTGATGCG
This sequence comes from uncultured Oscillospiraceae bacterium, assembly GCA_934565795.1. GTDB lineage: Bacteria > Bacillota > Clostridia > Oscillospirales > Oscillospiraceae > Faecousia. The sequence goes on from CAKTIM010000001.1 coordinate 105,426, forward strand.
GCCATCATCCAGCACCTGCAAAAGGATATTCAGCACATCGGGGTGGGCCTTCTCGATCTCGTCGAACAGCACCACGCTGTAGGGGCGGCGGCGAATCTGCTCGGTGAGCTGGCCCGCCTCGTCGTAGCCCACATAGCCCGGAGGGGAGCCGATCAGCTTGGAGACGGTATGCTTCTCCATGTATTCGGACATATCCAGCCGGATCAGGCTGTCCACGCTGTCGAACAGGTCGGCGGCCAGCTGCTTGACCAGCTCGGTCTTGCCCACGCCGGTGGGGCCGACGAAGATAAAGGAGACAGGGCGCTTCTTGGGGGAAATGCCCACCCGGTTGCGCCGGATGGCTCTGGCCACCGCGTCCACCGCCTCGTCCTGGCCGACGATATGCTGGCGCAGGCGCTCGGCCAGGCCCTTGATCTGCTGATACTCCTGGGCCTTGATCTTGGAGGCCGGGATTTTCGTCCACAGCTCGATCACTCTGGCCAGATTCTCCATGGTCACTGCGGGCAGGGGCTTCTTCTCCAGCTCCTCGATCTGCGCGGCAATCTGGCACAGGCGGCTGCGGATGGTGGCAAGACGCTCAAAATTCTGGTTTTCCGCGTTCTCGTTGAGCATGCGAAGCTCCAGCTCATAGTCGTCCCGCTCCTTGCGCAGCTCTGCCAGCCGGGAAAGCTCCTTGCTGCGCAGGTTCACATCGGAGCATGCCTCGTCCAGCAGGTCGATGGCCTTGTCCGGCAGGAAGCGGTCGGTAATATAGCGCTCGGAGAGCACCACGCACTGCCGGGCGATCTCCGGCGAGATGGAAACGCTGTGGTACTGCGCATAGGTTTTGGAGATGCCCTGGAGAATCTGGATGGCCTGCTCCAACGTCGGCTCCGCCACGGTAACGGGCTGGAAGCGGCGCTCCAGGGCGGCATCCTTTTCGATATACTTGCGATACTCGGTATAGGTGGTCGCGCCGATGATCTGAATATCTCCCCGGGACAGAGGCGGCTTGAGGATATTGGCAGCGTTCATGCTGCCCTCGGCGTCTCCCGCGCCTACCAGGTTATGAACCTCGTCCACCACCAGGATGATGTTGCCGCACTCCTTGATCTCGGTAATCAGGCTCTTCATGCGGCTCTCAAACTGGCCGCGGAACTGGGTTCCGGCCACCAGGGCCGTCAGATCCAGCAGGAAAACCTCCTTGTCCCGCAGCTTATAGGGCACATCTCCGGCGGCGATCCGCTGGGCCAGGCCCTCTGCAATGGCCGTCTTGCCCACGCCCGGCTCGCCCACCAGGCAGGGATTGTTCTTCTGGCGGCGGTTCAGAATCTGAATCACCCGTTCGGTCTCCACGTCCCGGCCGATGACCTGATCCAGCTTCCCCGCTCTGGCTCTGCCGGTCAGATCCATGCAGTAGCTGTCCAGAAATTTATGCTTTTTGACTGCCTTCTTCTTTTCGCCGTCGTCCTTGGGCGGCTCCTGCTTGGCAGGCTGGCGGCTGGGAATGGGCAGGCTGCCGTTGCCAAACAGCTGATTGAGCAGCGGGAAGGTGGCCGTGCGGCTCTCGGAGCCGTCGTCGGATTCGCTGTCATTCTGGCCGAACATGCTGCTCATTTCGTCGCTGAGCATGTCCAGATCATCCTCGGAGATGCCCATCTGCTTGACCACCTGGTCAATCTGAGGAATTCCAAGGCTCTTTGCACATTTCAGGCAATAGCCCTCGTTCAGGGTATTGCCGTTTTCCATTTTTGTTATAAAAACAACCGCAATGTTCTTTTTGCATTTGACGCACATTTTAGGCTGCATGATTTCTCACTCCTTTTCAGGGCATCCGCTTCGGAACGCAGTATAGCACATTTGTACGGAAAAAGGAAAAACAAATTATGAACTTCTCCTCAGCGGGCGGCGCATTCAAATTGCTCGATTCCGTCGTCGTACCACAGGTGCGTCATGTACAGTCCCCCCGGCGGGACGGTGGGGCCTGCCGCCGTTCGGTTGCCGGAATCCAGAATCCGTCCGATCTCCTCCGGGCGAATTTTCCCCTCCGCGCAGTAGACCACCGTGCCTGCCATGGCCCTTGCCATATTATAGAGGAAGCCGTTGGCGCAGACCCGGAGCAAAATCAGATTATCACGGCGCTCTACATTATAATAATACACCGTGCGCACCGTGGACTTTACGTCGGTGCCCACGCTGCGTACCGCCGCGAAGTCATGGGTGCCCACGAACTGCGCCGCTGCCGCCTGCATCACGGCTTCATCCAGATGCTTTGGGTAAAACCAGGCGCGGTTGACGTAAAACGGGTCTTTCAGCCGGGAATTGTAAATCTGATAGGTATACTCCTTTTTTACGCAGGAGCCGATGGCATTGAAGCCGTCGTGAACCTCAAAAGCCCTGGTGACCACAATATCACAGGGCAGATGGGTATTCAGGGCATAGGGCAGCCGTTCCACCGGGATGGTGGAGGCGGTTCGGAAATTGGCCACGTAGCACCGGGCGTGCACTCCGGCGTCGGTGCGGCCGCAGCCGGTCATGTGGACGGGATGCCCCACCACCATAGCCGCCGCCTTTTCCATGGTCTCGGCCACGGTGGGAAGATTCTTCTGCACCTGCCAGCCGTGGTAGGCGGTGCCCAGATAGGTCAGAAACAGTGCAATGTTTCGCATATCGGCCCTCACAGTCCCAGTGACGCCAGGGTCGTTACCGCCGCCAGCAGGCAGGCGCACACGGCGAAGGCCACCAGGTCGCCCCGCTTGAAGCGCAGCAGCTTCAGCTTGGTTCTCCCCTCTCCGCCCTGGTAGCAGCGGCATTCCATGGCGGTGGCCAGCTCGTCCGCCCGGCGGAAGGCGCTGATAAACAGCGGCACCAGGATCGGCACCAGCGCCTTGGCCCGCTGAATGATGCTGCCGGTTTCAAAGTCCGCGCCTCTTGCCTTCTGGGCGTTCATAATCTTATCCGTCTCCTCAATCAGGGTGGGGATAAAGCGCAGGGCGATGCTCATCATCATGGAAAGCTCATGCACCGGGACGTGGAGCTTTTTCAGCGGAGAGAGCAGGCTCTCCAGCCCGTCCGTCAGGGAGATGGGCGAGGTGGTATAGGTCAGCAGGAAGGTGCCGGAAATCAGCATAAGAATACGCCAGATCATAAAAAGAGCACGCTTCAGCCCCTCGGTGGTGATGGCCAGGGAACCCAGCCGCACCAGCTCCACGCCGCCATCGGTATAGAAAATATTTAAAATCGCCGTAAAAATCAGAATAAAAACCAGGGGCTTCATTCCCCGCACAATGGATTTTGGGGGAATGGATGAAATTTTGATGCAGGTCAGCAAAAATACCAGCATCAGGGAATAGGAAATCCAGTTCTGCGCAATAAACAGGGCCACGATGTACACCATGGTCAGGATCAGCTTGGTTCTCGGATCCATGCGGTGAATGGCGGAATGGCCGGGGAAGAACTGCCCCAGGGTGATATCCTTAAGCATGGGCGCTTCCCTCCTTCAGACGGGTCAGGCAGTCCACCGCCTGATCGATGGTGTACACGCTGTCCACATCCAGGCCCTTATTTCTCAGGTCGAGGAATATCTGGGTCACCCTGGGGATATCCAGCCCCATACCGACCAGCTCCTCGGCGCGGCTGAATACCTGGGCGGGCGGGGCGTCCATGGCGAGGCGGGAATGGTAGAGCACCAGCAGTCGATCCGTCATTCTGGCCACATCCTCCATGGAATGACTGACCATCATCACGGTGGCATTCTTCGCCCTGCGATAGCTCTCGATATTGCCCAGAATCTCCGCCCGGCCCACAGGGTCGAGGCCCGCAATCGGCTCGTCCAGGATCAGCAGCTCCGGCTCCATGGCGATAACGCCCGCAATGGCCACCCGGCGCTTCTGACCGCCGGACAAATCAAAGGGCGAGGCCTGGAGCTGGCGCTCGGTAATGCCCACGAACCCGGCAGCCTCCCGCACCCGGCGGTCGATCTCCTGCTGGGAAAGTCCCATATTCTTCGGGCCAAATGCGATGTCCTTATAGACCGTCTCCTCAAACAGCTGGTATTCCGGGTACTGGAACACCAGCCCCACCCGGAAGCGGGCCTGGCGCGTGATCTGCTTATCCGACCAAATATCCACACCGTTCAGCAGCACCTGCCCGGCGGTGGGCTTCAGCAGGCCGTTCAGCTGCTGCATCAGTGTGGATTTGCCGGAGCCGGTGTGGCCGATAATGCCCACGAACTCCCCCCGGTTGATGGTGAAGCTCACGTCATCCAGCGCCTTATGCTCAAAGGGCGTACCGGCGCTGTATACATAGCTCAGGTTTTTCACCTGCATAATGGGTTCCAAATTCATTCCTCCTACGGGTCAGGCCTTTTGCCGGGCCGGCGGTTCATTCCGCCTTCATCCAGTCGTAAAGTACCTGCACGCATTCCTCCGGCTCCAAGGCCGTCAGGGGTAAATCAAAGCCGCGCTGGTTCAGCGCCCAGCACAGCTCCACGCTTTCCGGGGCAGCCAGGCCGATCTCATGCAGCAGTTTCACCTGGGAGAATACCTCCCTGGGTGTACCGTCGGCGGCGATGGTTCCCTTGTTCAGAACCACCACCCGGTCTGCCTGGGCAGCCTCGTCCATATGATGCGTGATCAGGACGATGGTGATCCCCTTTTCCCTGTTCAGCCGCTTTACCGTGTCGATAACGTCCTTCCTGCCCTTGGGATCCAGCATGGCGGTGGGTTCATCCAGCACGATGCAGCGCGGCTCCATGGCAATGACGCCCGCGATGGCAATGCGCTGCTTCTGGCCGCCGGACAGCAGGTGCGGCGCGTGCTCCCGGTATTCGTACATGCCCACCTGCTTCAGCGCCTGATCCACCCTGCGGCGAATCTCCGGGCTGGCAATGCCCAGGTTCTCCGGGCCGAAGGCCACATCCTCCTCCACCACATTGGCGACGATCTGGTTATCCGGGTTCTGGAACACCATGCCCACGTTGCGCCGGACGGCCATCAGCCGCCCAGGGTCGGAGGTATCGATGCCGCATACGTACATTTTGCCGCCGGTGGGCAGCAGGATCGCATTGAAGTGCTTGGCCAGGGTGGATTTGCCGCAGCCGTTGGTGCCCAGGATGGCGGTGAAGCTTCCCTCGTGAATGGAAAGGTTCAGGTCTTCAAATACCGTCACATCCGGCGCGCCGTCCACACCGGGATAGCGGAAGGCCAATGCCTCCGCCGAAATCAGTTCTTCCATATGTGCCTCCTCAGGGCGTCCATCTTCCCGTTGCACCGCAGGGAAGCACCAAGCCGGAATCCCGCACCGGCAGGCCCAGCTCCCCGGCGGCGGTCTTGCCGCCAAAGGGCTTGAAGGTCACGTCCGCCGCATAGGCCACCGCAGAGGGGGCAAGGCCGGTGGTATAGGAATTGATAATGACAAATAAGGGATTATCCGTCAGCAGCTTCGCCGTCTCCTGGAGGAAGGGGAAGAAGCTGGTCTCCATCTTCCAGATCTCGCCGCTTGGCCCCCGGCCGTAGCTGGGCGGATCCATGATGATGCCGTCGTACCGGCGGCCCCGGCGAAGCTCCCGCTGGATGAATTTGCCGCAGTCGTCCACGATCCAGTGGATGGGCCGGTCGGCAAGGCCGGAGGCCATGGCATTCTCCTTGGCCCAGGCCACCATTCCCTTGGAGGCGTCCACATGGTACACCTCCGCTCCCCCTGCAGCAGCCGCCAGGGTCGCGCCGCCGGAATAGGCAAACAGATTCAGCACCCGCACCGGGCGGCCAGCCGAGGTGACCCGCTCCCGGATAAAGTCCCAGTTGGCCGCCTGCTCCGGGAATACGCCGGTGTGCTTGAAATTCATGGGCTTGACGTTAAAGGTGAGATAATCCTTGTAGCGAATCTGCCAGCGCTCCGGCAGATGATGCTCTGACCAGTGGCCGCCGCCGGTGTTGGAGCGGATATACCGGGCATCGTAGCGCTTCCACTCCGGCGCGCCGTGCGGAGTGCTCCAGATCACCTGGGGATCGGGGCGCACCAGGATATATTTCCCCCAGCGCTCCAGCCGCTCCCCGTCGGAGGTATCGAGCACCTGATAGTCCTTCCATTCATCGGAAATCCATAGCATGTTGGCTTTCCCTCGTTTCTCTATATCCAAATTAATTGTCTTAGAAATACACGTCCCCGTTGCCGGAATAGTCTCCGTAGGCATTTCCGCCGTTGCCGAAATCGTAGCTGCCGTTGCCAAAGTCATAGCCGGTATCCCCATTGCCGTTATCGGGGTAGATGATGTTGCCGTTGCCGTCGTCAATGCCGCCCTCCGGGGTAGTGGGCATGTTGATGATGGTATCCTGATTGTGCAGCGGGCAGGAGATATAGGGCGTGCCCGCCAGGTTGGTGGCAAATCCGCTGAAGCCCGTCCAGGTCAGGGGGTTGCCGTAGTTATCTACAAAGTAGACATAGCCGTCGCTGCCGTAGACATCCTCCAGGCCCACCCGCAGGGCGGCGCTGATCTCATTGACCTCGTCCTGGGTCAGGCGCACCAGGGAGCGGCTCTCGATCACCGCGTCCGGGAACATGCGGCAGTACTCGGTGGCCACACCGCCGCCGGTGACGCAGTAGTCCATCTGAATATGCTTGGTGCAGTATTCGGTGGGCACGTCCTCCGGGTAGCAGTTCACGGATACCACCCGGGCAACGCCACGGGCATCCAGGCTGCACGCGGGGGTGGCCAGCTTGCCGGAATCCAGGCAGACGCTCACGTTGGTAAAGGCGTTGCCGTTGTACAGGCCCGCCTGGGGCAGGCCGTTGTGGATGGGCTGCATAACCATTTTCCACAGCCGGGCGGCGGGGTTTGCGTAGTTGTTGGTCAGATAAATCTGCTCCGGCTGGTTATAGCCGCACCACACGGCGGCGGTGTAATACTTGGTATAGCCCACGAACCAGCGGTCACGGTTGCTGGAGGTGGTGCCAGTCTTTCCCGCGATGCTCTGGCCGGGGAACACAGCCGCCGCGCCGGTGCCGTTGTTGGCGGCGTTGTAAAGGCAGTAGTTCATATAGTTGACGGTTTTCTCGCTGAGGATTTTCCGGGAGTCCTGCCCGTTGTCCAGCACGATCTTGCCGTCGCTGTTATAGACCTTGGTGTAGGTGCGGGAGGTGCGGTACACGCCGTCGTTGGCAAAGGTGGCAAAGGCGGTGGACATTTCCCGCACCGTGGAGCCGACCGTCAGCGCGCCCAGCGCCAGCGGCGCGAGGGCAATATCGGACATAGCCATGCCGCTGGAGGAAGTATAGTTGTCGATCAAATAGTTCTGGCCGAAATTATACTTTGCAAAGCTGAAGCTGTAGTCGACCCCGATCTGGTTGAGCACATTGGCGGAAACCGCGTTGACGGAGGACGTAACGCCCTGGAAGATCGTCCGGGAATAGCTGTAGACCCGGCTGTCGTTCTTGGGCCAGGCGCCGCCGTTGTAGCTCATCGGCAGGTCTTTGACCACCGTGGCGGGGCTGAAGCCGCCCTTTTCAAAGGCGGGCGCATAGACGGACAGGGGCTTTTCGGACGAGCCGGTTTGCAGCTTGGCTTGGGTGGCCTTGTTGTAGGCGAAGAAATCGGTCTTCTCCCCCACGCCGCCGGCCAGGGCCACAATATCGCCGGTGGAATTGTCAATGACCACAATGCCGGATTGCAGCTGCTGGGTGCTTCTTGTGGTGGGGATGTTATTCAGGTCGGTGTAGATCGCATCCACCTGATTCTGGACATCCATGTCCAGGGTGGTGTAGATGTGGTAGCCGCCCTTTTGAATCTTTTCCAGATAGTAGTTCCGCGCGGCCTGATCCATATCATCCCACACGAAGCCATCCTGCAGCGCCATATCCGACGCCACATCCAGAATAACGGTATCCACAAACCAGCTGTAGATGTGCTGGGAGGCGTTCTGGCTGATGGCAGTCTGATTGCCGCACCGGGGGCAGAAATACAGGTCGCCCTGGCGGGTATAGGTGCTCACCGTGCCGCCGTAGCCGCAGTGGTCGCACACCGCCCAGCGGTCGGCCTCGTCGATGCCGTCCTTGAATACCAGGGGCTGATTGTAGGCGGTGATATACTCCTCGTCCGTCAGGTAGCCCTGGTTCAGCATCTCGCTCAGGACGCTTTCCTGGCGGTAGCGGTTGCGCTGCTGGCCGTCGCGCATCTCGCCCTTGTACATATACACGCTGGTGGAGTAGGGGTTGAACAACGAGGGGTTATTGGTAATGCTGATCAGGCTGGCACACTCCGCCACGGTCAGGCTCTGCAGCTCCTTGCCGAAGTAAGCGGCGGCGGCGGACTTGACGCCATAGCACCCCTTGCCCAGGTAGATGCGGTTGAGGTACTCCTTCATAATGACGTCTTTGTCGTATTCCTTTTCCAGCAGCTGCGCGCGGAAAATCTCCATCACCTTTCGCTGCACGGTGATGCTCTTTTCATCGGTGGTATTCTTGACCAGCTGCTGCGTGATGGTGGAGCCGCCGAACTGGGAGTCGCCGCCAAAGAACATATTGGCGCAGGCCTTCACGGTGGTGATCCAGTCCACGCCCTGATGCTCGTAAAACCGCTTGTCCTCGATGGCGACGGTGGCATCCACCAGCGCCTGGGGGATCTCATCCCAGGTGGCGGGCTGGCGGTCGGTGGTGGTATAAATCTGCTGAAGCAGCTGGATATTGCCGTCGCTGTCTACGTAGTGCACGTAGGAGGTCTTTTCGATATCGTAATCCTCATAAGACCAGTTCTGGGCCTCCTTCAGAATGTCGTTCTGAAGATATTCCGCCAATGCGCCCACAAACACCACGCCGCTGATCAGGCAGATCAGCAGCACCGTCGCCGCCGCGCCGATGGCGATCTTGGCGGCGGAAAACACCGTGGAGCAGGCGGTATAAACCAGCTTTATCGTCCAGTGCGGATTCCATTCCTGGCGGATTTTTTTCCGTCTTCTATTGTTCTGTTCCTGATTTGCCATAGAAAACCTCCGAAACTCCGGCCCGGCGGGCCGGGGGAATCGCTGCAATTTCAAAAGGGCATATTTCTAAGCATGCCTTCATAGGATTATAACATAATGATGCCCAAAACGAAAGACCTAATTTATGAATTATCCTTTAATTTCAGGAAATAATGCAGTTATAAAAGCCGCAGTATTGGAAAAGGATCACCGCATTTTGAATTTGTATACTTTAATATGGCCGTCCCATTTTTTAAAGACGCGCTTTGTACAGTTTGTGCAATATTAACTATTGATTTTACCCCTCCGCGGGGTTAGAATACCAGTAAAGAGTTTGGAGGTGCGCCATGGCAGACGAATACGGCTCCGATTTCATCACCATCGCAGACGAGGACGGCACGGAATACGAGCTGGAGGTTCTGACCACGGTGGAATATAACGGTGCCAGCTACCTGGCCGTGGTTCCCGCCGACGGCGATGAGGGCGCCGACCTGGAGGTCAGCATTCTGAAATCCACCGACGAGGACGGTGAGCCTCTTCTGTGCGCAATTGAGGATGAGGCCGAGCTTCAGGCGGTGTACGACCTGATTATGGACTCTCTTTACGAGGAAGAAACAGAATAAGCTCTTCCTGCTTGGTGCGAGTGCGTCCTTTTGGACCCACATTTTTTGAACGGGATGTTAGACTTCCCGGCTGGATTGCAGACCTCCCGCCCACGCTTTGACGTGCGGTGGACGCTGGGAGCAGAGAAGGTCGTGAGCGGCAACCCACCTGCCATTTCGTGCAGGTCATAATTGGACGCGCTACGGCTAAAGCGGGGGATCACATGGGGGCTTCGGCCCCCATGTTTTTTAGATTTTTAACAAATTTGCCACTTGAAAGACGGAGAAAAATAGTTTATACTGTACTGGTCTGTTTGTATCAGCGCGAAAAGATACGAACAAATCGAACAAGGAACAAATGAGAGGATATGATTTCATGAGTGCATCCAAAAAGAAGAAGCTTCGCTCTGAAAATGAAGGAAAGCTGACCGAGCGTCAGATCGCCGAGCAGAAGGAAGCCAAAAAGGTCAAGATTTACAGCATTGCCTTTGTGGTGGTGCTGGTGGCGCTGATCGCCGTTGCCATCGTGGTGGGCATCAATCGCTCCATCGAGTCCCGCGGCGTACACGAGAAGAATACCGTTGCCGCCACCGTGGGCAGCCACGAGCTGAGCAATGCCGAGCTGAGCTATTACTACATCGACTATGTGAACAACTACGCCAACAGCTACGGCAGCTACCTGTCCCTGTTCGGCCTGGATAGCTCCGTGGCCCTGGACAAGCAGGTTTACGACACCGAGACCGGCGAGACCTGGGCAGACAACTTCATCACCGAGTCCGCCTCCTCCGCTCAGAATGTGCTTGCCCTGGCCGACGCCGCCGAGGCGGAGGGCTACACCCTGCCTGAGGATCAGCAGACCCAGGTCGATCTGCTGAGCAACAATCTGGATGCCTATGCCACCATCTACGGCTATGACAATGCCGACGCCTTCCTGAAGGCGCAGTACGGCAACGGCGCTTCCAAGGAGAGCTATCTTGCCTACTACAGCCGCAATCTGCTGGCCAGTGCCTACCAGAGCGCCCATCAGGATTCTCTCACCTATACCAGCGAGCAGATTCAGGAGGCCGAGAGCAAGGATCCCGGCAAGTATTCCTCCTATAGCTTCGCGCAGTATCACATTCCCGTCTCCAAGTTCCTGTCCGGCGGCACCACTGACGAGAACGGCACCACCACCTATACCGCCGCAGAGCGCGACGCTGCCGTGGTCGCTGCCAAGGCTGCCATCGCGCCCCTGACCAAGGCCACGAACCTGGACGAGCTGGACGCCGCCATCGCCGAGATGAAGATCAACGAGGGCACCGACGCTTCCGCCTCCGTCTACACCAACCTGTCCCGCTCCGGCATCAACACCTATCTGGTTGACTGGATCACCGACGACGCCCGTCAGGAGGGCGACCTCACCTGCATAGAGGTTCCCAACACCGTGACCGACGAGAACGGCGAGGAATATGAGACCGTTTCCGCTTTCTATGTTGCCCTGTACACCGGCAAGAATGACAACGAGACCGAGCTGGTCAACGTCCGTCACATCCTGGTTGGCTTCAGCGGCGACCAGAACGAGGACGGCACCTACACCGACGAGGCCAAGGAAGCCGCCCGTACCAGCGCCGAGGAGATTCTGAACGAGTGGAAGTCCGGCGACGCCACCGAGGACAGCTTTGCCGAGCTGGCCAACACCAAGTCCACCGACTCCGGCTCCAATGGCAACGGCGGTCTGTACGAAAACGTCTACCCCGGCCAGATGGTCACCGCCTTCAACGACTGGTGCTTCGACGCCGACCGCAAGCCGGGCGACACCGGCATTGTGGAGACCAGCTATGGCTATCACGTGATGTACTTCGTGGGCACCACCGGCCAGACCTACCGGGAGTATCAGATCACCAATGACCTGAGAACCGAGGACATGCAGACCTGGATGGACGGCCTGCTGGAGAACTACCCCATCACCATGGGCGACACCTCCTATATGCGCAAGAACATCGTCCTGTCCACCAACAACTAAGGAACTAAGCAAGGCATTCAGCCGGGGGAACCGCGAAGGCGGCTCCCCCGGTTTTTTCTCTTGCCTTTTGCGCCGTTCAGGGGTATAGTATTCTGTAAGAAAAAGGAGGCTTAAATGATATGATTCAATTTCGGGATGGATTTTACGCCGATGTGCGGACGGAGGATCGCAGCCGGACGACCGTTTCCTATCAGGCAGGGATTCTGCTGGAGATGAAAACGCGGGTAGAGCGCCGGGCCTTTCTTCGGGTATACGACGGGAAGCTTTGGTACTACGCCGCCGTGACGAACCTGTCCGAGCTTCAGAAAACGCTGGACGGGCTGTACGACGCCGCCACGCCAAACGAAAAGATTCTGGACGATCCCATTGTCCGCCGCTTTGAGCGCAACCGGGATACGGTGATGAGCTTTGCGGAATGCTCCGTGCGGGATATTTCCGCCAAGGAGAAGCAGGCCCTGCTGCTGTCCTATCTGCCGCTGCTGTCCGAGGATAGCTGCGTCACCATGCCCCAGGGTACATATCTGGATCGGAACAGTCTTTACCACTTTCAATCCAGTCTGGGCGCGGATATCACCTATGATTATCAGACCTGCGGCCTGTCCCTTTCCTTCAGCATGGCCGAGGGAGAGCGGAAATTCTCCGGCCACTGGCAAAAGGGCGCTACCCGCTTTGACGAGCTGACAGGACTGGACGGGGAGATTCGCGCCGCTGTGGCGGAGCAGGCGGCCTTTATGCGCAGCTCCGTGCCTGTGACGCCGGGGAAATACCCCGTGGTGCTCTCTCCTGAGGCGGCGGGCGTATTTGCCCACGAGTCCTTCGGGCACAAGTCGGAATCGGATTTCATGCTTTCGGACGAATCCATGCGGGAAGAATGGAAGCTGGGCAAAGCCGTCGGCTCCCCCATTCTCTCCATTGCCGAGTGCGGCTCCGTGCCCGGCTGTGGCTATGTTCCCTATGACGACGAGGGTACCCGCGCCCGTAAAAATTACCTGATTAAAAACGGAATCCTGGCAGGCAGGCTACACAATGCGCAGACCGCTGCTGCCCTGGACGAGGCCCCCACCGGCAACGCCCGCGCCATCGACTGCACCTTTGAACCCATCGTTCGCATGACCACCACCTATATTGAGGGCGGCAATCTGGACTTTGATCAGCTGATCGCCCCTATTGAAAAGGGCTACTTCATCAAGTCCATCCGCCACGGCAGCGGCATGAGCACCTTTACCATCGCCCCCAGCCTGGCCTACGAGATCGTCGACGGCAAATTGGGCCGCCCGGTGCAGATCAGTGTGCTGACCGGCTCCGTGTTTGAGACCCTCGGTCTGATCGACGGGCTGACAAAGGACGTACAGCTGCTGTCCTTCGTCACCGGCGGCTGCGGCAAAATGGAGCAGCAGGGCCTGCCAGTGGGCTTCGGCGGCCCGTATGTCCGGGTATCGTCCATGAATGTGCAGTGAGGTGAAATTACCATGGAAAAAGAATTTCTGACCAACACCCGCCGCTCCGTCACCCTGAACGTCACCGGCGGAAAAATCGACAGCTTCCGGGAGCAGGAGGAGACCACCGGCACCGTCCGCGTGTATGACCATGGCTGTATCGGCGTCGCCGGCTGCCTGGGTGCGCCGGACGAAGAGGCGCTGACCGCCAAAGCCAAGGAAGCCCTGGAGCTGGGGATCCCCTATCCCTGCAGCCTGGAGGGAGCCTTGGAGAAGGCAGACCTGCACGAGGAGGAAATCATCCCCGTGGCGGCGTTTCTTCCCACCATGCAGTCCTTCCTGGATTGCCTTGGCAAGGCCTGCCCCCGGTTTGCACTGTCCAACAAGGTCAGCCTGAGCTATGGGAGGACGGAATACCGCAACTCCCTGGGCCGCCATCTGACCGCCTCCGGCAATAGCCTGAGCATCGAGCTGCTGGCGCAGAATCGCGGCTCAGGCAATCTGTTTGATACCGTGCTGGCTTATGAGGGCAACCGTTTTGACGCGGATCGCCTGCTGGAGCAGTTCCAGCGGGAATATGACGCATTCTATACGCCCGCCGACATTGCACCCGGGCGCTATCCCGTCATCATCGGCCCCAACGAGTTCTTTGGCACGTTCCTGCGTCAGTTCGTCGCGGAAATGTATGCCTCCGGCGCTTCGCTGCTCAGCGGCAAAATGGGGCAGAAGGTATTTTCCGACAAGCTCTCCCTGCGCAATGACATGAATCCCGCCACCAATGCGGGCTGCTGCTTCTTTGACGAGGAGGGCTGCGTCGCCCCCAGCCTGCGGCCCGCGCTGATTGAAAACGGCGTGCTCACCGGCCTGCTGACCACCAAGAAATCGGCGGAGCAATTTGGTCTGCCGAATCTGGGCACCGCATCCGCCGCCTATGACGGCGTGCCCAGCCTGGGCTTCAATCAGTTCTACACAGATGCCACCGCCCCCATCCTGGGTGCGCTGGCTCCCGGCAAGGCAGTGTATGTGGTGATCGCCTCCGGCGGCGACATGACGCCGGAGGGACACTTCGCAACGCCGGTGCAGATGGCATATCTGATGGAAAACGGCAAGCTCGTTGGCCGCCTGCCGGAGCTGAACATCAGCGGCAATTTCTTTGAGCTGCTTGGAAAGGACTACCTGGGCACCGTCCACGGTACACCACAGCCCGAAAGCATTCTGACCGCCGTGATGATGGACGTGAGGAAGGGATAAGCCCCCTCCCCCGCTGTCCTTTCGCTAAGAAGAATTCATACAAATAATCAGGGAGCCTCAGCAAAACCGCTGAGGCCCCCTGGTTTCTTTTTAAAACTTTTGCCGCATCATCCGGCGGCGGGCAATGTTGATGGGGCCCTCCTGCATGTGGTTGATCCAGGCCAGGCTCTTGCCGCAGCCGTAGGCGGTGCAGGAATCCGGGTCGTCGGCCAGGATGCAGGGGATGCCGGTGCGCTCGATCAGCAGCTCCGTAAAGCCCCATACCTGGCTGCATCCGCCGGTGAGGGTGATGCCGGTCTCGGAAACATCGCTGACCAGCTCCGGGCTTGTCTGCTCCAGCACGGCCAGCACCTCGTCGGCGATCTGGCGGGCGGGGCGGCGAAGCACCTCGTAGATTTCCGTGGAGGTCAGGGTGACGGTCTTGGGCATGCCGGTTTTGGAATCCCGGCCCTTGACATTCATGGTCATTTCCTCCTGGCGGGGGTAGACCTGACCGATCTGAATCTTTACCTCCTCCGCGGTGACCTCGCCAATGACCACGCCGTACTGGCGGCGGACATAGCGGGCGATGGACTCGTCAAAGGAATCGCCTGCAATTTTCAGGGAGGAGGAAACGGTGACGCCGTTCATGCTCAGCACGGCGATATCCGTGGTGCCGCCGCCGATATCCACCACCATATGTCCCTGGGTGCCCTTCAAGTCCAGGCCCGCGCCCAGGCCCGCTGCCAGCGGCTCCTCGATCAGGAACACACGTCTGGCGCCGGCCTCGATGGCGGCATTGATGACGCTGCGCTCCTCCACCTCGCTGACGCCGCTGGGGACGCTGATGACCACGCGGGGCTTGGGGGTAAAGACGGAGGCCTTGGTGGCGGTTTTGAACATCTCCTGGAGCATGCGCACGGTCATTTCATGGTCGGAAATAACGCCCTCTTTCAGCGGGCGCATGGCGACCACGTTGCCGGGGGTACGGTTCAGCATGTTCCGGGCGGCAGCGCCCACCTGGAGAATCTTGCCGGTGTTGCGATCCAGCGCCACCACGGCAGGCTCGCGCACCACCAGTCCCTTTCCGTCGGCATAAATCAAAACATTGGAGGTACCCAGGTCAACGCCCAGGTCATTGGAAAAAAGCTGCATACAATTCACCTACTTGGTCATTTTATGATTGCGGGCCGCCGCCAGGGCGACTCCGTGTACTTCCTTCGCTCCCGCCGTCAGCAGGACGCGGGCGCATTCGTTCATGGTGGAGCCGGTGGTAAAAATATCATCCAGCAGCACAATGATTTTTCCCCGGACATCCGCGTCGGCGCAAAGCTCATAAGCGCCCAGGGCGTTGGCCTTTCTCATCGAGGCGGAGGTCAGGGAGGACTGGGGCGGGGTGTTGCGCTTCTTGCGCAGCGTCCGCTGGGGCTGCACCCCCAGCTCACGGCCCGCGTACCGAGCCAGCAGCTCGCACTGGTCATAGCTGCGGCGAAAGCGCCGAAGGCAGCTGATGGGAACCCAGGTCAGCAGATCAAACTGCTCCGGCCCCTGCTGGAGCAGCCGCATGGCAAGAAACCGGCTGAGCTTCGGCGCCAGATATACCGCTTTGCGGAACTTAAAGCGCAGGATGCTCCGGCGGACGTCCCCCTCATAGTACCAGACCGCAGTGAAACTGTCAAGAAAATGGGCATCGTTTTTTCCTGCATCCGCCCGATTACCGTCATGGGTAGGGTACACAGGCATCCGCTGGAAGCACGCGCGGCACAAATCCGTCTCATTTTTATTCAAAAATGTCCGGCAGAGCATGCACCGCCGGGGGAAGAGCAGCTCCCGCAGCCAGGCAGCCGGGGCGCTCATTCCACCCGCCCCTGGAGCCGCAGCTTGAGGCCGGAGTAGCGGCGGTTCTTCTTCGCGTTCTCCGTCATGGCCGCTACGGTCTCCTCCCGGCCCACGATGATCAGCAGCTCCCGGGCGCGGGTGATCGCCGTATACAGGACGCTGCGGTTGAGCAAATACGGCGAGCCATTCCAGGCGGCAAGGATCACGGCGCGGTATTCGCTGCCCTGGCTCTTGTGCACCGTAATGGCATAGGCCAGCTCCAGCTCTCCCAGCTGGGTGAAGTCATAGGTGGCCTCCCGGTCGTCAAAAAGGACGGTCATATATTCCTGCTGGAGGTCGATCTCACGGATCGTGCCCACGTCGCCGTTGAAGATGCCGTTGCCCACGGCGGTGCCGTCCACCCTCTTCCACAGGATATCATAATTGTTGCGGATCTGCATTACCCGGTCGCCCTGGCGGAAGGTGATCTCCCCATAGAGCTTTTCCTTTTTCTCCGGGGCAGGTGGGTTCAATGCCGCCTGGAGCATGGTATTCAGCGCGGCGGTTCCCACGCCCCCCTTGCGGGTGGGAGAAAGCACCTGAATCTCCGCAGGCTGGATGCCCATGTTTTTAGGCAGGCGGGTGCTGCACAGATCCCGGATCAGCTGGGTGACGCCATCCTCGGAGCTGCGGCGCATAAAGAAGAAATCGCTGGTGACGGTTTTCAGCTCCGGCTGCTCGCCCCGGTTGACCCGGTGGGCGTTCATCACGATCAGGCTTTTCTGGGCCTGGCGGAAAATCTCCGTCAGGCAAACCGTGGGCAGCCCGCCGCTGCGCAGCATATCGCTGAAGGGGAAGCCGGGGCCGACGGGCGGAAGCTGATCCGGGTCGCCCACCAGGATCAGCCGCTTTCCCCTGGGAATGGCTTTGAGAAGGCTGGAAAGGAGCAGCACGTCCACCATGGACATTTCGTCCACCACGACCACGTCGCATTTGAGAGGATTGTCCTCATCCCGTGCAAACACCATTTTGCCGGTGGCGGGATCGATGCCCGATTCCAGCAGGCGGTGGATGGTGGAGGCGTTCTCTCCCGTCACCTCGCTCAGGCGCTTTGCCGCCCGCCCGGTGGGGGCGGCCAGCAGATAGCGCAGCTGAAGATTGCCGAGAAGATTCAGGATTCCCCGCAGCACCGTGGTCTTGCCGGTACCGGGGCCGCCGGTGATCAGCAGCAGGCCGGAGGACGCCGCCTCCCGGATGGCCTGCTCCTGCTGGGCGGAATAATGCAGACCGCTTTCCTCCGCCGCCTGCCGGAGCAGCGGCTCCAGATCCTGCCCCTGCGGGAAGGAATTGGCCGCGAACTCGGTCAGTCGGGCGGCGCAATACTGCTCTGCCTCCAGCAGCTGCGGCAGGTAGTCCACCTTGATTCCCGCCAGCTGGTCGGCAATCACCCGCTGCGCCTCCTGGGCCTGGGCCAGGCCCTGCTGCACCGTTTCCGGGGCGACGCTGAGCAGCTGGGTGGTAGCGGCGATCAGCTTTTCCTCCGGCAGAAAGCTGTGACCGGCGGAGAGATTATAGCTAAGCTCAAAGAGGATGCCCGCTTCCACCCGCCGGGGATCATCCCCGGCCACGCCGAGCTCGATGGCAAAGCGATCCACCGCGCCGAAGGAGGCGTCCAGCCCCTCGTCCATCAGCAGATACGGGTCGTCATACAGCAGCTCCGTGGCGCTGTCGCCGTAGATTTTATAGGTGCGCACCGCAAGCTCCGCGCTTAAATGGTGCAGGGCAAAGAATTCGATCAGCTGGCGCATGCCCACCTGGAGCCGGAATTCCTCGCCGATAAGCCTGGCCCGCTCCGGGGAAATGCCGGAGATCTCCGCCAGGCGCTGGGGCTCCCGCTCCATCACCACCAGGGTATCCTCGCCGAAGTGGCTGACGATCCGCGCCGCCGTCTTGGGGCCGATGCCCTTGACCACCCGGCTGGAAAGGTAGGCAAGTATTTCCGACGCAGTCTGGGGCATCATACGGTCGAGGAACTCCGCCTCAAACTGCTTACCGTAGCTGGAATGGGTGCTCCACCGCCCCGTTACCATCAGCTGCTCGCCCACCACCGGCAGCGGAACGGTGCCAACCACCGTCACATTCTGTCCTCCACCGATATCCAGGCGCAGCACCGCGTAGCCGTTTTCATAATTCTGGTACACCACCGCGCTGATGGTGCCCTGAAGGATCTCCATTTCCTGCTCTGCCAAGTCGCTTCCCACTTTCCAAATGTATCCGATTGTTCAAATTCTGTTTCGTTTATGTTTATCATTGTATTTTACTATATTTCGGCAAAAAAAGATAGTCCTTTCTCCTACAAAGATTCTTAAGTTTTTCGTGAGATTGCTGAAAAAAAGGCTTGCATCATCGCAGGAAATCCGTTATAATGTGAAATACATAATGGGGGAGGATGGGAATTATGAAAGATTTTGGTCTTTTGGTGTGGCTGACACAGCTTGGTCTGAGCGTCGCCTTCCCCCTGGCCGGCTTCGTTTTGCTGGGGCTTTGGCTCCACAAAAGCATGGGCTGGGGCAGCTGGACGGTCTGGTGCGGCATCGCCGTGGGTTTGATCTGCGCCGTCACCGGCTTCCGTGACTGCCTGAAAGCCATGGAGAAGCTCGGCGGCGGAAAAAAAGAAAATGATACATCCGTTAATTTCAACGACCATCTGTGAGCAAGGAGCATTGACGCATGGATAACCGCAAACAAATTCTTCGGCAGACAGGAGAAATTGCCCTGGGTGTAGCTCTGTGCACCGGGCTAATGCTTGTGATCTATTACGGGCTCGGGAAATTCAGCACGAAGGTGCTTTGGGGCGCTATGGCAGGCTTTGCGTTGGGTGTTCTGAATTTTCTTGCGATGGCCGTCATGGCCTCCCGCGCCGCTGATAAGGCCCAGGAGCAGGATGTCCGCGCCGGGAAGGCGCTGATGCAAGGCTCCTACCTGGGGCGGATGGTGCTACTGTTCGTGATCCTGGTGGTGCTGGCCAAGGCCGGGCTGTGCGACCCGCTGGCCATGGTCATTCCGCTGGTGTTTGTCCGCCCGGTCATTACTGTGATCGAGCTGATGGGAAAGAAAAAGTCCAAGGAGGAACCTGCAAAATGAATGTAGAAGTAACCGGCCCTTCCATACTGTTTACCCTGCCGATCCTGGGCGGAATCAACGTGACCCAGACGCTGCTGTCCTCCGCCATTGTAACGGTGCTGCTGTGCTGCTGCTTTGTCTGGCTGGGCAAGGGTATCACCAAGCGCCCCGGCGGCAAGCAGGTGCTGGTGGAAAAGGGTCTTGGAATGCTGTATGACATGACCATTCAGACCATGGGCGAACACAACGCCAGGTGGTTCCCCTTTATCTGCACTCTGTTTCTGAGCAGCATCTGCGGGAGCCTGATTGGCATGACCGGCTTCCTGCGCTCCTCCACCGCCGACCTGAGCACCACCCTGACCTGGGCAGTGATGGTCAGCGTGATCATCTGGTACAACAACATCAAAGCCAACGGCTTTCTGGGCTGGCTGAAGGGCTTCACCGAGCCGGTGGCCGTCATGACCCCCATGAACCTGGTATCCGAGGTGGCGCAGCCCGTTTCCATGGCCTTCCGTCACTTTGGCAACGTGGCCGGCGGCGGCGTGATCACCTCTATTCTCTATACTGCCCTTTCCATGCTGTCCGCGATCATTCTGAATGCCATTTCCTCCAGCGGAATTGCGGTATCCATCGTAATGATGGTGCTTGCCGTGGGCCTGCTGGTGTGGAACAGCCGGGACAAGAAAAAATGGCGGCTGATTGTTGGCATTCTCTTTGCCCTGTTGGGTGTATTCGGCCTGCTTCAGGCGCTGGACATCATTTCCGGCGTGCCGGTTCTGGCGCTGGGTATCCCCGCTGTATTGTCTCTTTACTTTGACATTTTCTCCGGCTTTGTGCAGGCCCTGGTCTTTACGCTGCTGACCATGGTCTATGTGGCCGGTTCCTGCCCCGAGCCGGAGGAGGCCGGGAAGCAGGCGGCAGCCTGATCTACTTTTGTCAACCATAAAAATTTTTATAAAAAAACATTAGGAGGAACTTTTTATGGAATTAGCACAAGGAATCGCAATCTTGGGTAAGGCACTGGGCGCTGGCCTGTGCATGGGCATCGGCGCTATCGGCCCCGCCATCGGCGAAGGCAACGCCGTCTCTCACGCGCTGGAGGGCATGGCCCGTCAGCCGGAAGCCACCAGCAACCTGCGTACCAACATGATCCTGGGCTGCGCCATCACCGAGACCACCGGCATTTACTCCCTGCTGATCGCCTTCGTTATCATGTTCGCCCTGTAATCCCCTTTCGTTTCCAGAAATCGAAAGGAGGAAATCACAATGGGTACTGAAGGATTTATCAACGTAAACTTCTGGACCGCTCTGTTTACCCTGCTCAATTTTCTCCTGGTTCTGTTCGTCGGCAAGAAATTTCTCTACGGCCCGGTCATGAAGATGATCCACGACCGTCAGAAGGAGATCGACGACATGTATGACGCCGCAGGCGCTGCCAAGCAGCAGGCCCAGTCGCTTCAGCAGGAATACCAGCAGAAGCTCAATGATGCCTCCGCCACCGCTGACCGCATGGTCCAGCAGGCTGTGACCCGCGCCCAGAGCCGGGAAGAGGAAATTCTTCGCAAGGCCAATGCCGACGCTGCCGCCATCATGGACAAGGCCAACGCCGATATCGCGCTGGAGAAGAAAAAGGCCGTCAACGATGCCAAGAACGAGATCTCCGGGCTGGCTCTGGCGATTGCCGGTAAGGTAGTCGAAAAGGAGCTGAGCGGCGAGGACCAGTCGGCAATGATTGATCGGTTCATCAATGAATTGGGTGATCAGGTATGACCCAAGCAGGAACAGTTTACGCCCAGGCGCTCTATGAGCTTGCGCGGGACAAGGGGCTGGACGAAAGCATTCTCTCCGAGATGAACGCTCTGGAAGAGAGCTTTGACCAGAACCCGGAATATATCCGCCTGCTGCGCTCCGCCAACCTCTCCAAGGAGGAGCGGTGCCGGATCCTTGACCAGGGCTTCCGGGGAAAGATCGAGCAGTATCTGCTCAATTTCCTGAAAATTCTGGTGGAGAAGGATTATATTCACCTGTTTCCCGACTGCTGCCGGGCCTTCACCCGGATGTATCAGGGCGACCACAATATGCTCAGCGTGACGGCTTACACCGCCGTGGCGCTGACGGCGGCGCAGGAGGCTGCGCTGACCGAGAAACTCTCCGGCATTACGGGCAAGACCATCTTGCTGCGTAACCAGATCGATCCCGAGATCCTTGGCGGTGTGAAGCTGAGCTATGATGGAAAGTGTCTGGACGACACCGTGTCCCATCGGCTTGATAAGGTCCGGGAGCTGCTGAAAAACACCGTACTCTGACGAGAAAGCAGGGACTATATGGAACTTAGACCCGAAGAAATATCCAAGATCATTCGCAGTCAAATCGAGAACTACGAAAACAAAATTGAAGCCAGCGAGACCGGCGTGGTCATTCTGGTGGGCGACGGTATTGCAAAGGCCTCCGGCCTGGATAACTGCATGGCCGGCGAACTGGTGGAATTCCCCGACGGCTCCTACGGCATGGCCCAGAACCTGGAGGAGAATACGGTATCCATCGTTATTCTTGGCTCCGATCAGGGCATCAAAGAGGGCGACACCGTCAAGCGCACCGGCAAGGTCGTGTCCGTGCCGGTGGGTCAGGGGCTGATCGGCCGGGTGGTCAACGCCCTGGGCGAGCCCATCGACGGCAAGGGCGCCATCACCGCCGAAAGCTACCGGCCGATCGAGTCCCCCGCCCCCGGCATCATCGAGCGGCAACATGTCAGCCGCCCGCTGCAAACCGGCATCAAGGCCATCGACTCCATGATCCCCATCGGTCGGGGCCAGCGTGAGTTGATCATCGGCGACCGCCAGACCGGCAAGACTACCATTGCCACCGATACCATTCTGAACCAGAAGGGCAAGGATGTGATCTGCATCTATGTCGCCATCGGCCAGAAGCGCTCCACCGTTGCGCAGGTGGTCGAAAATCTGGCCCGGGGCGGGGCCATGGAATACACCATCGTGGTGTCCGCCACCGCCTCTGAGCTGGCTCCCATGCAGTATATCGCTCCCTACTCCGGCTGCACCATGGGCGAATTCTTTATGCACCAGGGCAAGGATGTGCTGGTGATCTACGACGATCTGAGCAAGCACGCCGTGGCTTACCGTGCCATTTCCCTGCTGATCCGCCGTCCCCCCGGACGCGAGGCCTACCCCGGCGACGTTTTCTATCTGCATTCTCGTCTGCTGGAGCGGGCGGCGCAGCTGTCCCCTGAGTTGGGCGGCGGCAGCCTGACTGCCCTTCCCATCATTGAGACCCAGGCCGGTGACGTTTCCGCCTACATTCCCACCAACGTCATCTCCATCACCGACGGCCAGATCTTCCTGGAGACCGAGCTGTTCAACTCCGGCATCATGCCCGCCGTGAACCCCGGCATTTCCGTGTCCCGCGTGGGCGGCGACGCGCAGATCAAGGCCATGAAGAAGGTGGCAGGCTCCCTGAAGCTGCTGTACTCCCAGTACCGGGAGCTGCAGAGCTTCGCCCAGTTCGGCTCCGACCTGGACGCCGACACCAAGGAGCGCCTGGCGCTGGGTGAGCGGATCGTGGCCGTGCTGAAGCAGAAGAACAACTCCCCCAAGGAGGTGGCGCAGCAGGTGTGCATCATCTACGCCGTCACCCATGGGTATCTGCATTCCATCCCCGTGGAGAAGGTGCCGGAATTCGAGCAGCGGCTGGAAGAGCACATGGCCAACTTCCACGCCGACGTGCTGGAGGCCATCCGCTCCACCGGCAAGCTGGAGAGCGACACCGAGGCGGCGCTGAAGGCCGCGCTGGACGAGCTGGTCAAGCAGTTCTCTCCTGTGTAAGGAGGGCTGACTATGGCTGGCGTATCCACAAAGGAGATCAAAAACCGCATCCGCAGCATGGAGAGCACCAAGCAGATCACCAAGGCAATGGAAATGGTGGCTGCCTCCAAGCTCCGCCGTGCCCAGGCGCGGGTGATGGATTCCCGTCCTTATTTTGAGATTCTCCACCAGACCATTACCGATATTTCCGTTTCCACCCAGGACTTTTCCTCTGTGTATTTCCAGGAGCCGGGTCAGGCGAAGGTGATGTTTGTCGTCATCGCCGGTGACCGCGGGCTGGCTGGCGGCTACAACAGCAATGTGCTCAAGCTGGTGGAGGAGCAGCTCCGCGGCCAGCAGGCCGAGGTGCTTCCCATTGGCAAGAAGGCGGTGGATTTCTTCCGCAGCCGGGGCATTCCCGCGTTTACGGAGAATTACGCGGAGGCCGCCTCCGTGTCCATCGGCGACTGTTTTTCCATTGCGAAGCAGCTGTGCAAGGCATTCCGGGAGGGTACCTACAGCCAGGTTCATGTGGCCTATACCAACTTTGAATCCATGCTGTCTCAGTCCCCCGCCGCCATGAAGCTGCTGCCGCTGGAGCACCCCAGTGCCGAAGCAGGCAGCCGGGGCAGCGACATTCTGTATGAGCCGAGCAATGAGGAAGTCTTTGAGGCCATCATCCCCGAATATCTGGGCGGATTGATGTACGGCGCGCTGTGTGAGTCCCGTGCCTCCGAGCAGGCGGCACGGCGTACCGCCATGGACAACGCCACCCAGAACGCCGAGGATATGATCGACGAGCTGAGCCTGAAATTCAACCGGGCACGGCAGGCCGCCATCACTCAGGAAATTACCGAGATCGTGGCTGGTTCCTAAAGGGATCGACTGTATTGCGTTTTGCATTCTCCTTCCCTATTACAACAAAAGGAGTTGAATCCAATGGCAAATAACAAAGGAACAGTCGTCCAGGTAATGGGGCCTGTTCTGGATATTCGGTTTGCGGATGACCAGCTGCCCAAGCTGCTCAACGCGATCCATGTGAAAAACGGCGACGCCACCATCACCGCCGAGGTCGCGCAGCACATCGGCGACAATGTGGTGCGGTGCATTGCCATGTCCTCCACCGACGGTTTGCAGCGCGGCACCGAGGCCATCGACACCGGCGCGCCGATCACCGTGCCCGTGGGCGACGAGTGTCTGGGCCGGGTGTTTAACCTGCTGGGCGACCCCATCGACAACAAGCCCGCCCCCAAGGCTGAGGTGCGCTGGCCCATTCACCGGCCCGCCCCCTCCTACGAGGAGCAGCAGCCCGCCACCGAGATTCTGGAGACGGGCATCAAGGTCATTGACCTGATCTGCCCCTACGCCAAGGGTGGCAAGATCGGTCTGTTCGGCGGCGCAGGCGTGGGCAAGACGGTGCTGATCCAGGAGCTGATCTACAACATCGCCACGGCCCACAACGGCTACTCCGTGTTCACCGGCGTCGGCGAGCGTACCCGTGAGGGCAACGACCTTTACAACGAAATGACCGAGTCCGGCGTTATCTCCAAGACCGCCATGGTCTTCGGTCAGATGAACGAGCCGCCCGGAGCACGTATGCGCGTCGGCCTTTCCGGCCTGACCATGGCGGAATACTTCCGGGACGTGAAGCACCAGGACGTGCTGCTGTTCATTGACAATATCTTCCGCTTTACCCAGGCCGGTTCCGAGGTCTCCGCCCTGCTGGGCCGTATGCCCTCTGCCGTGGGCTATCAGCCCACCCTGGCCACGGAAATGGGCGCGCTGCAGGAGCGCATCACCTCCACCAAGGACGGCTCCATCACCTCCGTGCAGGCGGTCTACGTCCCTGCGGACGACCTGACCGACCCCGCCCCCGCCACCACCTTCGCCCACCTGGACGCCACCACGGTTCTGGATCGCGGCATTGCCTCCCTGGGCATCTATCCCGCCGTTGACCCGCTGGATTCCACGTCCCGCATCCTGTCCCCGGAGATTCTGGGCAAGGAGCACTACGAGACTGCCCGGGCCGTGCAGAGCATTTTGCAGCGTTACAAGGAGCTGCAGGACATCATCGCCATCATGGGCATGGACGAGCTGAGCGAGGAGGACAAGCTCACCGTCAACCGCGCCCGGAAAGTGCAGCGTTTCCTGTCCCAGCCCTTCCACGTGGCAGAGCAGTTCACCGGCTATCAGGGCAAGTACGTTCCCCTGAAGGAGACCATCCGCTCCTTCAAGGAGATCATCGAGGGCAAGCACGACGACATTCCCGAATCCTACTTCCTGTTCGCCGGTTCCATCGACGAGGTGGTTGCCAAGTTCCGGGGCGGTGAGAAGGCATGACGAGCTTTCCCCTGAAGATCGTCACCCCCGACGGGCTGATTTTTGACGGCGAGGCAGAAGAACTGGTGGTGCGCAGCACCACCGGCGACGTGGCCGTGCTGGCAAAGCACACCAATTTCGTGACCCCCCTGGGCATGGGCCGGGCCATCATCGTCTCCGGCGGCATCCGGCGGACGGCGGCCTGCATCGGCGGAATGCTGAGCGTGGTAAACGGCTCCGTGACCCTGGTGCCCACCACCTTTGAGTGGTCGGACAAGATCGACCTGGAGCGGGCCGACGCCGCCTATCAGCGGGCAAACGCCATTCTGAAAAATCCCCAGGCCTCCGAGAACGATCTGAAGCTTGCCGAGGCAAAGCTTCGCAGGGCTCTGGTCAGAAAAAGCGTGGCATCCAACAAATAAAGCCGCAAAAGCGGGAGCATCCAATTCGGGTGCTCCCGCTTAAAATTCGGCGCTTCAGTCCTTTACTTCTGGAGATGGAAGGTGACAGAGCCCATAACCTCGTTGTCCCAATCTATAAAGCGCAGCGTCAGGGTATCGCTGAAGGTGCCCTTTACGTTAGACCATTTGGCTTCCAGCTTTCCTTCTTCATTTTCCATCCATCCGCCCTCGCTGTAGCTGATGCCGTCAATGTCCATTCGCTTCAGAGCTTCGGGGAATGCTTCGGGGTATTTCCCCGTCTCATCGATTGGAAATTCCTGGTCAAACACAATGGAGTTGCCCGCCGGGGACTGGTAGACCCGGAAGGAATTGGTGCGGATGCCCGCCACCTCGTTGGCTCCCTCCGCCTTGTAGACCAGCACATCTCCGGCAGCCTCCTTTACAGTGAAAGGAAGTTCCACCCGTGTAATATCCTCTTGTCCGTCAACCCAGGCGCTGACACGGCAAATTCCCTCGGTCACGGACACGTCGGTGCTTTTCTGCCCGGTTTCCACAATGGTCATTTCACTGTCAGACTGGCTCTCGTAAAACAGGGTTGTCGTTGCGATACCCAGCTTGTCCCGGTCTTGGATTCCGGCACCGACGTACAGCAGGGTCTTGCCCTGCTGGGCAGCATAGTCCCCCAGGGTCTGGCCGCTGGGCAGACCGATTTCGCTCACATCGTCACCGGGGCTGCAATATTCGGGAATGACAACATATTTATCACCGCCGGAAATGCCGACACTGATGGTAAAGCTGGCGCTGTCAAACAGGCTTTCCAGCATGGTGCAGCTCCAGCCCTCCGCAGTAGTTTCCTGGGCGCTTTGGGTTTCGATGTATGCCGCCGCCTCAGAGGGGACGGCATAGGGGGTATCCTTGGTGATTTCCTGCATTCCCAGATAATTCATGGCCGCCACTGCCGTGACGATCATCAGGGAGACCGCAACGATGGCCGCGATCAGCGTATACTTCACCCGGCTGCGGCCGGAGCGCTTTTTCTTGTAGTTTTCCATATCCTTTGCCTCCAAAATAAACTTGTCGTGAATATTTTCGAAGGAGCTGAGCAGCTCGTAGGTGTTCATAGCAAATCCTCCTTCTCCAAATAGAATCGAAGTTTGTTCCGGGTGCGGAATAGCTGGGTCTTCACACTGCTGAGGGAAAGTCCCGTCTTCTCCGAGATCTCCTTCACGGAGCGCAGATACCAGTACCGGGAGACGAAAATCATCCGATCCCGCTCCGGCAGGGCTTCCAGGAAGCGGTTCAGCGCCGCCTGGAGCTCCTTCTTCCGAAGCGCTCCCTCCGCCGTGTCGCTGCCCGCGATGCATTCCTCCAGCTCGTCCAGCGCCAGGGCCGTCTCTCCCCCGCCCCGCTTGCCGGCGCTGCGTCTGCGCCAGCGGTCCAGGGAAATGTGCCGGGTGATCTTGGCCAGGAACGCTTCCAGCTGATTGGGCCTGGTGGGCGGAATGCTTTTCCACGCGGCAAGGTATGTATCGCTGACGCTTTCCTCCGCGTCCTCGTGGTTGGATAGGATATTCCACGCAATTTTGAAGCAGAAATGGCCGTACTTTCGGTCGATCTCCTGAATCGCCTGCTCTGACCGGGCGAAGAAAAGATCGACGATCTGAACGTCCTCCATCATGCGCACCTCCTGATTGATTCTATTTGTATGTAAGGCCCTTACACCTATCAAGGCGCATTTTTTCCGCAGCGGTTACACGTTGGCGGCAAATTTTTTGTTTTTTTCAATAAAATCGCGGATACCCTCTTGTAAAATTCCACAATTTGACGTATACTAAATTATAATTTTTCACAAGGAGAGAGGGAATCTGAAATGGATTTGGTTTCTGTCAGAGAGCTGTTTAAAAACACCGACGCCTACGCTGGGAAAGAAATTACAGTGGGCGGCTGGGTGCGCGCGAACCGCAAGAGCAAGCAGTTTGGCTTTATCGCGCTGAATGACGGTACTTATTTCACCCCTGTGCAGGTGGTATACACCGACGCCATGGAGAATTTCCAGGAGATCGCCAAGGTCAACATCGGCGCTGCCCTGATTATCCGTGGGCAGCTGCTGCTCACCCCCGACGCCCAGCAGCCCTTTGAGATCCAGGCCGCTTCCGTGGCCGTGGAGGGCGATTCCAGCGGCGACTATCCCATGCAGAAGAAGCGCCACAGCGTGGAATTCCTGCGCACCATGCCACATCTGCGTCCCCGCACGAACCTGTTCCAGGCCGTGTTCCGCGTGCGCAGCCAGGCGGCCTATGCCATCCACAAGTTCTTCCAGGAGCGGGACTTTGTGTACGTCCACACCCCCCTGATCACCGGCTCCGACTGCGAGGGTGCGGGCGAGATGTTCCAGGTGACCACCCTTGACCTGAACAACGTGCCCAAGACCGAGGACGGCAAGGTGGATTTCAGCAAGGATTTCTTCGGCAAGCCCACCAACCTGACCGTATCCGGCCAGCTCAACGGCGAGACCTTTGCCATGGCCTTTAAGAACATCTATACCTTCGGCCCCACCTTCCGGGCCGAGAACTCCAACACCACCCGCCACGCCGCCGAATTCTGGATGATCGAGCCGGAGATTGCCTTTGCCGACCTGGATGACGATATGCGTCTGGCGGAGGACATGATCAAATACATCATCTCCTATGTGCTGGAGCATGCCCCTGAGGAAATGGCCTTTTTCAACGAGCGGGTGGACACCGGCCTGCTGGATCGGCTGAACCATGTGCTCAGCAGCGACTTTGGCCGCATCACCTACACCGACGCCGTGAAGATCCTGGAGGAGCACAACGACCGCTTTGACTATCCCGTGCACTGGGGCAGCGACCTGCAGACCGAGCATGAGCGGTTCCTGACCGAGGAGGTCTTCAAGCGCCCGGTGTTCGTCACCGACTACCCCAAGGAGATCAAGGCCTTCTATATGAAGCTCAACCCCGACGGCAAGACCGTGGCCGCCATGGACTGCCTGGTGCCCGGCATCGGCGAGATCATCGGCGGCAGCCAGCGTGAGGATAACTATGAGCTGCTCAAGGCCCGGATCGAGGAGCTGGGCATGCGGGAAGAGGATTACGACTTCTACCTGGATCTGCGCAAGTACGGCTCCGCCCGTCACGCGGGCTTCGGCCTGGGCTTCGAGCGCTGCGTCATGTATCTGACCGGCGTGAGCAACATCCGCGACGCCATCCCGTTCCCCCGCACCGTGGGCAACTGCGAACTGTAACAACAATTCTATGGCCTGGCAGCATCCCCTGCCGGGCCTTTTTTATGGAGAAATACCAATGATTTTCCGAAAAGCGACCCAGGCGGATCGGGCCGCCGTATACGCACTGTACCGCAGCCTGGTGGGAAGCCCCCGGTGCACCTGGGACGAAAACTACCCCGGCTGGCTGCAAATCAATGAGGATCTGGCGGCCGGTGGACTTTACGTCATGGCCCAGGGCGATTCCATCCTGGGGGCGATCTCCATTGTGGCAAAGAACGAGCTGGATGCGCTCCCCTGCTGGAAATGCCGAATGGCCAAGGAAATTGCCCGGGTCGCAGTCACACCCGGGCAGCAGGGAAAGGGGGTCGGATTTGCAATGGCGCAGAACGTCTGCGCGATGCTGGCGCAGCAGGGCGTCCCGGCGGTGCATCTGCTGGTATCGCCGGAAAACACCCCCGCGCAGCGAATCTACCAAAAATGCGGCTTTGAATTCCTCGGCCCATGCACCATGTTCGGCCTGGACTTTCTCGCCTGCGAGAAGCGGCTGTGACGCCTACGCCCGGCGCAGCTCCACACCGTATTCATTATCAGGCCGGCACACCCGATATAGGGTATCCGGCTCCGGGGCGTCCTGACTCAGCTGGGCAAATACCGGGCGCAGGGCATCCTCCACGCTGAGCAGGTACACAAAGTCGCACCCGTCCAGCAGCTGCTCCGCCCATACCTGGGCCGGATTCTCCAGGCCGGGGATGGCCACCTGGGTCTGGGCAAATCCGTTGCGGATATTGATATCCTCCGAAATCAGATCGAAGAAAATGCGATGGTGATAATGGCTGAGCGCCACGCCGTCCCCCGCCATCACCAGGTAGACCCAGCCGCTCTCGCCGTCGGCGCGGCTCTGCTCCACGGCCTGACGGATGCGCGATGCGTCCCTGTCCGCCGCCTGGCGGGATTCATAGGGCGGGAATACGGAGCGCCACAGGGCCATCAGGCCCACAGCCGAGGCAAAGCATACCGCGGCCAGGATAGCTGCCGTCCCCCGTTTCAGGCGGCACAGCCGCTCTGACGGCCTCCAGGAAACGCAGCGGGGCAGCGCCTGCGTCAGCAGATACACCGCCAGCCCCAGCAGCGGCGCTGCCATATAGCGCTGGAAGGATTCCAGCGTCTGCCCATAGAGCAGTGCATAGCCGTAAATATAGGCAATCGTAGAACCAAGGAAGCCCGCTGCCAGCCAGCGGCTCCTTTTTTTATTCCCGCATCTCCGTTCCAGAATGAAGAACAGCCCCAGCAGCACACCGTAGACGCACGCAAAGGAAACAAGGAAGCCCAGCGGGGCCTTGTAGGCAATCATATTCCAAGAAACGAGAGCGCGGAGCACATTCTGGATCTCCTCCCCGCTCAGCCAGTGCAGCCGCAGAGGAACGAGGCTATGGACATCATACAGCGCCAGCAGCAGCCTCCACAGGCCCACGCTGGCCGGGATCGCCAGAACGGGCAGCAGCATGCGCCGGTTCCATTCTCCGCGCTCCAGAATGAGATACACCACCAGGGCAAACCCGGCAAAGGCAATGCCCGTGCTTTTCAGCAGGCAAAGCACCGCCAGGGCCAGGGCGAAGGACACGGAATCCGAAAGCCTCCGCTGCGGGCTGCGGGAGGCAAGGACAAAGCAGTAGCCCATGACGATCCCCAGCAGGGGGTCAACAAACAGGGTCATTGCGAACATTGCATTGTCCCCATTGTGGGAGGTAAAGACGAAGGGCACCAGCATGACGATCAGGCCAGCCGGGGCCAGCAGCTTCCACCGGCTCCAATCCCACGCCGCGAAACCGGGCATGAGAAAGGCCAGGGCCATGCAGGCATAGCCCACAAACAGCGCTCCCTCGGAAAACTGCCCATCAAAGGCGGTGAAGAAATAACCCAGCAGCGGCAGCGCCGGCGGGTAGGACTGCATGGTGGAGAAAATCGGGCTGTCGCGGCCCAGCTGGAGCTTGCCCGTGGCGTGGATCGCCTTGGGCACCGCCCCCCACAGGCGAAGCTCGTCATGCCGGGATACGAAATTGCCGGAGAAGAACGCCAGGAAAATCAGGCAGATGACCAGATAGGCCACCGTCCCCGGTGTGAGCACTGCGGCAGCATAGCGCCGCAGGCCTCCGGCTCTGTGCCAGCCCGCCAGAAACACCAGCACCGCCCCGGCGCAAAGCAGGGGCAGGCCGACCCGGACGGCACTGCACAGGTAGAACGGGTACAGCCAGAGGATCACGCCGCAGAAGCAAACCGGCAGCATTTCCTCCGTCCGCCGCCGGAGCAGCACGGCGCTGCCGGAGGCCAGCAGCAGGAGGAAGAACAGGGCAGCAACGGATGTCAGCATGTCTCCGTCCTCATTTTTCAGGCCGTTTTCTGCTCAGGTAGGTATCCAGCTTTTCCTTCATATTGTCCGGCATCTCCCGCTTCACCGGGCAGCACTGGGCGTTGGCCATGCGGTCGGCAAAGGCAATGAGGAAATCAATGTCCTTCGCCATCTGCTCGCCACTCATCACCGCCATGGTATCGTAGCTGTTATGGATGGTGGCGGTATTGTTGGGCGCGATGCGGGCAAAGGAGACGGCGGGAATCCCACGGTCTGCAAAGGGGGTGGAATCGCTGGAATAAACCCCCTGCGATGCCTCCATACCAAAGCCCCGCTCGGCGGCGAAATACTCGATATAGCTCACCAGCTTCTCCTCGGCGGTGGCGCAGGCGATGAATTTACCCATGATGCAGCCGATCATATCCAGATTGATATTCAGCACGATTTTATCCAGCTCCTGCTCATGGGCGGCACAATAGGCCTTGGAGCCCAGAAGCCCCCGCTCCTCGCAGCCGCACCAGACGAAGCGCAGGCCATAGCGGTGGGGATTCTTCGCATAGTGCTCTGCCAGCCCCAGCAGTCCCACGGAGCCGGACATATTGTCGTAAGCGCCCTGAGAAAGCGGGGTGGAATCATAGTGGGCGGTGAACACAATATACTGCTCCGCCTGGCCGGGCATATCCAGCACCACATTCTGGGAGGCGTCGGTGTATTCCTTCTGCTTCAAGGTGATCTTTGCTGTTTTGGCACCCTTTTGGATCATTGCAATGGCATCCTTGGCGTTGATGTTGACGCCGGGGATCACATTGCCCTTGCTCACATAGCTGCGAAGCTCCCGGGCGTCGATATCCCGGTCGGTATAGTTGGCGTTGCCGTCGTAGGTGATGAAGCCCGCCGCGCCGTTGGCCAAAATGTCCTGGTACACCCAGTAGCCCAGATAGCCGTCGATCATCACGATCTTGCCCCGGCACTGGCTCAGCGACCAGGCATCCTTGTTGCGCAGATAATAAAGCGGGGCCTCCAGCTCTGCGTTACCGGCGCACATATAGCCCTTGCAGGGAATATCCTCCCCATCAATGGTGAGGGTCGCCTCCTCAATGTCCCCCAGGGGCACCTCAAAGGGCTCCTGCGCCGCCTCCAGACCCCACGCGGCAAGGCGCTGGCACAGATAGTCCGCCGCTTTCTTTTCCGCCGGGCGGCCGCCCACGCGGATGTAAGCGGTATCGGCAAAGATATTCATGATCTGTTCTGCGTTCATAAATCTTCCTCCTCGCTTGAATGGTTCTATCATACCACATTCCGACAATTTTACAAGGCAAAAAACGGGGCCGCCCCATTTTAGGAGGCGGCCCCATGGTATTTCAGATGCTTACAGCGCCTTCAGCACCCGGCACAGGAATTCCCACACCCGGGCGGTGGAGGCGATCTCCAGCTTTTCGCGGCTGGTGTGGATATCGTGCATCTGCGGCCCGATGGATACGGCATCCAGGCCGGGAAGCTTCTCATTCAGCAGGCCGCATTCCAGCCCGGCGTGAATGGCCAGCACCTTCGGCTCCTTGCCGAACATCTCGGTGTAAATCTTCACCATGGTCTCACGCAGAACGGAATCCTTGCGATACTCCCAGGCGGGATACTCACCCCGCTGGGAATAATTCCCATCATAGAATTCGCAGAGCTTCTTCAGCTGCTCCAGCACATCCTGCTTCTCCTGGTTGACGCTGCTGCGCACGGAGAAGGTGGCGCTGAACATCTCGCCCAGCTTGGCAATGCCCAGATTCAGGCTGGTCTGCACCAGGCCGGGGATATCCGCGCTGTAGCTCTGTACGCCGTTGGGCGCGGCGCACAGCAGCGAAATCACCCGGGAGGTATCCTCGGTGGTCAGGCTGTTGCCGCCCAGGGCGTCCACGTTAAAGGCCTGAATGGCAGCCTCCGGCTCGTCGTACTGCTCCCTTACCTCTGCCTGCAGCTGGGCGGCGATGTCATTAATCCGCTCCAGGCCGATGCCCATGGCCACCACATTGGCCTGGCAGGTGCGGGGAATTGCGTTATCCTGATTGCCGCCGGTATAGGAGGTCAGGCACAGGGGCATCAGCTTCAGGATCCGGCTCATAAATTCGCCCATCACCTTGTTGGCATTGGCCCGGTTCCTGTGGATATCCGCGCCGGAGTGGCCGCCCCGCAGCCCATCCACGCTCAGGCGGATGCACGGGCCGTATACCATCTTCCGCTCCACCTTCAGCGAGATGGTCGCTCTCGCGCCGCCGGCGCAGGAGACTGTGAAGATGCCCTCCTCCTCGGAATCCAGGTTGATAAGCTTTCTGCCCCTCAGCATGGACACATCGATGGCGTTGGCGCCCAGCATGCCGATCTCCTCATCCACGGTGATGATGATCTCCAGCGGCGGGTGGGGAATGGTCTTGTCGGCGACCAGCGCCATGGCGTAGGCCACGGCAATTCCGTCGTCGCCGCCCAGGGTGGTGCCGCGGGCATAGACCGAGGTGCCGTCGTGGCACACGTCCAGGCCGTCGGTCTGCATATTGATGGGGCAGTCTGCGTCCTTTTCGCAGACCATATCCATATGGCCCTGCAGGATCACCGGCTCGTGATCCGCCATGCCGCAGGTGCCGTCCACAAACATAATCACATTATTGGTCTCGTCCTGAATATAGCGGATGCCCTGCTCCTTTGCAAAGGCGGCCAGGTAATCGCTGATGGCCTTGGTATTCCGGGAGCCGTGGGGAATGGCGCACAGCGCCTCAAAATACCCGAACACGGCCTGAGGCTCCAGGCCTGCCAATCTTTTTTCACTCATAATATCTGTACTCCTTTCCATGGTGTACGTCAAATCTTGGACTTCTATACAACGCTTCCCATTATACCACCGCCGCAGTCAAATGTCACCCGTCAAAATAACAAAGACCGCAGGAGGAAATCCTGCGGCCGTATGTTCAATTTATCCTGTATCAAATCAGGCTCAGCACCAGGGTGAGCACAATCCAGACGATCGCAATCCACTTGGTAGAGGACGCCAGGATCTGATCCAGGCCGCCCTTCTTGTTCTTGCTGAGATAGGAATCAGAAGAGCCGGACAGAGCGCCGGACAGACCCGCTTCCTTGCCGGACTGCAGCAGCACGACAACCGTCAGCGCCAGGCTTGCCAGGGCCTCCAGAATGATCAGAAAAGTTCTCATATTACCTAACCTCCCTCCGCACCATTCGCGGACAGCGAATATGATACGGCTTGCCAGCAGTCGGCAAACCACACTTGTAAGAGCCAGTATATCACAATGGTACGGAAAAAGCAAGTATTTTTCCTGATTTCCTGAAAAAACACCGCAGATGCTCCCGCCCAGGCAGGGCGCTTACTTCTGCACCCAGTTCCCCGTGGCCAGGCAATTGAGGTAGCTCTCGATGAAGGGATCCAGCGCGCCGTCCATTACCGCGTTGACATTGGAGGTCTCGCAGCCGGTGCGGGTGTCCTTGACCAGGGTATAGGGCATGAACACATAGTTGCGAATCTGGCTGCCCCACTCGATCTTCTGCTGCACACCCTTGATGTCGGAAATCTTATCCAGGTGCTCCCGCTCCTTGATCTCCACCAGCTTGCTGCGCAGCATCCGCAGACAGGTCTCCTTATTCTGGAACTGGCTGCGCTCGGTCTGGCAGGATACCACAATGCCGGTGGCCTTGTGGATCAGGCGGACGGCAGAGGAGGTCTTGTTGATGTGCTGGCCGCCCGCGCCGGAGGAGCGGTAGACCTGCATTTCATAATCCTCCGGGCGAATCTCCACATCCTGGCTATCATCCTCAATATCCGGGATCACCTCAATGGCGGAGAAGGAGGTCTGGCGGCGGGCATTGGCATCAAAGGGGGACACGCGAACCAGGCGGTGCACCCCGTTCTCTCCCTTCAGGAAGCCGTAGGCGTTCTCGCCCTCGATCATAATATCGGCGGATTTCAGGCCCGCCTCGTCGCCCTCCAGATAGTCCAGAATCTTATAGGTGAAGCCATGGCGCTCCGCCCAGCGGGTGTACATTCGATAGAGCATCTGGCACCAGTCCTGGGCCTCGGTGCCGCCTGCACCGGCGTGAAAGCTCATCAGCGCATTGTTCTTATCATAGTGTCCCGTCAGCAGGGTCTCCAGGCGGCAGACCTCCATCTCCTCGGCCAGGGTTTCGTAGCCGGTCTGAAGCTCCTCCAGCATGGAGTCGTCGTCCTCCTCCGCTGCCATTTCGCAGATGGTCATCAGGTCATCCCAGGTGGTGCGCATCTTTTCATAGCGCTCGATCTTCGCCTCCGTCTGGCGGGTCTTGACGGCGACCTTCTGGCTCTTCTCCGGGTCGTCCCAGAAGCCGGGAGCCTCCTGCATGGCATGGAGCCGCTCCAGCTCGCTGCGCAGCCCCTCCACATTCAAAGAATCAGCCAGCCCGTCCAGGGCGGGGCGGCAGTCGTTCAGTTTCTGCCTGTAGGTATCAAAAGCAATATTCATCGTAATCTCTCACTTTTTCAGCATAGTTTGGAATATTATAACCGAATTTCCCGCTTCTGTAAAGACCCGAATTGGGTTTTCCTCCCCTTTTCAGGAATTATTGTGCCCCGTCACCGTTCGCTGACGGTTTTTTCCTCGTCCCCGAAAACGTAATCGTCAATATCCCATTCCCGTCCGTCCAGGCTTTCCATTTCTATCCCTCCCATAAAAAAGCATTGGACAGTATATGCGCGCACATACGCAAAATGTCCGCCCCCGTTTTTCCGGCCGACGCACCACTTGACTTTGTGCTGCAATAATGGTATATTTTATGGGCATGGAGAGATGTCCGAGTGGTTTAAGGAGCCAGTCTTGAAAACTGGTGATGCGGCAACGCACCATGGGTTCGAATCCCATTCTCTCCGCCAGACAAAAGCGCCTCTCCTGCCCAAGCGGACGGGAGAGGCTTCTTATATTGGGCAGGTTTTCCGCTGTAGGCCTGTCAGGCAGGCGAAACGAGGTGACACATGAATTTTCAATATGTAATAAACCGCCTTTTTCATAAGGACGCCTGGATGAAGGCATTGAATCACGGCGGTGAAAATCCGGGGTATAAAGCCCTTTCTGAGCTGTCCATGCAGGTTATTCTTGCGCACTACACCGCAATCATTCAGGCCACCGGCGAAATCCGCAGCGGCCAGGCCGCCAGCGACTCCCCGGCCCGGGTGGAGGAAATCCTCTGCCGGACGGAGCGGCTCCTGCCGCTGCTCCCCTACGCGACCCCCGCCCAGCAAAGGCTGATTGCCGACGCCCAGCGCACCGCGCAATATGCCCAATCCATCACCCCGCCCCCATCAAGGGAGCCGCGTCGGACGGAAATCACCTACTACAGCGTCCACATTCCCACCATGAATGGCCGGTTTTACTACCTCGGCACCCAGCAATACCATCCCGGAGACATCGTCACCATTCCATTCGGCGGAGAAAACAAGCTGACCTGCGGCATCGTGGAGGAGGTCTTCTGCAAGGACTACTGGAAAATGCCCCTGCCCCTGTGGAAAATGAAATACATCGACGCCACAGCCCCGCAGGAGATCGCGGAGGAATATTGGCGGCAGAAGGAAGCGCACCTTTGAAAGCAAAGGAAAAAAGCCGCCCCACATCGTAGTCGTGCAATGCTGCCAATGCTTCCTGGTGCTTTCCTGCTCCGCTTTCAACTACGGTTTATCGGTCAAATACACTGATACTATCAGAACGTTTATTCTGGAAAATAAAGTATGATTAACGAAGTAAAAGCAATCGAAATTATAAACAAATATTTGTACTTAATTTTCCCGTCGAACCCGCGTCCGATAGAAACTCTGCCAGACCATGTGCCACTCTCTCGTTGAACAATTGTTCCTGTTCCCTTTTCTCGTCTTTGCATTGTGATACCTCCGATAAAGATCAGATAGATATACAGACCGGGTTTCGTATATCTATATGTATATCTATTTTCTGATACTCCCCAGTAAAACCTGGTCTTTTTCAGCAAATAACCGAACACTCGTTCGTGTATAGGCATATGGTATCACAAATTTGGTGCAAAGTAAAGAGGGAGAAATAGTTAAATTTTTACCTGATTTTCAGCTTTATCCTGCAAAAATAGAGAGAAAAAGTCCTGTGTGAAAGGAGCTTCACACAGGACATTCTGGAGGTACCGCCCAGATTTGAACTGGGGAATGAGGGTTTTGCAGACCCTTGCCTTACCACTTGGCTACGGTACCATATGAAATAAGGAACGCAAGTGGCGTTCCTTATTTTTTTGGAGCGGGTGACGAGGCTCGAACTCGCTACCTCCACCTTGGCAAGGTGGCGCTCTACCAGATGAGCTACACCCGCATCTGGTGCCTTCGGTCGGAGTCGAACCAACGACACGCGGATTTTCAGTCCGCTGCTCTACCTGCTGAGCTACGAAGGCATGTCGAGCGGAATCTGTATTCCACTCGGATGCGAAAAGTATTAAAATGGCGACCCGGAACGGACTCGAACCGTCGACCTCCAGCGTGACAGGCTGGCGTGCTAACCGACTGCACCACCGGGCCAGGTAAATGGTGGGAACAACAGGGCTCGAACCTGTGACCCCATGCTTGTAAGGCATGTGCTCTCCCAGCTGAGCTATGCTCCCAAGGGACTTGCCGCCGTGTGTTCCCCTCAGCGACGGGATTCATTATACACGGAAGCCCCTGTTTTGTCAAGCAATTTTCCCAATTTTTTTCAAAAATATTATTGGGTCGAATGCCCGCCGTTTCCCACCAAAAGGGGCGGAATATCAGATTTTTTCCAGCAACGCCCGGATATCCTCCGGGGTGAATTGGTACACGGTGTCGCAAAACTGGCACTCCACAGGGAAGGTCTTGCCCTCCTGCTCAATCTCCTCCAGCTCGGCTCTGCCCAGGCTGAGCAGGGCGCTTTCCACCCGGCTGCGGGAGCAGTAGCATTTATAGGCAACCTCCACGGTATCCAGGAACACCACACCCAGGTCGCCGAACACCTGGCCCAGGATATCCTCCGGGGTCATGCCCTGCTCCAGCATGGGGGTGACGGCTCCGGCCCGGTGGATGCCCTGCTCCACCTTGTCGATCACCTCGTCCGGCGCGCCGGGGAGCAGCTGGACGATATAGCCCCCCGCCACCTTGACGCTCAAATCCCGGTCCACCAGCACGCCCAGGGCGCAGGCGGTGGGGGTTTGCTCGCTCTGGGCAAAGTAGGCGGTCACATCGTCCGCGATCTCGCCGGATACCAGCGCAGTAGAGCCGACATACGGCTCCTTCAGCTGGAGGTCACGGATCACCGTCAGGGTGCCGTCCGTGCCCACGGTGGCGCCCACATCCAGCTTACCGGGGTATTTCTCCACCAGTGGCACCCGCGGCTCCGTCACGCAGCCGCGCACGTTGCCCACAGCATCGGACACCACGGTGATGGTGCCGATGGGGCCGCCGCCGCGAACCTGCATGGTCATGGAGCCATCCTCCACCTTCTGCATATTGCCCATCATGGAGGCAGCCGTCAGCACCCGACCCAGGGCCGCAGTGGCGTTAGGGGTGGTGTGGTGAATCTGGGCGGCCCGGCGGACAATTTCCGTGGAGCGGATTGCTACCACCTTTACAAAGCCATCCATGCTCATGCCGCGAACAAGATAATCTTTCATTTCACTCTTCCTTTCCTGGCGCTGAAGAATATCCGCTGCTCCCCTGCCTTGGGGGCTGCAAGGGTTCGGTCGCCGTATACGCGGATGCCTGTAAAGCCCGCCGCCTTCAAAAGATGCATCAGCTGCGGGCGGGTATAGGCATACTCCCGGTGCTCTTCAAAGGAGCGCCGCCACACATTCCCCTGCCGCTGGAACAAATCCATGCCGTAGGAGCAGATATTTTTTCCCTCGTCAAATTCTCCCCGCCAGACGCAGTAGACGTCTTCGTCCTCATCCAGGAAAACCTGGCCGTCCATGGCGCGAAGCTTTTCCGGGGTATTCACATCGAAAATAAAAATGCCGCCGGGGTTCAGGGCCTTGTAAATGCGCCTGATGGCGGCGGCGCAGTCCGCCGGGTCGGTGATGTAATCCAGGCTGTCCAGGGCGCACACCGCCAAATCCACCCCCTGGGGAAGATACAGCTGTGCCAGATTCTGGTGCAGGAACACCGGGCGCGGTGTAAGCGACTGGGTCTTTTGCTGCGCCTGGGTCAGCATATCCTCGGACAAATCTACCCCGACCACTGGCAGGCCTCTTTGCGCCAGCAGCGCCGTCACAGAGCCGGTGCCGCAGGCCAGATCGGCAGCGGTGCGCACCTTGACCTGCTCCAGCCGGATGATCTCAAAATAAAACGCCACCACGGCGCGGTAATCCACGTCGCTGGTCAGCCGGTCATAGCTGGCCGCCAGCGCTTTGTATGAATCCATAGGCTAACTCCATATCAAAGGAAAAAGGTGCTGCCCCACACCTGTGAGACAGCACCCCTCGTTTTAGTTGCGCTTGAAGATGCTGAAAATCTCGTCGATATCGCCGATGTCCGTGGGCTTGGTGGGCTTTGCCGCCGCACCGACGGGGGTATCGATATCGTCCGGGGCGGATGCTGCCGCAGGCGTCCTGGGGCTGAAGCTGACGGCGCTGCCGTCGAAGCCGGTGGCAATGACGGTGACCCGCATTTCATCCTGGAACACATCGGAGCAAGTTGCGCCGAAGATGATGTTGGCGTTGGCGTTGGCGGCCTCCTGCACGATCCCGGCGGCGGTCTCCACATCGTCCAGGGTCATCTCGGAGGAGCCGGTGATGTTGATGAGAACGCCGGTAGCGCCGTTGATGGAGGTCTCCAGCAGGGGGCTGGAAACGGCGGCGGTAGCGGCCTGCTCGGCCTTCTCCCGCCCGGCAGCGATGCCCACACCCATATGTGCACGGCCCGCCGACTTCATAACGGCGGAAACATCCGCAAAGTCCAGGTTGATCATCACGTTTTCGGAGAAGCCCACCAGCTCGGAAATGGAGGTAACGGCCTGCTTCAGCACATCGTCGGCAATGCCGAAAGCGTTGGCAAAGGTGATCTTCTGATCGGTGACGTATTTCAGCCGGTCGTTGGGAATGATGATCAGGGAATCCACCTTTTCGCTCAGGTCGGCAATGCCCTGCTCGGCCTGGCGCATCCGATTGGCGCCCTCAAACTTAAAGGGCTTGGTGACCACGCCGACGGTGAGAATACCGGCCTCGTGGGCCAAATCCGCCACGATGGGCGCTGCGCCGGTGCCGGTGCCGCCGCCCATACCGGCGGTGATGAACACCATATCGGTACCCTCCAGCACCTTGGCGATGGCCGCGCGGCTTTCCTCTGCGGACTTCTTGCCGATTTCGGGCTTGGAGCCGGCGCCCATACCGTTGGTCAGCTTTTCGCCGATCTGAATCTTGTTCTTGCAGACGGACTTATTCAGATCCTGCTTATCGGTGTTCACGGCGATGAATTCCACGCCGTCCACGCCGGACTCAATCATACGATTGATAACATTGTTGCCAGCGCCGCCAACACCGATCACCTTGATTTTGACGACACGCTCCTGTAAACTTTCGGACATATATTCTTCCTCCTATGTATCGTGATACGCAACGCAGCCGGAATTGCCGCAGTAATTTCACCTATGCTTTTCTATTCTAGCGTGAAAATGCGGATTGGTCAATAGAAAATCTCATTTTTTCGGCAAAATATTCCCATTAGCCGAAGGGTGTATAGCCAATTTCGTTCGTCCAGGTGGTAAAGCTGATATCCAGAATGCCGGTCTGGTAGTCGCTCATCTGCGCAATGGCGCTTTTCATGTAGGGAATCTTGATATTGATTCGGTCAATATCGCCCAGGTTCACCTGGTACTGCGTGCCATACCATAGGATGATATCCTGGAGCTGGCTCACGTCCACGCTGGCTGCGTCGCCCACGATATCGTTCAGCTCCAGCTCCTGTAGGATCTTCAGCGCCGCATTGAGGCGCTGCATCCCGGTAATCAGCACGGGAATGGATTCGCCGGACGGATCGGTCTCGGTGGGCGCTACCTCGGTGGCCACGGCGGACTCGCCGGGCTGGGGCTGGTAGATGGTCACGCCCAACACCTGCGTATAGCCGCGGGCGGTCTGGGCATTGGTCTGCTCGGCCACCTTGCCGTCGGAATTGATCAGCCACCACACGCCGTCCTGATCCTGAATGGAGTAAAGGACAGGGGACTCCTCTATCTCAATAATAACCGTATCCGGCAATTTTATTCCAATCCTGGCACTTTTTACATAGGGGAGGTTGGCGATGATCTTGCCGGAGGCCTTAGTCCTGCCCAGGGTGAGCAGGTTCTCGCCCTTCTTGATGCCGGCCTGATCCCGGATGGCCTCAGGGCTATAGGACTGCGCGCCTACCACGGCCACATTCTCCACCTTGAAGAACACCGACATGCCCAGCACCAGCGCCAGCACCAGGGCCAGAATGGTAATCATCTGGATGGCCAGGCGGCGGCTGTTAAAGGACATGGGCTGGGTATAGATGGCAGCCGGGGTATTCAGCCGCTCGGCACGCTTACGCTTGCGCTCCGCCTCTGCCGCCCGCTTCTCCCGGCGGACGGTGCTGGCATCGTCACCGAATACGGAGGGGTCTTCCTTATAAAAGAGCTTGGCCACCGGGTTCTGGTAGGAGAAGAATTTGCCCACCCGCTGCCGCAGATTCTGCTTTTTCTGCACCTTGCTGCGCTGGTTTGCCTGGCGGTAGGGCTGGTAGCCTGCATCCCGTCCGGCGGATGGCCGCCGCTTCTGAGGTGCGGCAGACGCCCTTCGCTTTGCCGGGGCGGGCGCTGGGCGCTCGGAATCCGGGGCGTGACGGGTGCGCTGACTCTCCGCGTCGGGGACATAAACCTCATAAGAGGCGTTGGGGTCTGCCTGGGGCCTCTGGGGGCGGGCAGGCCGCGCCGGGGCGCGGCTGGGCGCGGCTGCCGCCTTGGCGGCGGGGCGCTTCTTCGGCGGGGCGCTTTTGGCCCGCTTTTTTTCTTTTGTTTCCATGTTTTTCCTCCTGGAAAGCGGTTTTCTGGGGATCCGTTTTCCGAATCAGGAAGCTTCTGATCCAGTTTGATGATATTCTTATGGGAATGGTGCCACTTTAAGCGTGCTTTGCGATCTGCTCAACGATCTCACAGATGCGCTCGGCGCTGTCAAGGCGCACCATCTGGTGCAGGTTTCGGCCCATCTCCGCCCGGCGGTCGGGGCTTTCCAGCAGCTCCTTGATGGTGCTGTAGAGCGCCTGGGGTGTGCAGTCCTTTTCCAGCACGACCACCGCGCCCTGCCTGCCCTCCAGCACCCGGGCGTTCTTTTCCTGATGGTTATTGGTGACGTTGGGCGAGGGAACCAGGATACAGGGCAGCCCCGCCGCTGCAATCTCATTGCAGGTGGAGGCCCCGGCGCGGCTGATCATCACATCCGCCGCTGCCATCAGCGTGGGCATATTATAGAAATACTCCTTCATCTCAATGCGGCTGTCGCGCTCCAGGTCGATGCCCTTTTCGCGCACCAGTCCGGGCATCCATTCCCAGCCGAAGCTGCCGGTGGCATGGATGTGACGGAAGGGGAAATGGTCCTCCTTTTCCAGGCGGAACAGCTCCGCCATGGTCTGGTTCATCACCTTTGCGCCCAGGCTGCCGAAGGCGGAGAGCACCACCGGCTCGTCGCCGATGCCCAGCTCCCGGCGGGCCTTCTCCCGGTCGCTGTAGATGAACTCCCGACGCACAGGCATTCCCACCACCTCAACCTTGGCGGGGTTGGGGTAGCGCTGCTTGCTCTCCTCGAAGCACACCAGCACCCGGTCGGCCAGCTTGGCCGCCAGCTTGGTGGTGACGCCGGGGACGGCGTTGCTCTCATGGACGCACACGGGAATCTTCATGGAGGAGCCTGCGTACAGCGCCGGGAAGCTGGCATAGCCGCCGGTGCCGATGATCACATCCGGCTGGAACTCCCGGAAAATCCGCTTGCACTCCCGCACCGCGTCCAGCACGCACTTCACCGCGCGGAAATTCTGCTTGATTCCGGCGGGGTTGAGCTTTCTGCTCAGGCCGGAGCCGGGGAGGCACTTCAGCTCATACCCCGCCTGGGGCACCAGCTTTTCCTCCATATGTCCCGTTGCACCGATGAACAGAATGCGGCAGTCCGGGTGGCGCTCCCGCATCATGTTGGCAACGGCCAGTGCCGGGTTGATGTGTCCGGCAGTTCCGCCGCAGGTGAAAATCAAGTTCATGGTTTAAGCCTCCAAAATTTTTCTCTCGCCGCAGTGCCGGGAAATGCTGAGCACAATGCCCATCTCCCCCAGGTTCACCGCCAGTGCCGTCCCGCCATAGGAAAAGAACGGCAGCGCAATGCCGGTGGACGGCAGCAGATTGGTCACCACGCCCAGGTTCAGCACCGTCTGCACCGCAATCAGGGTAATCAGCCCCGCCGCCAGCACCGTGGAAAACCGATTCTGAGCATGCAGCGCCACCCAATAGCCCCGCAGAACCAGCGCCGCCAGGAGCACGATGATGACCGAAGCCCCCACCATGCCCAGCTCCTCGCAGATGACCGCAAAGATATAGTCGTTATATTGAAAGGGCAGATAGAGATATTTCTGCCTGCTTTTTCCAAAGCCAAGTCCAAATACGCCGCCGGAGCCGATGGCGTACAAGGATTGCAAAATCTGATAGCCCGTGTCGCCGGGGTCGCGCTCCGGGTGGAGCCAGGCGGTAATGCGGTCGCCGGCGTAGCCCATCAGGCTGACATAAATCACCACAAACACAGCCGCCGCCCCGGCCCCGGCCAGGAGCCATCGGACGCGGGTACCCGCCACGAACATCATCACCACGCCCACCATGCCCATGAGCATAATGGCGCTCAGATGCTTTTCCAGCGCCAATGGCACCAGAATGCCCAGCATGGCCGCCCCGAAGCCCAGAACGCCATAGCGGAATTTTTCCGCCTGGTCACCGTACTTACGGGTCAGCCGCCCGAACATCAGGATCATGGTAAATTTGGCAAGCTCCGAGGGCTGGAACTGGATACCGGCCACATTGATCCAGCGCCTCGCGCCGTTCACCGACTCGCCCACCACCAGCACCCCCAGCAGCAGCAAAATGCTGCCCAGG
This sequence comes from uncultured Oscillospiraceae bacterium, assembly GCA_934565795.1. Taxonomy (GTDB): domain Bacteria; phylum Bacillota; class Clostridia; order Oscillospirales; family Oscillospiraceae; genus Faecousia. Next base: position 149,820 of record CAKTIM010000001.1, read on the forward strand.
TACATAGGCCAGGCAAAGCGGAGCCAGACGCCCGCCGGAATGCGGCTGAACACGGCCATGGCCGCCAGCCCGATCACGGCGCAGATGGCCTGCTTCTGCAAATACCGGGTGGAGCTTTGATACCCGGTATCATACTCGCTCTGGGCAAAGCTGGCCGAATAGAGCACCATAAGCCCCACGATCAGCGCCAGCAGCACCAGAATCAAAAAGGGATAGTCCACACGTGGCATCGCCCCCAGGGGGCGACGGTTCTCTTTGGCATGCATCGCTGCTGCCATACTTGCTCCCTTTCGCCGCCGCCCGCCAGCGCGGGCGTAAGAAATCAATCAACCGATCTTGCCGGAAATGCTGAACCAGGCCAGGATGCACATCAGTGCGGACACCGCCGCAAAGGTGAGCACGATCTTCTCCTCCTTCCAGCCGCACATCTCAAAATGATGGTGGATGGGGGACATTTTAAACAGGCGCTTGCCATGGGTCAGCTTGAAATAGGTCACCTGCAAAATCACAGAAAGCGTCTCGCAGATATACACGAAGCCCACCAAAATCAGCACCAGGGGCATGTCCAGTGCAAAGGACATAGCGCACACCACGCCGCCCATAAACAGCGAGCCGGTGTCGCCCATGAAGAGCTTGGCCGGGTGCCAGTTCAGGCTCAGGTAGGCCAGCAATCCGCCAATCATGGCGGCGGGCATCAGCGCCAGGTCAAAGCGCTTCAGCGCCACGCTGGCCGCCGTAAAGAATACCATCACGGGGATGGTGACGGAGCTGCTCAGCCCGTCGATGCCGTCGGTCAGGTTCACCGCGTTGTCGCAGCCCACCATGACAAACATTGCGAAAATGATATACACCGGCAGCGGCAGATAGATCGTTATATCCGTAAAGGGGATATACAGATCACAGGTCAGGCTGTGGGTACGATAGAGCACGTACACAAAGATCGCCGACACCGCCATTTGCAGCATTGCCTTCTGAATGGCGGTCAGGCCCAGGTCACGCTTGAACTTGACCTTGCAGAAATCATCCAGAAAGCCGATGATGCCAAAGGAAAACGCCAGTGCGAACACGTAAAAGGGGGTATAGTCCTCCATCCAGGGCAGATTCCCCAGCAGGCAAAGCAGGCTGGAGAAGATGAACATCAGGCCGCCCATCAGGGGCGTTCCCGCCTTGTTGTTGTGCCAGGTGGGGCCGATCTTGCGGATGGACTGCCCTGCCTTCAGCGCATGGAGCACCGGCAGCAGGAAATGAATGATAATGCCCGCCAAAATGCAGGAGGCCACGGCGGTAATCAGAATACGAAGCATCGGATCCATTGGTTATTTCCCCACTTTCTCTTTTCCATCCGCCACAATGGCGTCCACAATCTGCTCCATGTGCATCCCCCGGCTGCCCTTTACCAGTACCACGTCGCCGGGCTTCAGCGTGCGCTTCACCGCGGCAATGATCTTCTCCTTGTCCGTAAAGGCCTGGGCGCGGTAGCCCTGCAGGCCGCCGGTGAGGCAGCCCGCCGCCACCCGGTCGGCGTTGGGGCCGAAGGCAAACACCAGGTCGCTTTTCTCTGCGGCCAGGCGGCCCACCCGGTAGTGCTCCGCCGAGGTGCAGGCCCCCAGCTCCAGCATATCTCCCAGCACCGCGACCCGGCGGCCGGGCTTGGAGCCGAGCACCTTCAGCGCGGCCTCCATGGATTCGGGGCCGGCGTTGTAGCAATCCTTGATGATGGTGATCCCGCCCACCTCCAGAACCTCCTGGCGGCCCGCCATATTGCGGAAGGCATCCAGGCCGTTGCGGATATTGGCCGGTGTGACGCCCAAGGCCAGGCCTACCGTGGCGGCGGCCAGAGCGTCGGATACGTAGTGCGCACCCTCCACGTGCAGCCGGACGGGGAAGGAATCGCCGCCGTCGTCGTGCACCGTAAAGCGCAGCGTCTTGCCCTGCTTGATGTCCGTGGCATAGACGTTCAGGCTGCTGTCCGTGCCGTAGTAGAGGATGGGCTGCGCCGGTTGCTCCTCCAGGCTGCGAAGCAGCGCGTCGTCACCGTTGAGCACCACTCTGCCCTCCGGGGCCATGCCCTCCAGGATCTCCATCTTGGCCTTTCGGATGCCCTCCTGGGAGCCGAGGAATTCCATGTGCATGGTGCCGATGTTCAGAATCACCGCCAGGTCGGGCCGGGCAATGCGGGACAGATAAGCCATCTCCCGGAAATGGTTCATTCCCATCTCCACCACGGCCACCTGGGTATCCTCCGGCATGCCCAGAATGGCCATAGGCATACCGATGTCATTGTTGTGGTTGGCGGGGGTCTTGGCGGTGCGGAAGGTAGTTTCCATCACCTGCGCCACCATCTCCTTGGTGGTGCTTTTGCCCACGGAGCCGGTGATGCCCACCACCTGCATTCCGATGCGCATCCTCTCCCGCCGGGCGATCTCGCCCAGGGCCAGGCGGGTATTGGACACATAGATGGCCGGATAATCCCCCACCATGCGGGTGCAAAGCACCGCCGCCGCGCCCCTGGCCATGGCGTTATCGATGAACTCATGGCCGTCGCGCACTCCCTGCAGGGCGACGAACAGCTGCCCCGGCTGGAGCGTGCGGGTATCGTTGGAGGCTCCAAGGAATGTAACGTCCGCGTATTTTTCTTCCACCGTGCCGCCGCACCAGGCGGCTGCCTGACGGAGTGTAATTTTACCCATTGTGTTCCCTCAATTCTTTCAGGTGGGCCGCAACCTCTTCCCGTTCGTCCAGATGGTGCTTGACACCGTTGATCTCCTGGTAGGTCTCGTGTCCCTTTCCTGCCAGTACAATTATATCATCTTTTTTCGCAATGTCCATAGCATATCTGATGGCTTTGCGCCGATCCTCTATCACAGTATAGTCCCCCATCCCCGGCTTTATCCCGGTGAGGATATCCCGGATGATGGCCATGGGCTGCTCGGTGCGGGGGTTATCCGAGGTGATAATGGCGAAATCCGCACATTCCACGCCGATTCTGCCCATAATGGGGCGCTTCATGGGGTCGCGGTCGCCGCCGCAGCCAAAGACGCTGATCAGCCTGCCCTTGCAGAAATCCCGCACCGATCTGAGAACATTTTCCAGCCCGTCCGGCGAGTGGGCGTAGTCAATCAGCACGCTGTAGGGCATGCCGGGGGTTGGCACCACCTCGATCCGGCCCTTGACGCCCCTGACCTCCCGCAGGGCGCCGGCCGCCTCCTGCAGCGGGATGCCCAGGCTCTCGGCGATGCCCAGCACCGTCAGGGTATTGTACACCGTGAAGCGGCCCGGGATCGGGAGCACGACCTCCGCGCGGTGCTCCCCGCTGACCGCCGTGAACTGGATGCTGTCGGAATGCAGCTGAATATCCTCGGCATACAGTCCCGCCCGGCTGTGGGCGGAGGTGGTGAGCACCGGGCAGGCAGCGGCGGAAAGCATCCGGGGGGCATAGGGATCGTCCACATTGATTACCGCCCGGCTGCACCGGCGGAACAGCTCCGCCTTGGCGTCGCAGTAGGCGTCCATGGTCTTATGGAAATCCAGGTGATCCTCCGTCAGGTTGGTAAAGGCCGCCACGTCATAGTGGATGCCGCCGATGCGCTCCAGGGAAATGGCGTGACTGGATACCTCCATCACCACATGGCTACAGCCCGCGTCCCGCATCCGGGCAAACAGGGCCTGAAGCTCGAAGCTCTCCGGGGTAGTGCGCTCCGTGGGGAGGATTTCACTGCCGATGTGGTTTTCCATGGTGCCGATCAGGCCCACCTTTGCCCCCAGGCATTTTTCCAGCACCTGCTTGAGCAGGAGGGTGCTGGAGGTCTTGCCATTGGTGCCGGTGATGCCGATCATGGTCATCCGTTCGGCGGGGCGGCCATGGTAATTGCAGGAGATCAGCGCCAGGGCCAGCCGGTCGGAGGCCACCAGCACATAGGGAACGCTCCCCTCCGGCCTTTTGGCCGTGACCACCACCGCCGCGCCCTTTTCCACGGCGGAGGGAATAAAGCGGTTGCCGTCGGAGGCAAAGCCGGAAACGGCGACAAACAGCGCCCCCGGCACGGCCCTGCGGGAATCACAGCACAAATCGGTGATCTCCAGCTCCGGGTCGGCGGTCATTTCCAGCACGGAAACGTCCTTGAGTAAATCTTTTAATTTCATCATGTATCCTCCTGAATCCGCCGAGGTGGAAGGATTTCAGTCCCTTGCGGCGCCGTCCGCAAATTGCAGCGTAATGCTGCTGCCCGCAGGCACGGAGGCGCCTGCACTCTGGCTCTGGCTGCAAACCGTGACCTGGGGGGAAATATCATCACAGCCAATTGGGGAGATAAACAGCCCCAGCCTTCCGGCGGCCACGCTGGCCTGCTGGCGGTTCATGCCCCGGAAATCCGGCACCTCCACCATCCGCTCCGGGGTCGGCTCCCCCAGGTACACCAGCACCTCGCTGCCGGGCAGGATACTCTGCCCCGCCGCCGGAAGCTGGCCGGTGACCGTCTCGGCGTCGCCGATAAACACGGCAGTCACATTCTTTTCTTTGAGCAAGCTCTTGACTTCCTTCTGGGTCTTTCCCGCCAGATCCTCCATTGGAAACGGCTCCCCCGGCGATTCCCGCCGGACGCCCAGGTACGGAAGAATGTCCGCTAAGATCGCCCCCACGGTGGGGGCGGCCATCACGCCGCCAGAAATGTAGATCCCCGTGGAGCGGGAGGGGGTGTCCAGCGCCGCCAATACAATATACTCTGGATCGTCCATGGGCGCAATCCCAACAAATGAAACGATTTTATCCTGGACACGCTGACCGTTTTCGTCAAATACATCAATTTTCTCGCTGGTTCCCGTCTTTCCGCCGATGGAGAAGCCCGCCACCGCCGCATTTTTGGCCGTGCCCTCGGTGACCACGGAGCGGATCAGCTCCCGCATGGTATCGGAGGTCTCCGGGGAGATGGTGGTTCTGACCACCGTCGGCTCCTGGCGCAGCAGCGTCACGCCGTTTTCATCCACCACCTCGGATACAATGTAGGGCTCCAGCAAATTCCCGCCGTTGACCACGGAGGAAATGGCCCGCACCAGCTGCAAGGGGGTGATTTTAAAGGTCTGGCCAAAGGAGCCGGAGGTCAGCGAGGCGGTGCCCCACTTGTCCGTGTCGGTAATCAGCTTTTTATCAAAGAACACGCCCTTGCTCTCGCCGGAAAGGTCGATGCCGGTCTTTTCCAGGATGCCGAAGCGGGTGATGTAGTCGTAGAACCGCTCCCCGCCCAGCTTCAGGGCGATATGAGCAAAGGCGATGTTGCAGGAGTTTTGCAGCGCCTGGGGGGTCTGCTCCGCCCCGTGTCCGGCAGAGCGCCAGCAGTGCAGCAGCTGGGAGCGGCCGGGAATCTGCTCCGCGCCCCGGCAGTAAAACGGGGTATTCAGGCTGATCGCCCCGCAGTCCAGCGCCGCCGCCATGGTCAGCACCTTGAAGGTGGAGCCTGGCTCATAGCCGTCGGACAGCACCCGGTTTCGCCACTGCTTCCAGCGGGCATCCGCCAGGGCCTTGGCGTAGGTGTCCGCATCCGTACCATCCTGGAGCATCTGCTGAAGGCTGGCCAGGGTGCGCTCGTCGGCGATCTCCAGATAGCGGTTGGGGTCGTAGCTGCCCAGGGTGGCCATCGCCAGAATCTCGCCGGTCTTGCAATTCATTACCAGGCCGAAGGCACCGTTTTGCACGTCATAGCGGGCAATGGCTGCCTCCAGCTGCTTTTCCAGGGCCTGCTGCACTGTAGCGTCCAGGGTCAGTATCACATCCGCCCCCTTGTGGGAGGCGAGGAAGCGTTCATAGGAAAAGGGCATATCCATTTCGTTGTTGCCCTTGGTGGTAATCACCTTTCCGGCAGAGCCTGCCAGATAGCGGTTATAGGAGGCCTCGATGCCCTCGGTACCGTCGTTGGAGGCATTGGTAAAGCCGATCACCTGGGCAGCAAGCTTACCGTTGGGGTATACCCGCACGGAGGTCGGCTCCAGGTGAATACCCCGGACATCATGGGCCTGAATATAGGCGCGGATCAGCTGGGCCTTTTCCTCGCTGATGCAGCTGCCCACCTGCTTGTACCGCCGCTTCAGGTCGGCGGCCTGGGTCTGAATCCAGGTGGCATCCTTGTCCAGCACCTCTGCCAGGAAATCCGCAATGGCGGGGATATCCGCCTTGGACTGCTTCAGCTCATGGGGATCCAGATACACATTCTCCCGGTTCTCAGAGGCCGCCAGCACATTCAGGTTGCGGTCATAGATCGTCCCCCGGTCTGCGGTGACGGAGGTGGCGCGGGTCTGATTGCGCAGCGCCAGGCCGGAATAGAGGTCATAGTCCCGCACCATCAGCACATAGAGCCTGCAAAGCAGCGGAATAAAGGCGGCAATGCCCAGCAGCGCCGCCGTCAGCATCACCCGCCGGTGCTGACCGCTGTCCATCCGTAAACGGCCGAAGTTCTTCCCCGCGTCATTTCCCATGGCGAACCGTTCCTTCCGAATAGGGAAGCTCTGAAGCAAATCGGCAAGACCCGGCCTCAGAGGTTCCTAAGTCAGGAATGGGCAGCAAGGGAATCCCTCGCCGCCCATTGCAGCTGCTATTCTATTCTATGGGGCGGATGGCTCCGTATTCCACTGAGCCAGATCGTAGTCCTCCGACCGGGAGAAGAGCCAGGACAGCTGCCACAGGAATTTTTCCCAGGCCGTCCTTTCCTTGGGGCGCTCCGGCACGATGACGAACGCGGTAAAGCGCTCCGCCTCGTTGCCGTCCACCATGCCCTGGGAGTCCGCCAGGGTGCGCACCTCGTCCAGGCTGTAGGCGGTGTGATATGTATGGTTCAGCTGGGCATTTACCCGCTTCAGGTCGGTCAGCTGGGTTTTCATGCGGTCGTATTCCGCCCGGGTGTCGCGCAGGTGAATCACACCCGCCACCAGCAGGCACAGCATCACCACAGCCGCCACCACGCCGCACAGGGCAATGGGGTCGATATAGACCTTGCGAAGCTTTTCCAAATGCAGCTGCGGAAGCTTGACACCACTTTTTTTCTGTTTGGGCGCTGCGTTTGGCACTTCGCTGCCGAATACGTAGAATCGGTTCACATATTGGATTTCCGCTTTTTGTGCCATAGCTTTAACCTCTTACAATTTCTCACAGATGCGCAGCTTTGCGCTTCTTGCCCTGGGATTGCGCGCCAGCTCCTCTTCCCCGGAGACCAGGGGCTTGCGGGTGATGAGCCTTACCTTCGGCTTCTTCCCGCAGACACAGACCGGGAAGCTGGGCGGGCAGGTGCAGCCCCTGGCCGCCTCTGCCATTGCGTTCTTTACGATCCGATCCTCCAGCGAATGGAAGGTGATCACCACCAGGCGGCCGCCGGGATTCAGGCAGGGGATCGCGTCGCGCATCACCTGGGACACAGCGCCCAGCTCGTCGTTTACCGCGATGCGGATCGCCTGGAAACTGCGCTTGGCCGGATGCTGCTTTTCCCGCAGGGCCGCAGGCGGCATGGCGGAGCGGATGATATCCACCAGCTCCAGGGTCGTGCCGATGGGAGCCTGCTCCCGCCTTTTGCAGATGGCCGAGGCGATCTGCGGGGCATAGCGCTCCTCGCCGTATTCATACAGGATTCGTTTCAGCTCTTCATAGGGCCAGGTATTTACCACTGCGGCAGCGGTAAGAGCGTCGCTGTGATCCATGCGCATATCCAGGGGCGCGTCCGTCATATAGGAAAAGCCCCGCGCTCCGTCGTCCAGCTGGGGGGAGGAAACGCCCAGATCCAGCAAAATACCGTCCACGCCCTCAATGCCCAGCTCTGCCAGAACGGAGGCAATTTCGCAGAAATTGGAGTGCACCAGCGTCACCCGATCCTGATAAGGGGCCAGGCGCTCCGCCGCGGCGGCCAGCGCCACCTCATCCCGGTCGATGCCGATCAGGCGGCCGGTGGTGAGCCTTGCCGCAATATGGCTGGAATGGCCTGCGCCGCCCAGGGTGCCGTCTACATAAATTCCATCCGGCTTGATGTTCAGTCCCTGGATGCACTCCTCCAGCAGGACAGATACATGGTGAAATTCGCTCATAGTCCGATTGCCTCCAGAGATGCCAGCAGCTTTTCGGGGGTGAGGTTCTCCTGCTCGAAGCGGCGGAATTCCTCCGCGTCCCAAATCTCCGCCTGACCGGCGCGGCCGACGATCATTACCTCGCGGCTGATCCCGGCATAGTCCATCAGGAAAGGCGTCAGGCTGACACGGAACTGCTTATCCGGCGTGCATTCGGTGGCGTTCATAAAGATCAGGCTGGTTGCCCCCGCCCGCTGAGAAATGCTCAGTGCGTTATAGTTGTCGCTGAGGGTTTTCCACTCGGCGGCGGTGTAGGCGGTGAGGCAGCTATGACCGCAGTTGACGCCAAGGGTCACGTAAAACGCATCGCCCAGCTCCTGACGCAGCTTTGCCGGAACGATCAGGCGGTTCTTTTCATCCAGCCTGGCGCTGTACTTACCGATCATATGCTCCCTCCTCTCCATTTTACTCCACTTTGCATCCCTTTTACTCCACTTGCGCTATTATAACCTCCCCATCCAAAAAAATCAATCTTTTTTGAGCGCATTTTTCATATTTTAGCCATATTGCCGATAAAAATCGAATTTTCCGAATATTTGTTCTATTAAGGAAGCTCTGATGAAATCGACAAGTGCGGGCCGCAAGGGCTTTTGTTTCCATTTTCTATCCCGCAGCATGGGGGCAAAAGCCCCGCCGTCCAGCCGCAGACGATTGATTCGGAGATTTCCTGAGCTACGCCTGAAAGGACAGCTTTTCCTGCTCCAGGCAGCCGCGAATTCGGCTGGGGCGGCGGCTGCATCCCAGCAGGAAGCCGGAAAGCGCCCCCTCCACCTCGGTCTGCACCAGGCGGCGCAGCTGGCGCGCCCCGTCCTTTCCCTTGCAGCGGCGGCTGAGGCTAGCGGCAAGCTCCGCCGGAAGATTCAGCTGAATCCCCGCCACCGCAGCCCGCTCCTGCAGCAGACGCAGGTATTTCCCGGCGATCTGCTCCATGGAGGAGGCGTCCAGCGGATCAAAGCGAACGGCGGCATCCAGCCGCCCCAGGAATTCCGGGGTGAAGGCCTGGCGTACCGCCTCCTCCACCTGGCCCGCCTTTCCGTCGGAGCAGAAGCCCAGGCCATCCCCCCGTACCTGGCTGCCCACATTGGAGGTCATAACCACGATGGCATTGCGGAAACTGACCTTTCGGCCGGTGGAATCGGTGAGCACGCCCTCCTCCATGATTTGCAGCAGGATGCCCAGCACCTCCGGGTGGGCCTTCTCCACCTCGTCCAGCAGCACCAGGCTGTAGGGCCGGCGGCGCACCGCCTCGGTCAGCTTGCCGCCCTCCTCGTAGCCCACATAGCCCGGAGGCGCGCCGATCAGGCGGGAGACGGAGTGCTTCTCCATATATTCCGTCATGTCCAGGCGGATCATGGCGCTGCGGCTGCCGTAGACCTCCTCGGCCAGGGCACGGCACAGCTCGGTCTTGCCCACGCCGGTGGGGCCGGTAAAGAGCAGGCAGGCAATGGGCCGCTCCTCGTCCCGCAGTCCGGCAAAGCCCCGGCGAACCGCCTCCGCCACGGTGCTCACCGCCTGCTGCTGGCCTACCACATGGGTCTGCAGCAGATTTTCCAGATGCAGCAGCCGCTCCCGCTCCGAGGCGGTGAGCCGCCCCACGGGAATGCCGGTGCGGGCGGACACCACCCAGGCAATGTCCGAAGCCGTTACCGTACGGGTGCGGCGGTTCTCCCCCGGCTTTGCCATCATGGTCTGCATTTTGTCCCGCAGCTCCGCCGCCTTCTCAAAGCGGCGCTCCCGGACGGCCTCATGCAGCTCCTCCTCCAGTTCCCGGCGGGCCGCGCCGCCCCTGGTCAGGCGCAGCTCCTCCATCCGGGCGCGGGACGCGCCCTCGTCCAGCAGGTCGATGGCCTTGTCAGGAAGGAAGAGGTCGGGCAGATACCGCACGGACAGGCGCACCGCCTCCTTTAATGCTTCCTCGGAGATGCGCAGGCGGTGGTGCCGCTCCAGCCCCGGCTTCAAGGCCCGCAGGATGGCCAGGGTGGTTTCGCTGCCCGGCTCCTCCACCGTCACCGGGCGGAAGCGGCGCTCCAGAGCGGCATCCTTTTCAATGTATTTACGGTACTCCTCCAGGGTGGTCGCGCCCAGCATCTGCAGCTCTCCTCTGCCCAGGGCGGGCTTTAAAATATTGGCCGCATCGATGGCCCCCTCCGCCGCCCCCGCGCCGATGATGGTGTGCATTTCGTCCACAAAGAGGATCACGTCCCCGGTGCGGTGGATTTCCGCCAGCACATCGCGCAGGCGCTCCTCGAATTCGCCCCGGTATTTGGTGCCCGCAACCAAGGATGCCATATTCAGGCTGACCAGCCTCTTGTCCTTGAGCTGGGGCGGGACATTGCCCACGGCCATCCGCTGCGCCAGGCCCTCGGCGATGGCGGTTTTGCCCACTCCCGGTTCCCCCACCAGGGCGGGATTATTCTTGTTCTTCCGGCACAGAATGCCGATCACCGTATCGATCTCCCGATCCCGACCGATAACCGGCTCCATGGCTGACGCTTTTGTAATCAGGTCTTCGCTGAACTGCTCCAAAAGTTTCGTTGTGACCGCCTCCTTTTTTCCCCTGGCAGGGGCCTCCGCCGCCCGCCGCAACCACTCTACCGTATGGGTAAACAGCACATTTGAGCCGATACCGAAAATCTGAAGCAGCTTGCCCGCTTCGGTGTTCTCCGTTCTGGAAAGGGCCATCAGGACATGGAGCGGGAGAATCTCCCGGCTGGCATTGCCCCGCGCCTCCCGGGCGGCCATCCGCAGCAGCTCCCGCGCCTTTTTGGTAAGGCCCTGGGGCAGCGGCAGATCCGGCGTGCCCGTGCCGTAGAGCAGCTGTACCATCGTGCCCGCAAGCTCCGGCTCCACCCCCAGGCTGCGCAGCAGCAGCCCCACCTCGCCCGGCTGATCCAGCAGGGCCAGGAGAATATGGACGGTGCCCACATAGCTGTGCCCCAGAAGCCGCGCCTTTTCGCCGGAAGCGCGAATCAAATCGCTGGTTTGCGTATTATAGCGCATTTCCCCGCCTCCTTTTCCAGGAAATTTTCGCCAGGCGGGTCTGGAAATATACGATTATTTTTGAAAAAGGAATTGCATTTTTCAAAATCCATGCTAGAATGAAGGTGCGTCCTCCTTTGGGCGCAAAAAAATACAACCACAAGGAGGTTACATATCATGGCTTATAACATTACCGATGCATGCGTGAAGTGCGGCTCCTGCGCTGAGCAGTGCCCCGTTGAAGCTATCTCCGAGGGCGAGGACAAGTACGTCATTGATCCCGATGTCTGCGTCAGCTGCGGCTCCTGCGCCGATCAGTGCCCCGCCGAAGCGATTGAGGAAGCTTAATTCTTCCGAATTCAGGTCGGCCTGCCCTGCCGTTGAATGCAGTGCAGGCCGATTTTTAATTTTGTTATTCAGTATCGAACACGGAGGCAGGCATGGAGCATCTTCCCGGCGGGATACAGCTGGATATTCCCCCCGGCTGCTTTCCCCTCACCACGGATTCCATGGCGCTGGCGGATTTTGCGGATGTCCGGGGGTCAAAGGCCGTTTTGGATCTTGGCTCCGGGTGCGGCACACTGGGGCTGCTGCTGTGCGCCCGAAATGAACACTGCCGCGTCACCGGCGTGGAGCTGGATGAGGCGGCCCATGCCGCCGCGCTGGAGAACATCCGGCACAACCGGCTCGATGCCCGTATGGAAAGTATATGCACGGATATGCGGCGAGTTCCAGGGCTTTTTGCGCCGGGGCGCTTTGACTGCTGCGTCTCCAATCCCCCCTATTTTTCCGGCGGCTACGCCGCCCGGCTGGTTTCGGCCCGGCGGGAGGATGCCTGCACCCTGGCGCAGCTGATGCAGTGCGCCGCCTGGGCGCTGAAATACGGCGGCGACCTGTTCCTGGTGCACCGGCCGGAGCGTCTGGCTGAAGCAATTGCCCTGGGCACGGAAAACAAGCTGGAGGCCAAGCGGCTGCGGCTGCTGCGCCACCGGGAGGGCGGCCCGGTGGCCCTGGTGCTGCTCCAGCTGCGCAAGGGCGCAAGGCCGGGGCTGACCCTGGAGGAAATCTCCCTGCACACCAGCGACGGCAGCCAAACCGGCGACTATCGCCGAATTTATCACATCGCGGAGGATTGACTATGGCTGGAACCCTTTACCTCGTCCCCACCCCCATCGGCAACCTGGGGGATATTTCCCTGCGCGCCCGGCAGACGCTGGAGGCGGCGGATTTTATTGCCGCCGAGGACACCAGGGTCACGCTGAAGCTGCTGAACCATCTGGAGATCAAAAAAAGCCTTGTCAGCTACTATGAGCACAACAAGACCTTTAAGGGCAGCCGGATTGTGGAGCGCATTCTGGCGGGGGAAACCTGCGCCCTGGTATCCGACGCGGGCAGCCCGGCCATCTCCGACCCGGGGGAGGATCTGGTGAAGCAGTGCGCCCAGGCGGGCATCAACGTGTGCGCCATTCCCGGCCCCTGCGCCGCCATCACGGCCCTGAGCATCTCCGGTCAATCCACCGGGCGGTTCTGCTTTGAGGGCTTTCTGTCCATGAGCAAAAAGAGCCGCCGGGAGCATCTGGATTCCCTGCGGGAGGAAAAGCGCACCATGATCTTCTATGAGGCTCCCCACAAGCTGATGAACACTTTGGAGGACATGGCCCAGGTGTTTGGGACGGAGCGGCCCATCAGCTTCTGCCGGGAACTGACCAAGCTCCACGAGGAGGTGCTGCGCACCACCCTGGGCGAGGCCATTGCGCACTTCACAGCCACACCCCCCAAGGGAGAATTCGTGCTGGTGCTGGCCGGCGCGCCGGAGGAAGCAAAAGAAGTGCCCACCGGCACGGACGCCGCCGCAAGAGTGGCGGAGCTGATGGCCCAGGGACTGAGCCGAAAGGATGCCGTCAAGCAGACGGCACAGGAGCTGGAGCTTCCCAAAAACGCGGTGTACGCCGCCGCCCTGGGTGAGACCGAATAAACAAAAATCCCTCCGCATAGTCTCTTGCGGGGGGATTTCTTATGGTAATGAGTTGGGTATGGGCGGCGCTGGTTTGCGCCTCGGTGGTCTGCGCGGCGGTCAACGGCCGGGCATCGGCGCTCTCGGCGGCAGTGATGCAGGGGGCGCAGAGCGGCGTCACCCTGGCAATCTCCATTGCCGGGTCGCTGTGCCTCTGGGCCGGGATCGGACGGGCCATGGAAAGATTAGGGCTGACCGAAAAGCTCTCCCGGCTGCTGCGCCCGATAATGCACCGGCTGTTCCCCTCCACCCGGGAGGACAGTGCTCTTGCCGGGGCCTTGAGCACCAATATCTGCGCCAACTTTCTGGGACTGGGCAATGCGGCCACGCCGCCGGGGATCGAGGCCGCCAGGCGATTGGCGGCCCGCAGCCCAGGGCAGGCGTCGGACGAGCTGTGCCGCCTGATCGTATTAAACACCGCCTCCATTCAGCTGATCCCGGCCAATGTGGCAGCGGTGCGCAGCAGCCTGGGGTGCGCCACCCCCTTTGACATTCTGCCTGCGGTGTGGCTCACCAGTCTTTGCTCCGCCGGGCTGGGGCTGGCCGCCGCCTGGGCGCTGGGGAGGGTCAGCCGATGACGGACTATCTGATCCCGCTGCTGCTTGTGGGACTGTCGGTGTTTGCCCTGGGGCAGCGGAAGAATTATTACGACTGGCTTCTCGCCGGCGCGGCGGAGGGGCTGGGGCTAATCAAGACCATTCTCCCCTCTCTGGTTCTGCTGCTGACGGCGGTGAGCATGTTCCGCGCCTCCGGGGCGGCGGAGCTGCTGGGCAAGCTCCTGTCGCCGGTGTTTTCCCGCTTCGGCATCCCGCCGGAGTGCGCTATGCTGGTGCTGGTGCGCCCCATCAGCGGCAGCGCCGCGCTGGCCGTGGGCGGGGAGCTGATGGCCCACTATGGGGTGGATTCCCAGATTGGCCGGACGGCAGCGGTAATGCTCGGCTCCACCGAGACCACCTTCTATACCCTCAGCGTCTACTTCGGCGCAGCAGGAATCCACAAAACCCGCTATACCCTGCCCGCCGCCCTCTTCGCCGATTTCATCGGCTTCCTCACCGCCTCCTGGACGGTAAGGATGTTCTTCTCCTAACCTTGGCTCCCCGGTGGGGGAGCTGGCAGCCCGTAAGGGCTGACTGAGGGGGTGTGGTTCGTTGAATGGAAACAACTCAAAGTTACCGACAACACCCCTTTTGCCGCTATTGCGGCACGAAACAGAGGTATGATTGCCACCGGCAATCATTGCTATCTTGATTCGCTGCACGGAGCACCACCCCCAGAGGGGGCAGCAAGGAACTTCTTCCCATTGAAGCGCCAAAAATGATTCTCGGGCATGCCGCGTTTTAGGCGGCATGCCCGATTGGTTTTTATACAGCCTCCCAGGTCAGCTCTCCGCCGTAGGAGACGGCGGTTTTGCGGTTCCAGCCCTGGGCAGAGGTGGGGTAGAATGCCTGGGCCTGTGCGCCGCGGAAGGCATTCTCGGCGATCTGGGGCGCGTCGCCCAGGAAGGTGATACCCCACATGCCGACGTAGGAGAAGGCCTCCGTGCCGATCTGGGTCACGCTTTCGGGGATGCTGATGCTGTCCAGCTTCTTACAGCCGCTGAAGGCATAGCGTCCGATGCGCTCCACCGTGCCGGGGATGATGACGGCCCGCAGCCCGGTGCAGCCCTGGAAGAGGTAATTGCTGATTTCCGTCAGTCCCTCCGGGAGCATCAGGTTTTCCAGGGCGGCGCAGTTGCGCAGCGCGCCGTCGCCGATGGTGCGGACGCTGCCGGGAATGGCAAAGGCGGACAGGCTGGTGCAGTCCGCAAAGGCCTCCGCGCCGATGGTCTCCAGATTGATGGAGAGGTTCGCGGTTTTCAGCCCCGTGCAGCCTGCGAAGGCCTGGATGCCCAGCTCGGTGACCGCCTCCGGCAGCGTCACCATGCGCAGCTGCGTGCAGCCGGAAAAGGCCTGGCTGGCAATGGCGGTAACATTCTGGGGAATCTGCACGTCCACCAGGGACGTACAGTTCTGGAAGGTGCCCATCTCAATGGCGGTAACGCCCTCCGGCACAGCGGCGGTATTCAGCCTGACGCAGTTTGCAAAGGCGAAGCCGCCCAAATATTTAATTGTGCCGGGCATCTGTATCCAGGTCAGCCCCTCACAGTCGGAGAACGCGCCCCAGCCGATGGCCTCCACGCTGCCGGGCAGGCGCACCTCCTCCAGGGAGGTACAGCCCTGGAACGCCTCGTCACCGATGGTGCTGAGCTTCTGGGGCAGGGTCAATTCCTTCAGATTCACGCAGCCGGCAAAGGCGCGGTTGCCGATGGTGGTCACGCCCTCCTCCAGCACCAGGGCGGTGATGGACTCCCGGCTGTCATACCAGGGGGCGGGGCGGGTCTCGCGGAAATCGAACATTTCGCCGGTGCCGGTAATGGTGAGCGTGCCGCTCCCATCCAGCTCCCAGCCCAGGCCGATGCCGCAGCTGGCGGAGGCGGGGTCGGCCTCCGTGCCGGTGTCAACGGTGGGGGCGGCATACTTTGCCTCCTCTGCCGCGATCAGGGCGTTGCGCACGTCCTCCGGCAGACCATTCAAAAACTGATCCAGGATATCCCCCGCGCCCACGGAGATCAGATGATCAAACTGGGCCTGGATATCCGGGTCGATCTCCACCGCCTGTGCCCTGACGGGGGCAAGCAGGATGCAGGCGCACAGCACAGCGGCAAGCAAACAATTCCACTTGGATTTCATAATAAGCCTTCCTTTCTGCTCCGGCATAGGGCCGGTGATGCGCCGTGAGATTTTCAATGTTTATTCAGAGGTTCCCCTGGGTGCGGCGGCGTCTGCGGGGACGGGCCGCGGTTTCCGGCTCGGCCTTCTGCGCCCGGCGGGCGTAGACCTGGGCCGCCTCGGAGGTGGCCTCATAGGTCAGGCGGCTGACCCGAACGGTGCCGTCCGGCTGGTTGGAAAGGCGCACCCGGATCAGGAATTTTCCGTGCTCCGCACAGGTGGCCAAGTCCATATACCGATGCCCCGGCTGGGCGAACCACCGGGAGCCAAGCATCTGCCGCCCGCACACCGGGCACAGGTTCTCGCACCCGGCCATGGCGGACAGCGCCGCCCACTTATCGGTGTAGTCCCGGAACACCTTGCGCTCCAGGCAGCCGGGCAGCTCCGCGCCATGGAAGCCGTTCTCATGGCTGCGCATCGCCTGGTCATATTCGTCGATTCCCCGCTGCATATCCAGCCTCTGGCAGATCAGCGCTGTGTGATAGGCGTCTCCCAGGGCATCGTGGGCGGGGCGGCTCGGCTCGATCTGGAACGTGTCCATGGCGGTTTTCAGCGCCTTTTGGGAGCTGGAGCCGTCAGTCTGGGCGTTGAAGATCATCTGGGCATTGTACCACCGCTCGATCCAGGCGGTATCCAGGCCGTACAGCTGCAAATTTTCCCGCAGGATGCCGATATCGTCAAAGCCCCAGGTGAGGAACACCGGCTCCTGCCCGCACCAGTCGCGGAACTGCTCCATGGCGCTGACGAAGGGCACGCCCTCAGCCCGGAGGCGATTCTCCTTGATGCCGGTGAGCTTACTCACCCGCCGGTTCAGATGCCGGTAGACCTTGGGGGTAATCATGATCTGGAATTCATCCATCTCCGCCCCGTCTGGATTCAGGCGCACGGCTCCGATCTGGATGATCTCCCCACGAATGGCCACCGGCAGCACCTTCTTCGACGACGGCGACCCCGGCCAGGGCTGATTCCACTCCATATCCAAAACAATAAAATTCATTGTGCGTTCCCTCTGTTTCTTATCCTTAGGTGATATCATACCACACATACCGCACTTCTGTAAACAAGAAGTTTTTGGTCCCCGTAGGGGGCGGCAATAGTAGGACTTTTTAAAAGGGCACGGTGAATGGTACACACACATTTCGTAGGGGCGGATATTAGCCGCCCGCAGCGTCGCGGAATTGAGCTGTCAGTTGAATGAAAATAGCCAAAAGTTTCTGAGTTCGTAGGGGGCGGCAATTTGTCGCCCCGCCGGGTACCGGGATTGAGCGGTTCGTCTATACAGCTCAGGTTCGTTGGCTTTCGGGCGGCTGGTATCCGCCCCTATGGACTCAGAGTGTTTAAGATTTTACCTTTTAACCAAATCTCTCTCGAAACCATTACCTGAGTGCCCTCTTCAGTCGCTGCGGCGACAGCTATTTGATTATGGTATCATTGCCACCGGCAATGATTGTAATTTAAGATTCGCTGCGCTCTGCAACACCCCTCAGGGAAGCTTAGGGGATGTATACGTCAGGTTATACGTTCATCTTTACTGCTTCCGAAACCGTTAGGTTTAGGGTCGGCAGGTTGCCGACCCCTACGTGGGGGGGTGCAGGCAGCCCCTCCTGGGGGGGAGGGGCTGTGGAGGGGGGCTATATTCGTTCGCAGCGGATGGTGCAGCGGGTTTGGCCGCTGGTGTTGCAGGTGAAGAGGGTCAGATCCCAGTCGCCGGAGAGCATGCCCTCTACGTCGTTGGGGCCGATGGTATCAATAGAGGTGATGGTATAGTAGAACTCCGTGCCCTCGGCGTCGGTGAATTTGATCTGGGTGCCGATGGGGGCATATTTCAGGGGGGAGAAATGGGTGGGGTAATTGTGGGCGCAGATGACCAGGTTATCTTCGTACACATTGCCGGAAAAGCGGCAGGGGGCGATTTTCAGCCGGTCATAGTCCCATTCCTCCATCACCGGCAGGGAAAGCTCCAGGCTGGGCACGTCCAGCTCGCCGATGTAGCGGTAGCCGTTCACCTCCACGGTGGGCATCTCCCGCTGGCCGGGGAGCGTCGGCTCTGTTGGCTCTGTTGGCTCTGTCGGCTCCGTCGTTTCGGCGGCTGCCTGGGCTTCCTCCGGCTGGGGGGCGGGCTGGGTGATGTCCGTCAGGGTGGTGGTGGGGGCCAGGCCGGGCACCTGGGCGCGGAGGGACTGGAGAGCGGACTGGGCCGCCTGGTCGGCCCGGCGGCCGTCCCAGATATTGTAGGCGGTAAGCAAAAGGGCTGCTGCCAGCAGCAGCAGTCCCATTGCGATCAGCACAGAGCCTTTTTTATGCATTTTCGTCACTCTTTCTTCTGCGGGCGACTCCCATGCACAGCAGGGCCAGACCGGCCATCGTCAGAGCGGTGACGGGCCACCAGAGCTGGCCGGTTTGGGGGATGCGCTTATAGGTATTGGTGATGGTGAAGGTATTTCCGTTCTTTGTGATGGTGGTGGAATAGCGGGGGTAGGCATCCTCGCGGACGTACCAGTTCTTCGGGGGGAGATTCTCCCAGGTGTACGACCAGCCGTTGGCGTAGTTCAGCTTGACGGGGTCGCCGTAATCCTTGCCGTCCAGCACCAGGTGGACGGTGATGCTGGCGGGGCGGGTTGCGACGGTGTCGCCCACCCAGCGCTTGATCACGGAGATATCCATATCCATTTCCTTTTTGCCGACGACCTCCACATCCCACACGAAGCGCTGCTGGTCGTCGGTCTGGGGGACGGAGACCAGGAAGGGCGTGGCCCAATAGTTGATACCGCCCTGCACCCCCGGCTCGCCGGTGACCAGGTAGACCGCCATGGGCAGCCCCGTGAAGGTGGCCTTGCCGCCGGTGACCGTGGCATCGGCAAGGGGCTTGCGGATGCCGGTGCTCTGGATCATCTCCGCCATCACGCCTGCGGCAGCGGCCATATCGGAGGTGTCCACGCCGGAGAAGTCGTCATCCATGACGATACCGCCGTTTTTCAGCCTGCCCACCTGATAGATATGGTACACCGTCCCATTCAGCGGATAGGAGACGGACAGGGTACCCGTCTGGTCTGCGGCGGAAGCCGCCGTGGCGAGGGACAGCACCGTGGCCGCCAGCAGCGCCAGAGCCAGCAGGCGGGGAAGCAGCTTCTTTTTCAAATCGGACACATCCTTCTATTTGGATCTCGGCTTCTTTTTGCCGGAGGGAATCAGCACAATGATAAACAGGATCAGCAGCATGGGGGCCGCTACCACCGGGGCCACCAGGGTCGGGTCGATCTGGACGGCGTCGGCGGATACGCGGACGGTGTGAGCCTCGGCGGCGGTTTCGATGCGGTGGCCCCGCACCAGCAGCCGCTGGGTATTCACGCCGTAAGGGGTGCAGGTGACTAGGGTGACCAAGTCCTGCCCAGGGGTGATCTCCAGGGAGGCCAGGTCGTAGGGTTCCACGATCAGGATCTGATCCACCTCGTAGGTCAGCGTCTCGTCCAGCACGTTAATGAGGAAGGTATCGCCCACCACCAGCTTATCCAGGTCGGTGAACAGCCGGGCGGAGGGCAGGCCCCGGTGGCCGGAGAGGACGGCATGGGTGCTCTCGCCGCCGATGGGCAGGGACGAGCCGGGGATATGGCCCACGGCGATTTGCAGGACGGTGTCCTCCACCCCGTGGTAGATGGGCAGGCTGCACTTGATCTTGGGTATTTCGATGTAACACATGATGCCGCTGCCGGTGACATCCATGACGCCGGAATAGCGCTCCAGCTCCTCGTCGGTCAGCTTCCACTGGCGGTGGGGCAAGAGGGCAAGCTCCGCATTGTAGGCGTGGGCCTCGGAAAGCATTTTTTCGTAGTGGGAATTATCGATCTGGGCGACGTTTTCCGTGTATACCGCAATGGCGCGGGACTGGTGCAGGGAATTCCACCAGTCGCTGAACGTGGGATACACCAGTAAGCAAAGCCCCACAAGAAGCGCTGCTATGAGGAAAATTGTGGTTAAATTCTTTCGCAGCCAATTCATTTGGGGCGCTCCTTACCAATGTGTCCCCCACCGTCCCCCCTGGCTCCCCTGAAAGGGGAGCTGGCAGGGACGATGGGAAATGACACGATAGACGAAAATATGAGGGGAAAATTACTGTGCGCCGTTCATGCGCTTCTTGGAGATCAGCAGGATGGCAGCGCCGATGGCCAGGATGGAGCCAAGGACATAGAAGATGGTGGTGCCCATGCCGCCAGTGGAGGGCAGGGTGTTACCGGCCTGGTTGATCACATCAGTAGACAGCGCGTTAGAAGTATTGGTTCCAACCGTCACGGTAGGATAGCCCTCAGCAAGAGCCGAACCATCCTCAACATAGTTGGCTGTAATCCTAAAGCGAACAGGGTCTTTCAGCTGATTATAGCCTTCCGGGGCCTTGGTTTCGTACAGATAGTAGTCAACTTCGTCGTCTAGGCCCTTAATCACGATGCTGCCAGCTTCCATTACGAAAGTAGTGCCGGTATCTTTATCGGTAGCCACGCGGTATACACCATCAGATACTTTCACGACAGGGATGAGGCCAGTAGTAGTGGTAGGAACGCCCTCATCATCGCAACCCATCTCATCTACCTTGAGGGAGCCGTCCTTAGAAAGCACAAACTTTGCGCCGGTCAGGGAGTCACCTTCCTTATTGACCTTGTTGACGCCCATCTTGAACGTCCATTCATATACCTTCTTTTCCGGGGTCTTACCCTTGTCCTCAGTATCGTTGGGATTGTTGCTAAATTCCAGGTAAGCTACGTTTTCCTGCTTTCCTTCGTCATAAACCTTGGCATCACTATTCAGGACACCAGTGTAGTAAGTATACAGCTTGTCATTTACAGCCATCTTCCCATCAGCAATGGCTGTAAGAATATCAATCGTCACAGAGAAAGTATTTCCATTGGCTACAACAGTGTAATACTTGCTCTCCAAAACAGCAGAGTCATTAACCTTGATGGTCACGTCACCAGCTGTCTCGACATTTGAGGTCAGTCCGGCGGACATCGTATCGCTAATCACATAGCTATACTTAGTGTAGTAAGGCTCAACATTGGGAACTGATGTAATAGTACGGAATTCCACGGTGTCACCAATCTGGTTATCGCCAACAACGCCCCAATTCTCGGTTTCATTGTGCTTAATCTGCTTATCGAGGGTCGGCTTATCTCCCTTGGGAGTAGCAGTTACATTGCCAACGACTTCCATAATGTACGCAGTATAGAAGTCATGCTCTTCATTAAGTGTATTGTCCTGATCCTTAACCAGATAGTAGCCAGGCTGCAATCCAGAGATGGTATACTTTCCATCTCCTTCCGTGCTCGTAGCAGGAGAGGTCAAATGCTGTGCAATCCTTTTCGCAAAATCTTTCGCAGCTGCCTCGCCAGTCAAGGTTGCCGCCACTTCAGCGGCATTTCCCAGCGCAGTCTGGCCAGCCGCGTTGATTCCGCTGCCCCAAACAATGTTAGACAAAACCAGGCTACCACCGTCTTTCTTTGTGAGGTCACCTGTAAAAATCTGGTAAGCTTCGTAGGTATGTCCTTTTGTCGAGTTGTTAATGGTCAGTGTGTAGCCGGTTGGCTCGGTTGCAAATGCGCTGGGCAGGAGGGCTAGGAGCATTGTGGCGGCCAGCAGGAATGCCAGCAGTTTTTTGGTTGCTTTCATGTGTGTCATTTCCTTTCGTTTTTGGTGTGTGTATGGATGGTGGTTTTCTTACAGTGTTACGGGGTGCTGCCCCCCCCGGCTCCCCTGAAAGGGGAGCCGGGGGGCCGTAGGCCTGACTTAAGCGCCCGCAGGCGCTATGCAAGCGAGCAACTGCCGCCAGGCGGCTCTTAGCGAGTCGCAGAGGGGTTGCGGGGGTGCCTGTGGCTCTTGGGGGCTTGGGCGAATTCGTAGAATGCTCGTATGGGATTGTACGGATTTGCCCTGGTTCCGACTAAATGGTTTCTGCGTACTGCGGAACCCCTCCGCCACGCTTGCGCGCGGCCCTCCTCCCCTTGCAGGGGAGGTTTTTCCCAGGCTCCCCTGAAAGGGGGAGGTTTTGGGGGAGCTAGCTGACCCCCTTTCGGCGTTTTTGGGTGAGGGCCAGGGCGGAGGTCAGGGTCAGGAGCAGGCCTGCCAGGGTGTAAGCCAGGGTGCCTGTGCCGCCAGTTTTGGGCAGCTCATACTTGGGGGATTCCAGGGTATTCTTTATGATGATGGAGCCAGAGGAAATGCCGGTGGTGTCGCTCTCGACGAACTCCCCGTCGCCATACTTGTATTCGACGGTGAATTTCTCGGTGGCGTTTTCATCCACAAGCTCCACAACATAATAGGTGTAGGTCACCTTGACCTTTTCCGCGCCCTCCGTCAGGGCTATCATTTCCTCGGAATAGAGAATCAGGTCTTTTTCCTTCTCGCTGCTCCATTTCCAGGCCGGGTTGCTGGTCTGTGACACATCATAGGGGCCGATCACCACATCGGAATTCTCAACCTTTTCTTCTCCCACCTTGGTCACGCGGTGCAGCTCAAAGGAAATCTTGCCCTGACGATCCTGGGTCACGTCCTTTCCGAAGTAATCAAACCACTGCTTGTCCACCTCAATAGAGGTCGGTTTGCGCTCGGTGGTGTTGACGACGGTGAGGGTGCCGCTGGAAATTTCCTTGGAATAGGTGACGGAGTAATTGCCCGGTTCCTCAATGATAAAGTAGGTATACCACTTTCCGTTGTAGTAGGAATCCAAGGTCACGACGTTCTCGCTGCTCCATTTCCAGCCATCATCCTTGGTCAGGATGTATCTGCCGATCTCCAAAAGCTCTGGATACTCTGACAAATCGGCATCGTAAGCCAATTCCTCATGGGTCTGGAGCTCGTCCGCCGTGGGCGCGTGATCCCACTGCTTACGGATAAGCCGGAAGTTAACCTCCGTGTTCTCCAGCTCGCCCAGGCCGCTCCATTGCTTTTGAATCTCTATGGCAGTCGGTTCAGGCGGCGGCGGGAGGGTGTTGGTAACGGTGATGTTGCCGGAGGTAATGCCGACTGCCACACCGTTTTCCACATTGGTATAGGAGGTGGTGTACTCGCCCGAATCCTCTACCACATAGTAACTGAACCAGACGGTTCGACCGTCTATTGTGCCCTGGATGGGCACGTCCTCCGTGTGCTCACTGCTCAGCCATCTCCAGTTATTACTCTTATCCAGCGTGATCCGCCCTACGCATTCCGGCTCCGTCACCAGAGGCGTCGTCTCGTCGGTGCCGGTATTGCCGGTGGACTGGGCTGTGTGGGAATAGGTGACAATGGGGTCGGCGTCATTGTTATTGGTGGCTATGCCGAAGGCAATGTCATGCTTAACGGTAATCGAGTATGTCCGGGTCGTCCCATCCACGCTTTCGGGGCTAACCTTGTAATAGTTTACATTGAAACCGTTAGACCCAATTGGAATCCAGAGTCTTGCATCCGAATTAGCCGTGCAGTTCTGCACCTTGATGGTCACCACCGCTCCCTTGGGCACGGTGAAGGACTTGGTCGTGGTGATACCATATCTTCCATAGCCAATCACAACTTTAGAGGTGCTGAGCAGCGGGTCGGACACCGACGCATCCTGGCGAACCTCTGTGGCAATCTGCATCAGGTTAAAGGACACGGAGGTGTACTTACTCTGGCTGTCTGTAACATTGTTGCCATTGTGGTCGCGCCAAATCTTTTCCACACTGAATTCGGCGGAATCGGCAACGTTGGTGATGCCCTCAAAATCGCTGTCGGTGGCCAAATCCTTCGCGCCCTGCATAATGAACGAGGTATCCTCCGGGAGCGTATGCTCGGTATCATCCTCGTCAGAGAAATAGAACTTAATGGAGGGCGGATTATTGGGGTCAGGGAAGATATAACCATCTGCGGGCTTTGTCTCCACCAGCTTATAAAGCACATTGGTTTCAAAGCCATCCTCGTAGCTGGCAACCAGCACACCGGCTCTATTCGTGGTATACACCTTTGGCGACGTATCCGTGCCCAATGCAATGGGGCCTTCCCAGCTCCAGGTGCCGTCATCGGCCTTCACCGCCCTGTATACCTGGAATTCAGCGCCCGAAATGAGCACCTGGGAGTTGCCCTCCTTTGTCTTGGTAATCACAAGGCTTTGGCCGGTATAGGAGCCAGCGTTGTTTTTCAACTCCGTGAAGCTGACGTTGGTATTACCATCATCCACGACCTCGTCTGGGTACGCAGTGAAGTAGGCACGGTTTTTGACACTTACGCTCCATACCTCTTTAACCGTAGACTTAAAGCTGGTCAGGCGGTACTGGTATTCCAGAATCAGCGGTGTTGAGTCAGGTGCCTCCAGACGGATGTACTTGGTAACAAGGGAGTTGGGGAAGTCCTTGCCAGGATTATCCTCATCCGTTGTCCAGCGCCATTCGCTGCTGTCCAGCTCGCCATCCTTTACCAGGACTCCATCCTCCAGCTTCGCCCTATAAAGCTTTACACTTCCGCCAACCAGGTCATACACCAAATCATATGTACCACGCTGCGGATCATAGGTGAATTCATCCGTCACATAAACCTTGCTGCTTCCAGGCTGAATATCAACACCCTTGGGGTTGATATTCACCGTATAGCTCAGCACGCGGTCGGTGTTATCCTTGGCTGCGCGGGTCTTTGACATGGCGCCATCGCGGGGGTTCTCTTCCAGCTTCGTCCATTCCTGGGTCTGCTCGCTACCGCTGATGCTTCCCTCGTTGGTTTCACCCTCGGCATGGTTGACAAAGGTGCCTTCGGTTCCGCTTGCCTTAATGAAAGCATCATCCACCTTACAGCTCAGCGACATAACGAATGTGGTGCTTGGCTCCATCACATTTGCTTCGTTCTGGCGGGTCGCTTTCACGCGAACGGTATAGAAGCTGTTCCCCTCTTCCTTTATGCAGGTGCCGGAATAGTTATAGTAGCCGTCGCCGCCGGTGATATTTCCGTTGGCATCCACCGTCAGCTCCGCCATGGTCACACCATAGCTGGGCGTCTGTGCCTGCATGGAGAGCTTGATCACACTGACATCCTCCGGCAGCCTATCGACGATCTTCACATAGGTCACATTGGCCACTGAGCCGAGGGTCACATTGACCTTCCAGTCCAGCTCACCGTTGTAATTCTCCACGGAGGTCGTGCCGGAGTTGCCCTTGCCATCCAGCTTGGTAAGGGTGGGCGGGGTAATATTGGCGTAGGAGACGGCCGTCTTATTGCGGTAATCCACCTTGTTCTGCCAGTTGCCGGTTCCAACCATTTCATTCCGGCGGGCGTAGGTGGTGTATTGCAGGACAAGCTGCTTGCCGGCCACGCTGGTGTCACCGCCAGAAGGATCGGTCGTCAGCCTGATTTGCATGTAGGTGGAATCCTGGCCCGCCGCGACCTGGTTGCCGCCCTTTTGGTCAAAGAACGTAACCTCGAAAGCGGAGCTGTTCAGCTCCTGCCCATCGAAGAACAGGTGGACGCTGGATTGGTCATAATAATGCCTGGAATTGTTCTCCCCGGCGGGCTGGGTATCGTCGTTCAGGTATTCCTCCAGCACAAAGCCGTCCTTGGCCAGGGTAACCGTCGCAATCCAGTTGATGTGATACTTCCCGTCCGCGCCAACCGTGATGGCGCCGGTGGTTTTCTCCACCTTGCCGCCGTCATCGTAGACGGTGCTGGTGACCTCTCTCTCACCCAGGTAAGCCGTATTGGAAACGGGGTCGCTACCCCATTTGCCCAGCGTCTCTGCCGAGGTGTAGAAAATGATCTCGTATCTGTTTTCGTTCTTTCCATCCTCGCGGGGATTACCATCCTTGTCCACTGCGTTAAAGGTAATCGTGTCGCCCTCGATGGTGAAATGAGCCGCGAACTGATCCTCCGTCAAGTAGGGATGCCAGTTCAAAAGCACCGTCATCTTCGGCTCGTCAAGACGATTTTTCAGCATTTCGTCTATGAGCTTCATTCCGGCAATGTTTCCATAGTTGCCGTTTACGGTGATCTTCCAGGGAATGACCGTCCTGTTCTGGCTACGATTTTCATCCCAATAGAGATTGGTTTTTTCAAGGTCTGGCACCTTGGGAGGCTCGGTAACCGGCTCGGTGGTTTCGGAGGAATCGGAGGGCTGGGTGGGCGTCTCCTGCGGAACATATACGCTCGATTCGGCTTCGTGCCGGATGTCCTTCCCATCCTTTTCGGAGGTACCCACAGCCTTGTTCTGCACGGTGGTCATGGACGCCGGTGCATTCTCCAGCGTGTACACGTAGGTAATTGTATAGGTATTTCCCTTTTCCAGCTGCGGAAGCTCTACCTCAAGGGTCTCCGTATCCGTGCCCGGCGTCCGGGTATAGGTAAAGCCGCCCTCTCCCTGCGTAAGCGATCCGTTCCTATCCTGAACAGTCACGCCCTCAAGCTTTGAAATGTCCACGCCGTTCTTGGTCAGGACGTCCTTGATGCTGACCGGGCCGGGCGTACCATTGGTGGTTCTGACCGTGACCGTGTAGGTCAGGCGCTTGCTGGTGGAATCATAAGTATAGGAGCCTGTCTTTTCGACCGTCAAATCACCGGCCAGCGATTCGTTTTCCTCGTACCTGATATTATCACCTGAAACGTCCAGACTTACGTCACCATCCACGGGATAATGGATATCTCCGTTGCTGTCCGCCTTGTCCGCGCTCAGTCTGCCCTCTTTGTCGACGTAGCAGGTGATCTGTCCGTCCGCGATTTTAAGGTAATCTTCATAGAAAATGACGTGAAGCTCCACCTCGCCATTTTCATTCTTCTCGAAGCGGTATTGGAAAGATTTCATGTTATTCCGGCTATCAAAAGCATCCTCCCACTTTGTCGGGAACGCCTCGCTCAGCGGAACATCCTTGAGGTTCAGCAGGTATTCATTGCCGTGGTGTTTTTTGTTTCCATCCGCATCAACAGTGTAGATATGTCCATATCCGGCATCATCGTTCTCAACATTGAATGTGAACGCAATGCTCAGATTCATATCAAAGCTGTTGCTGTTCTTGTCGTACGACGCGCCGTCCACCCAGTTGCCATTTTCATCCTTAGTTTTGCTTGTAATCGTGACTGTGGCGACCTCGGCCATCCGCTCCGGCCCCTCGCTTGCTACCTGTATCGCCGCAACAAGGAGCATCGGCCCATCCGTGGGTTCCTCTTCCGTGGGTTCCTCTTCCGTGGGGTCGGCTTCCTGGGTGGGGGCCTCCGTTTCCTCCTGGGTGGGAGCCTCGGTTTCTTCCTGGTCAGTCGCCTCCGTCTCAGTGGGGGCTTCTGTCTGCGTCTCGGGGTGGGTGGCTGCTTCGGTTTCGGTGGGGGCTTCCGATGCTTCCGCGCCGGTCGCCTCGGACTGGGTCACCGCCTCGGATGCGGTGGGCTGGTCGTCCGCCGTGGGGGTGAGCTGATCCAGATTCTCAATGAACGCCTGGTGGCTGTCCGCGCAGGCGTCGGAATGGGCGTGTTCCTCTTTGCCACAGACGCGGATGTAGCAGGCGTCGGAATGGCGGTGCTCCGGCAAGTCCTGCTTGCCGCACACCAGCTGGGCGGTGAAGTCCGCGGGGTAGCAGGCGTCGCTGTGGGCGTGGCCCGGCGTCTCGGCCAGGATGCAGGTCAGCTCGCCCTCGGTATAGCAATCGTCCCCATGGGTATGGGCGGCATGCTCCACCTGACCGCAGGCAGGCTGGGGCTTGGAATAGCAATCCTGGGTATGATGGTGGGCGGTCTGCTCCCGCAGGGTGCAGATCAGCGCGCCGTCGGAATTATAGCAATTATCCCTGGTGTGGGTATGGGAGTAGACCTCCTGCTTGCCGCAGGTCAGCTGATAGCAGGCGGAGGAATGGGCATGCTCCTCAAGGCCGCAGCTCAAATCCTCCTTTTCCATGGTGATAGCGGGCAAAATCAGCGCATAGGTGGTGCAGAACACCACAAAGGCGGCAATGCAGGTGACCACATTGCGCCAGATATTTCGCTTTTTTCTCTGTGCGGCAAACTCATTCGCACTGCGAAGATTACGCATCGCAATCCTCCCTTTCCACAAAGGTAACAGTTTTATTTCACGGGGCCGAAGTCTGCAAACGGCCAGACGCGGTAAACGATTTTTCCGACGATCTGCTCTTCAAACACGCAGCCGACGGTGGTGCTGCGGCTATCCACCGAGGTAGCCCGGTGATCGCCGATGACGAAGATACGCCCCTCCGGCACCTGGTAGGGCAGCTGAATATCACATTCACCGAAGGCCTTTTCGTCCACATAGGGCTCGTCCAGGAGGGTACCGTTGACGTAAACGTTACCGTCCTCGTCGATATTGACCCACTCGCCCTCGAAAGCGACCACGCGCTTGACGAGAATCTTGTTATTATAATAGAAGCTGACCACGTCGCCCCGGCTGAAATCCATGCCCTTGACGGAGACGACGATGTCGCCCTCTTTCAGCGACGGGGTCATGGAGGTGCCGTAAATGCGGAGCACGGGCAGCAGCAGCGTCGCCACCAGGACGGCCACCGCCGCCACGGTGAGCAGCACATAGATGGTGCTGCGGATCACGCCGCGATAGCGCTTGTTATACTGAACCCGATCCAGCTCCCGCTGCAGGCGCTGGACGCCGGGATTCTCGAGCTGCTTTTTCATACCATACCGCCCCTTCCCCGAAAGCGGGAGGCAAAGCCCGCAGGCATGGCCGGGGCAGGCCCGGCGGAGGGCTGGGCGGCTGGCGCTTTGGTCTCCTCCAGCAACTTGGCGCAGAGCTGGCGGGTCTTATCCTCCATGCGGCGGCACTTCTGGCGGGTCTGCTCCTCCTGCTGGGCGCAGGCGGCGGCAGTCTCTTCGCGCTGCTTCTGGGCCTGGGCCAGCAGCTCGTCCGCCTGGGTCTGCTTGGCCTGGATGCTCTCCAGGTAGCGGTTGGCGGCGTCCTGTGCCTGGGTGAACACGCCGCTGAGGCTGAGGGCCGCCTCGGCGATGGAGCCGGAATTTTCCAGCGTGATCGTTCGGTCGGCAAGCTCCTGCTCCAGCTTGGACAGGCGCGCGGTAAGGCGCTCGTTTTCCTCGGTCTGCTCGATAAGAAGCTTGAGCAGGTCGGTGCGATTCAGTTTTTTAACTTCCCTGTCCGTCATGGCATATCTCCCGCCCGGCTGCAAGGCAGCGGGTTTATGTAAAGGATAAAAAATGCCCATGCATACAAGCGGTATGCATCGGCAGCTGGCTAGGTCGGTGACCCCCTAAAGTTTTGCGTCCCCCCCTCGCGGAGGGTTTGCCCAAGGGGCAAATGGCAGGCCGCGAAAAAGGCCAAAGAGCCGAATGCCCCGTCGGTATGGAATTGTCACAGTCTACTTATGTAATATTGTTATCTCTCATTCGCTGTCATTTTACAAGCTTTTTCCATAAAAATCAAGCAGGTTGGGCTTTAATAGTGCACAAAAATGTGGCGAAATTTTGTACATTCTGCCAGTCGTTTTCTGTTTATCCAAGGTTTATATCCATAAAACGTTTCCAATTTGGTGGTTATTCTGATAAGCCTGCGCTGCCGGTTGAACGGTACACGCCAATCCGTAGGGGCGGATACCAGCCGCCCGCAGCGTCGCGGAACTGAGCTGTCAATTGAATGAAAATAGCCAAAAGTTTCTGAGTTCGTAGGGGGCGGCAATTTGTCGCCCCGCCGGGTACCGGGATTGAGCGGTTCGTCTATACAGCTCAGTTCCATTACCTTTCGGGCGGCTGGTATCCGATGAATCAATTGTATGATTGCCACTGGCAATCATTGATATTTTGATTCGCTGCGCGGAGCACCACCCCTACGGACTCAGAATGTTTAACACTCTACCTTTTTAGTTGGGCCTCTCTCGAAACCATACGCTGAGTGCCCTCTTCAGTCGCTGCGGCAACAGCTATTCAATTATGGTATCATTGCCGCCGGCAATGATTGTTATTAAAGATTCGCTGCGCTCTGCAACACCCCTCAGGGAAGCTTGGGGATGTGCCCTTTAGGTTATACGTTGTTCTTTACTGCTTCCTAAACCGTCAGGTTAAGGGTCGGCAGGTTGCCGACCCCTACGGGGGGCAGTTGTTTTTCCTGCTTCTATTCAATTTGCTGCTACACCAACTGTCAGGGGGTGGGGGGAAGAAAAAATGGGAAAAGGGGGTTGCATCTTTGGGGAGGATGTGTTAAGATGGCGGGGATATGAAAATGCTGCGATTGGGCTGCCTTGTATTGGTTTGCGCTGTCAGAGAGAGCGGGAGGGTGGAATCCGCTTGCGTGCAATGCTGGGCTTTCTCCCAGGAGCTGCCGCCTGAAATGTTTAGTAGGGCCGGACGGGTGATGCCGTTATCCATCATGGGCGTGGATGCGCCTGAAAGCTGCGCTGCAGATGCGGCGAATTGCGGGTGGTACCGCGGAAGGATTGCCTTTCGTCCCGGTTTTGTGGGGCGAGGGGCTTTTTTATTCCCATTTTGCCATCAGGAAAGTATGCAAACCTTTTAGGAGGAGAAGAAATGAAACAACAACTGGAATCCATTCGCCAGCGGGCCATCGAGGCCCTGGACAAGGCCGCCACTCCGGCGGAGCTGGAGGAGCAGCGGGTCAGGCTGCTGGGCAAGAAGGGCGAGCTGACCGCCGTGCTCAAGCAGATGGGCAAGCTCTCCGCCGAGGAGCGGCCCGTGATGGGTCAGCTGGCCAACAGCGTCCGCGCCGCCATTGAGGCGCGGCTGGAGGAGCGCAAGGCTGCCGTCCACGCCGCCGCCCTGGAGGCCAAGCTGGCCGCCGAGGCGCTGGACGTGACCATCCCCGGCGACGAGATCGAGATCGGCCATCAGCACCCCATGAACCAGGTGCTCCAGCAGATCAAGGACGCCTTTGTGGGCATGGGCTACGAGGTTTACGAGGCTCCCGAGGTGGAGCTGGCGGACTACAACTTCACCCGGCTGAATATTGAAGAGGGTCACCCCTCCCGGGACCGCAGCGACACCTTCTACTTCACCGACGACGACAGCGTGCTGCTGCGCACCCAGACCAGCCCCATGCAGATCCGCTACATGGAGACCCACAAGCCCCCCATCTGCATGCTGGCGCCCGGCCGGGTATTCCGCAAGGACGAGGCCGATGCCACCCACTCGCCCATGTTCCACCAGATCGAGGGTCTGGTGGTGGCCGAGGACATCACCATGGGCGACCTGAAGGGCGCGCTGATCGGCATTCTGCAAAAGGTGTACGGCGAGAGCGCCGCCACCCGGTTCCGTCCCCACCACTTTCCCTTCACCGAGCCCAGCTGTGAGATGGACATGGCCTGCCACAAGTGCCACGGAACCGGCGAGCTGGACGGCCAGGTGTGCTCCACCTGCCATGGCGAAGGCTGGATTGAGGTGCTGGGCGCGGGCATGGTGCATCCCAAGGTGCTGGAAAACTGCGGCATCGACCCGGAGAAGTACACCGGCTTTGCCTTCGGCATGGGCCTGGAGCGGATGGCCATGGGCCAGCTGAAGATCAACGACCTGCGCCTGATCTTCGACAACGACGTGCGGTTCCTGAACCAGTTCTAAGGAGGGTTTCCAAATGAAGCTGAACAGAAAATGGATCAATGAAGATTTCGTGGATTTGAGCAATGTATCCGACAAGGAATTTGTGGAGACCCTGACGGTTTTCGGCCAGAAGGTGGAAACCTGGGAGCGGATGGACGCGGATATCAAGAACGTGGTGGTGGGCAAGGTGCTCTCCATGGTGCGCCACCCCAACTCTGACCACATGTTCATCTGCCAGGTGGATGTAGGGCAGGAAGAGCCGGTGCAGATCGTCACCGGTGCGCAGAACGTCCACGAGGGTGACCTGGTGCCCGCCGCGCTGCACAACTCCTGGCTGCCCGGCGGTGTGCACATCACCAAGGGCAAGCTCAGAGGCGAGGTATCCAACGGCATGCTGTGCTCCTTTGCCGAGCTGGGGCTGACCCAGAACGACCTGCCCGGCGTGTTCGCCGACGGCATCTGGATTCTGGAGCCTGACGCCGGAAAGCCCGGCGACGATATCAATCCCATCATTGGCAATGACGACACCGTGGTGGATTTCGAGATCACCAACAACCGCCCGGACTGCTACTCCATCATCGGCCTGGCCCGGGAGGCTGCCGCCGCCTTCGGCAAGCCCATGAAGCACCACGAGCCGGTGGTCAAGGGCAGCGACGCCGGTTCCATCTTCGAGCACCTGGATGTGGAGGTGCCCGCCACGGCGCTGTGCAACCGCTATTCCTCCCGGATGGTGGCCAATGTGAAGATCGGCCCCTCCCCCAAGTGGCTGCGGCAGCGGCTCCGCGCCAACGGCGTGCGGCCCATCAACAACATTGTGGACATCACCAACTACGTGATGCTGGAATACGGCCAGCCCATGCACGCCTTTGACTATCGCTATGTGTCCTCCGGCAAGATCGTTGTCCGGGAGGCAAAGGACGGCGAGACCCTGACCACCCTGGACGGCACTGTGCGGGGGCTGAAAGCCGGGATGCTGGTGATCGCCGACGAAAATAAGCCCATCGGTCTGGCCGGTATCATGGGCGGCGAGAACTCCGAGATCAAGGACGACACCACCATGGTGGTCTTTGAATCCGCCAACTTCAACGGCACCTCCATCCGCCAGACCGCCCTGGCCCTGGGCATGCGCACCGAGGCCTCCGGCAAGTTCGAGAAAAACCTCGACCCCATGATGACCATCCCCGCCGTGCAGCGGGCCTGCGAGCTGGTGGAGCTGCTGGAATGCGGCGACGTGCTGGACGGCACCATCGATATCATCAACTACGTGCCCGAGACCCGGAAGCTGCCCCTGGAGCCGGAGAAGATCAATCATCTGCTGGGCACCAGCATTCCCAAAGAGGATATGGTGATGTACCTGAACCGGCTGGAGATCCCGGTGGAGGACGACACCATCACCGTTCCCTCTTTCCGGCCCGACCTGGTGCGGATGGTGGACATTGCGGAGGAGGTGGGCCGCTCCTACGGCTACAATGAAATCCCCGTGACCCAGTTCCGCACCGCCACCCACGGCGGCTACTCCCAGGAAATGAAGCTGGAGGTCAAGGCGGGCAGCCTGTGCCGCGCCATGGGCTACAGCGAGATCATCACCTACTCCTTCACCTCCCCCGCCGTATTCGATCAGATTCGCATCCCCGCCGACTCTCCCCTGCGCCATGCGCTGCGCATCCAGAACCCCCTGGGCGAGGATGCCTCCATCATGCGCACCATCGCCCTGCCCTCCATGCTGGAAATTCTGGGCCGAAACAACGCTTATCACAACAAGGCCGCAAAGCTCTATGAGATCGCCAAAATCTACCTGCCCGTAGAGGGCCAGCCCCTGCCTGAGGAGCCGAAGATGCTGGTGTTCGGCTCCTACGGCGAGAAGGAGACCTTCTTCAAGCTCAAGGGCGAGCTGGAGGCGGTATTTGCCGGCCTGCGGATGAAGAAGGTCAGCTACACCGCCGAAAAGAATAACC
Source organism: uncultured Oscillospiraceae bacterium (assembly GCA_934565795.1). Lineage (GTDB taxonomy): Bacteria > Bacillota > Clostridia > Oscillospirales > Oscillospiraceae > Faecousia. The sequence goes on from CAKTIM010000001.1 coordinate 183,116, forward strand.
CCAGCTATCATCCCGGCCGCTGCGCCAGCATTTCCATCGACGGCGTTGAGATCGGCGTGATGGGCCAGGTGCATCCGCTGGTGGCCAAGAGCTACGGCATTGACTCCGAGGTCTACTGTGCCGAGCTGAGCTTCACCAAGATGCTTGGCCTGCGTCTGCCGGAGCCGACCTTTGCCCCGCTGCCCAAGTATCCCACCGTCAGCCGCGACCTGGCCCTGATCTGCGACGAGGCGCTGACCGTGGCCCAGGTGGAGGACGTGATCTCCGCCTCTGCCGGGAAGCTGCTGCGCAAGATTCAGCTGTTTGATATCTATCGGGGCGTGGGCGTGCCCGAGGGCAAGAAGAGCATGGCCTTCTCCCTGGAGCTACGCGCCGATGACCGCACCCTGACCGACAGCGACTCTGAAAAGGTCGTGAGCAATGTACTCTCCGCCCTGAAGGAAAAGCTGAACGCCACCCTGCGCTGAGCGGAATTCACAAAATATTCATAGCCAGCTCTTTACAGAATTGCCGGTTTAGGGTATAATAGGCTAAAATATCAACAAAAGGAGGCTGAGACCATGACGGGAATGGAAACCCAGACCTTTAAGGTTCCCGATGACAAGGAGACCATGCGTCATATACTCCGAAGTGTGTTCGATGCCCTGAATGAGAAAGGCTACAACCCCATCAATCAGATCGTCGGCTACCTGCTCACCGAGGATCCCACCTACATCACCAACTACGGCAGCGCCCGGAGCATGATCTGCAAGATCGACCGGGACGAGCTGATGCAGGCGCTGGTGCGGGAATACCTCTTCAAAGAGTAACAGCCGCCATCCCATTACTCCCCGCCAAGAGGCTTTTGCCACGGCAAAAGCCTCTTGTTATGTAACTTGTTATGTAACTTGAAAACTTCATACTTCCTCCGTCTTTACCCCATAAACCTTGCATCATAATTGTAAATTATTTCCTTTTTGCCGATTTCCGAGTAATTAAGGGTTGACATGTCGGTTACAATATGTTACAATTCCACTACATTTTCAGGAGGTTCCTATCATGGCTGATGAAAAAAAGGTTCTGATGTACAAGGGTCGTCCGTTGATGCGCAAGGACAATCTGGTGTATTACGGCTCCATGGCAGATAGCCATATCGTAATGATGCAGATTCTGGAGACCAAAAAGGTGAACGATGCCGACATTGCCACCAGGGTTTCCGTTCAGCTTCAGCTCACCGACCCCACCGCCAGAAGCCGCGACAGAGTTGTCAAGAAGAGTGAGAAGGACGGCTTCTATACTGCCCTGGATGTGGGCAGCGTCTGGCTGGAGCGCGCTCTGGCCGGTAAATAAACATAAGCGACAACATCAAACATAGCTTTGGCCAGGGCCGCGAATTCCCCGCTCCGGCCAAATCCCCAGCGACGGAGGTAACGTATGAAGTTTTCCACGCGAGCCGCTGCAATTGTAGCGGCTTTGATGCTTTTTATCGGATGTTTTTCCACCACCGCGTTTGCGGATAACGGGGAGCTGGTCTGTGGCATTGGCTTTGTCAGCGCCTCCGGCCTGAACCTGCGGCAGAGTCCCGATACCGCCGCGCCGGTGCTGGCCACCGCCAATTCCGGCGAATGCATTGTTGTCCTGGATGTGCAGGACGGCTGGTATCATGTCAGCTATAATCTGCGCGACGGCTACATGAGCGCCGACTATCTCAGCGTGGCCACCGCCGAAAATGCCGAGCTTGGCTACGGCACAGTGAGCGGTCAGGACGTGAATCTGCGCAGCGGCCCCGGCACCTCGTACAACCGGCTTGCAACCGCCTCCTATGGCGAAAAATGCTACATAATCGGCCTGAATCAGGGCTGGTACAAGGTTCTTTACAACAACCAGACCTGCTATATCCGCAGCGATTTTCTCACGCTGACGGAAATCCCCTATGAAAATCAGGCATCCACCAACACGCCTCAGTATTTCCGGCATGGCCAGGCCATCGGTACGCTGCCCAGCAGCTCCGCCGGGGTCGCCGCCGTCGGTACCTCTGGCCCCGTGAGCAGCACCTATACCGGCAGCGCCACCGGCGAGCAGATTCTTGCCAAGGCGGCAAGCTACCTGGGCACCCCCTATGTTTACGGCGGCGCGTCCCCCAGCGGCTTCGACTGCTCCGGGTTTGTGTACTACGTTTACGGCACTTTCGGCATCTCCGTGGGCAGGACGCCTGCCTCGCAGTACAGCGCCGGAACCCCGGTGGACAAGGCCTCCCTCCAGGCAGGCGACATTGTTCTCTTCGCCGGTACCGCCGGAAGCGGCATTACTCACGCAGGCATCTACGCGGGGAACGGCCAGTTCATCCACTCCCCCAATTCCCGCAGCACGGTTTCCTATTCCGACCTGACCAGCGGCTATTGGAGCGAGCACTTCTACTGCGGCATCCGCGTAGTTTAAAGTTGAAAATTTTTACCCGGCCTTTGGGCCGGGTATTTTTTTGCGCCGGGGCGGGCATAATGGCAAGTAATTTTATGGGGCCAAAAGGAGTGTTGCCACATGGCAAGGAACAAACGGGGGAAATGCAGCTTTTCCTTCAGCAGCAGGCCGGTGATTTCCGCCTGGGCCAGCGTCGCGGGGAAAAAGGAGGCGCAGGGGCCGCTGGCGGGCAGCTTTGACAAAACCTTTAACGATACCCTGCTGGGGCAGAAAACCTGGGAGCAGGCAGAAAAGAAAATGCAGGAGCTTTGCCTGAAAACCCTGGCGGAGAAGGCGGGGGTACACATGTGGGAGATCGACCTGGTTTACTCCGGGGATCTGCTGAATCAGTGCATCGGCTCGTCCTTCTCTCTGCGCAATATGAACATTCCCCACCTGGGGCTGTACGGGGCATGCTCCACCATGGCGGAAAGTCTGCTGCTGGCGGGTCTGACGGTGGACGGCGGCTATGCCGACCGGGTGGCCGCCATGACCTCGTCCCACTTTGCGTCCTCTGAGCGGCAGTACCGCTTCCCTCTGGGCTACGGCGGGCAGCGGACGCCCACGGCCCAGTGGACGGTCACCGGCTCCGGCTCCGCGCTGGTCTGCGGCGCAGGGAAAGGGCCCCGGCTGACCTGCGCCACGGTGGGCACCGTGCGGGACTTGGGGGTGAAGGACGCCGGAAATATGGGCGCGGCCATGGCCCCCGCCGCCTATTCCACCATCAGGGCCCATCTGGAGGACATGAAGCTGACCCCCAAGGACTACGACCTGATCGTCACCGGCGACCTGGGCCAGCTGGGCAAGGAGCTGCTTCTGGAGCTGGCCAGCCGGGACGGCCTGGAGCTGGGCGGCATTCTCACCGACTGCGGCACCATGGTATTCGACAATACAAAGCAGGATGTGCACGCCGGCGGCTCCGGCTGCGGGTGCAGCGCCATCACCCTGTGCGGGCATCTTTTGGGGCAGCTGGAAACCGGCAAGCTGAAAAAAATCCTGTTCTGCGGCACCGGCGCGCTGCTCTCCCCCACCTCCACCCAGCAGGGTCTGCCCATTCCGGGGGTCTGTCACGCCGTCGCCATCGAAGGAGGCTTGGACTGAATGGATTATTTAAAGGCATTTGTCATCGGCGGGCTTTTCTGCCTGATCGGCCAGATTCTCATCGACAAGACCACCCTGACCCCCGCCCGTATTCTGGTGGGCTACGTGGTGGCCGGGGTGATTTTAGGCGCGGTGGGGCTGTATCAGCCGCTGATCGATTTCGCGGGGGCAGGCGCCAGCGTACCCCTGACGGGCTTCGGGGCCACGCTGGCCAAGGGCGTCAAGGAGGCCATCACCGAAAAGGGGCCGCTGGGCATCCTCACTGGCGGGCTGAAGGCCACAGCAGGCGGCATCACAGCGGCGATCATTTTCGGGCTCCTGGCCGGAATTCTTTTCAAACCCAAGGATAAATCCTAAAATTCGGGGCATTCTATCACCGCGGGAAGCCGCAACCAATTTTAGGAGGAAACAGAAATGAGCAACAAGAACCAGAGCCAGAATCAGAACCAGAGCCAGAATCAGTCCCAGAACCAGAACGAGAACAGAACTCAGAACCAGGAAGAAAAGCAGTGCCGCTAACGCGCGGCGCGCACCTATAACGCAACAAAGCCCCGGGCGAATTCGCATCATCAAACGAATCCGCCCGGGGCTTTCTGTAATTTTGATCTTCCTGAGGGTGCAGTGAATGGAATGCACCCCATCCGTAGGGGCAGATACCAGCCGCCCAAAAGGTCGCGGAGTTGAGTCGTCAATTGAATGAAAATAGCCAAAGGCTTCTGAGTTCGTAGGGGGCGGCAATTTGTCGCCCCGCTGGGTACCGGGATTGAGCGGTTCGGCTGTACAGCTCACGTTCGTTGGGTTGCGGGCGGCTGGTATCCGCCCCCACGGACTCAGAATGTTTAACATGCTACCTTTTTAGTTGGGTCTCTCTCAAAACCATTACCTGAGTGCCCTCTTCAGTCGCTGAGGCGACAGCTAATTGATTATTGTATCATTGCCACCGGCAATGATTGTTATTAAAGATTCGCTGCGCTCTGCAACACCCCTCAGGGAAGCTTGGGGATGTATCCCTTTTTTGTTATACGTTCATCGTTACTGCTATCGAAACCGTAAGGTTAAGGGTCGGCAGGTTGCCGACCCCTGAACTGCGCCCCGTCAAGTAGACAACGAAATAATTAACGAAAAGTTCACAGCGCTGCGGCGCTGTGGCACCCATCC
>CAKTIM010000002.1 GCA_934565795.1 uncultured Oscillospiraceae bacterium
ACATAATGCGGATTCTGTTGCAGATGGCGCTTCCGACGGGGTGAACCACCAAAAATCTGAGGAAAGAGGTATGGCTATGAAGCAGACGCGGCGGATATTGGCGCTGATTCTCTCGGCGGCGCTCTTGCTGGGCGTGCTGCCCGGCAATGTGCTGGCGGCGGAAATGGAAGATACCCAGCAGGAGGTAACGGAAAACAGCGGGGGGGACATGCAGCCCCTTGCAGAGCAGGAGGAAACGTCCGAGGTAGCAAATCCTCCTGAGGTGACGGAGCCTATCGAGGTAACAAATCCTCCTGAAGTGACGGAGGCCACTGAGGCAACAGAACCCACAGAGGAGACGGAACCCACCGTGGCAACGGAGCCCACCGAGGCAACGGAACCTACCGTGGCAACGGAACCTACGGAAGAGACCGAACCTGAGGAAGAGGAAGAATCGGACGAATTTACGCAGGCGCGGTTTGAGGAAGAATATGCCGCGGCGGGGGAATACATACTGACGCAGTCGCTGGCCCTCACGTCCGATTTGACGTTGGATCACGACATCATCGTGGCATCCGGCGGTGAGCTCCTGGTTTCGGAGAGCACGACCCTGACGGTTTCCGATGAGCTTACCATCGACGGAGGCACTGTGGATGTGCTTTCCGGCGGCAGACTGGTGCTGGAAAGCGCAGGACGGATCGACGTTCAGCGCGGGCTGCTCCGCGTCCGCGAGTATGCGAACTTCGTCAACAATGCCGGCTCAGATGCGATCTCTGCCGCCCAGGACAGCGGCATTATCCAGGGCATCGACCTGACCGAAGCGGAGCCTACCGAGGCAACGGAACCCACGGAAGAAGAGTATCCGGCGGAAACGGAGACTCCAACGGAACAAGAAGTATTGGAGGATGAGTTCCAGCTGGAGGATGAGCCAGTTGTTTTGGCTGCTACTGGCGGTGGGATTCAGGGAAAGATTGACCTGATTCGAACTGTGTATCCACATGGCAATTTTTTTACAAGTGATGGAGAGGAGCATAGCTACAAAGGCACGTGCCCTGCAGATTGCACGTGTAGTTTGTCACAGATTACTTACAAACCAAACCCCAGCGTACTGAGCGGAGCAGAAGTTTGCCAAAGAGTAGGTGGTCCTAGATGGCAGTGCTATGCGTTTGCAACTTATGTATTTTATAACATATTTGGATGCGATTGGACGAACTGTGGAATTGGAGCAGACGCTGAACCCCAGCTGGGGGATGTAGTACAGTTTAATAATCATTATGGCATCTTCCTGTATAGGGGCAGTGATGGTGTATATGTGTACGATTGCAATTCTGGCGACTATAAATATCGCTGTGAGGTACACTATGAACAGCTTCAGACTGGGGCAATCCTCAATGTTTACCATGCTCCCAACTATGATGAAGTAAATGGCACCACTTCTCACACACTTGACCTGAATGGTTTCCTGGATGGGCAAAGTGCGTACGATATTTACGGCTACGGCTCCGTAGACATTTATATTAACGGTGAGCTGCATACCGCCGGTGCCTATGATTTCTATGAAGAGCTGCCTATCGGTACGACCTATGAGATCAAAAATATCCAGGCGACTGCGGGGCACAAATTTGAAAAGGTGTACTCCGGATCTCTGACTGGAGTCATCAGTAGCAGAGATGTTAATGTTGTTCTTGCTTTTTCGACTTTGCCATTATGCAAGGTCACTTACAAAAACAGCAGCGGCGATGTGTCATTGACCGTCTCTCAGGGCGAATACACCGTTGCGGGGGACTATGACAAGAAGGACAATTCCTATTTCATAGGCTGGGCCTATACGCCCGACGCCGAGATGTTCGACGTTCGTCCCGGCGAAAAAATCAACGTGACAGGGGATGTGACCCTGTATCCCGTCTATATCAGTCACGAGAATGCCATATCCGGCAAGCCCGTCCTGATTTACGATATCAGCGACTTCCCGGCCGACGGGTATACCATTACGGAAACGACCAAGGATATCTCCGCCTCGGCAACGGAATCCGGCTGGGGTGACTGGACCGGCTGGTCAACCACGGCGGTAAGCGAAACTGATACCGTTCAGGTGGAGAGCCGCACGGCCTATGGATGGTATTATTATCAGTGCCCCAGCTGCGGTGCCCACATGCACGGTTACGGGACATGTTATACCTGGGCCGGTGGCTGTGGCGCGGCGATTCCCAATGACGGCGGGCATCCTACGTACCTTCCTACCAGCTGGGACGCGGCGCAGGACTGGTACGGGACAGGAAAGTACTACGCCATCATTGACGGCGCAAGGTGGTTCAGATGGAATGACGGCGGGACGCAGACGCAGTATCGCTCCCGTCAGCAGGTCACGAATACAACGACTGTGACAAAAACCTACCCAGCCTATGTGATTCTTCCTGAGACGGTGGAGACAATTACGGTATCCTACAATGCCAACGGCGGAACGGGTGCTCCGGGCGCGCAGGTATTCTCTGTCGTGCCAGACGGATGGACGCCAAAGCAGATTCCGGGACAGGAAGTGCTGGAAACAAAGACCCAGTACAGCTCCCGCAAAAAAACCGTTCAATCAAGCGCCGAAAAGAACCTGGCCGGATGGACGCTGATCAGCTCGGAGATTTCCGGCTATGGGGAATGGTCTGACTGGACGGCAACACCCATCAAGGCGGACGAGGATACGGAGGTTCGGACAAAAGAAGTTCCGGCAACCTATAAGACTGTGTGGCATTACAGCCGTGACACGGCAAACGGATATTCCACCTATGCCATCGGGTATTACGGGAACCCCGAGTACATCACGCTGGATTATCAGCTGACGGCGAAGGGAACCATTGACGGACATACGCATTATGGCTCCTATGGCACCACGCTCGTGAACTACTGGTGGAACGAGGAATCCGAATCGGTCGTTGACCAGAATGCCTATACGGCCTATTCCAGTCGACCGATTTACCACGTGTACAGCTACTACAAATGGTCTGATTGGACGGAGTATTCCGATACTCCTGTTACGGCAAGCGAGAATGTAGAGGTGCAGACCAGAACCGTATATCGGTATGCTGCTGGCGTAAAAATTCCAAGCACCGTACCTGTCCGCAGCGGGTATACATTCCTGGGCTGGGCCACTGCCTCGACCGCTACATCGGCAGCTTATCAGCCGGGAGAGCTGTTTGCACCCAGCGCGGATACGACGCTCTATGCCGTTTGGAAGCGGATCACCTATACAGTTTCCTACAACGCCAATGGCGGCACCGGGGCACCGGCTAGCCAGACGAAGACCCATGGCACAGCGCTGACGCTGTCGGGGACAAAGCCCTCACGTGCAAACACTTCGGCAGGCAGTTACACGGTTACGTTGAACGCCAACGGCGGGACGGTGAGTACTGGCAAGCTGACAGCATCCAGAACGACCAGTTATACCTTTAAAAACTGGAATACAGTGGCTGGTGGAACCGGCACGAGCTACGCTGCTGGAGCCAGCTACACAGCCGAAGCGTCCGCAACACTGTACGCTCAGTGGAACAGCAGCTCCACAACGGCATCCGTAACGCTGCCGACTCCGACCCGCACCGGCTGGACGTTCCAGAACTGGAACACCAAATCCGATGGTACCGGCACAACCTACAATGCCGGGGCCAGCTACACCCCAAGTGGTAACGTGACACTCTATGCGGTCTGGAAACAGATTACCTATACGGTTTCCTACAATGCCAATGGCGGCACCGGGGCACCGGCCAGCCAGACGAAGACCCATGGTACAGCGTTGACCTTGTCGACTACCAAACCCACACGCGCAAACACTTCGGCAGGCGGCTACACTGTTACGTTGAATGCAAATGGTGGGACGGTGAGTACTGGCAAGCTGACAGCATCCAGAACGACCAGTTATACCTTTAAGAACTGGAATACAGTGGCCGGCGGTACAGGCACGAGCTATTCCGCTGGTGCCAGCTACACAGCCGAAGCGTCCGCAACGCTGTACGCCCAGTGGAACAGCAGCTCCGCAACGGCGTCCGTAACGCTGCCGACTCCGACCCGCACCGGCTGGACGTTCCAGAACTGGAACACCAAGTCCGATGGCACAGGTACGACCTACAGTGCCGGAGCCAGCTATACCCCAAGTGGTGATGTGACACTCTATGCGGTCTGGAAGCAGGTCACCTACACGGTATCCTACGATGCCAATGGCGGCACCGGGGCACCGGCTAGCCAGACAAAGATTTACGGGACTGCACTGACACTTTCAGGCACCAAACCCACACGGGCGAACGCTTCAGCAGGCAGTTATGTTGTAACACTGAATGTGAACGGCGGGACGGTGAGCACCAGTAAACTGACAGCGAACAGGACGGTCAGCTATGCCTTCAAAAATTGGAATACGGTGGCTGGCGGTGCAGGTACAAGCTATGCCGCTGGAGCCAGCTACACAGCCGAAGCGTCTGCAACGCTGTACGCCCAGTGGAACAGCAGCTCCACAACAGCGTCCGTAACGCTGCCCACTCCGACCCGCACCGGCTGGACGTTCCAGAACTGGAACACCAAATCCGATGGTACCGGCACAACCTACAATGCCGGAGCCAGCTATACCCCAAGTGGTGATGTGACACTCTATGCGGTCTGGAAGCAGGTCACCTACACGGTATCCTACGATGCCAATGGCGGTACCGGGGCACCGGCTAGTCAGACGAAGACCCATGGCACAGCGTTGACCTTGTCGAGTACCAAACCCACACGTGCAAACACTTCGGCAGGCAGTTACACTGTTACGTTGAATGCAAATGGTGGAGCGGCGAGTACCAACAAACTGACGGCGGGCAGAACAGTAAGCTACGCCTTTAAAAACTGGAATACGGTGGCCGGCGGTACAGGCACGAGCTATGCCGCTGGAGCCAGCTACACAGCCGAAGCATCCGCAACGCTGTACGCCCAGTGGAACAGTAGCTCCACAACGGCATCCGTAACGCTGCCGACTCTGACCCGCACCGGCTGGACATTCCAGAACTGGAACACCAAGTCCGATGGCACAGGTACGACCTACAATGCCGGAGCCAGCTATACCCCAAGTGGTGATGTGACACTCTATGCGGTCTGGAAGCAGGTCACCTACACGGTATCCTACGATGCCAATGGCGGTACCGGGGCATCGGCTAGTCAGACGAAGACCCATGGCACAGCGTTGACGCTGTCGGGGACAAAGCCCACACGTGCAAACACTTCGGCAGGCAGCTACACTGTCACGCTGAATGCAAACGGCGGAACGGTGAGTACCGATAAGCTGACGGCAGCTCGGACGACCAGTTATACCTTTAAGAACTGGAATACAGCAGCTGATGGAACTGGCACGAGCTACGCTGCTGGTGCCAGCTACACAGCCGAAGTATCTGCAACACTGTACGCCCAGTGGAACAGCAGCTCCACAACGTCGTCCGTAACGCTGCCGACTCCGACCCGCACCGGCTGGACGTTCCAGAACTGGAACACCAAGTCCGACGGCACCGGCACAGCATACAACGCTGGAGTGAGCTATACTCCTGTTGGGGATGTGATGCTCTATGCAGTTTGGGAGACAGTCGGAGTAAATGCGCATATCTATACCTCGGATGCCAATGGAAGACCGGGAAGTACGGTCACTGTGGCTGTCAATATGGAAAACAACCCGGGTATTGCATCAATTAAGCTAAAGGTACAGTATGACGAAAATCTGGAACTTGTATCCACAACCAATCAGGGTGTGCTGCATGGCGTGTATACTACAAGCCGGGAAATTACAACAAATCCATATGTCCTGGTGTGGTCAAACGCAGAAAACTCGGAGGGGAATGGGACAATCGCACTTCTGACCTTCAAAATCCTGGATACCGCGCCTGATGGCAAATATCCTATTACGATCTGGTGTGATGATGCGGGAAATGAAAAGCTGGAGGATGTTGCCGTTCGGTCGACTGGCTCCAGTGTAAGCGTAAGGAAGTCCATTCCTGGTGATGTGAATGGGGACGGAAAGGTCAATGTTAAGGACATCACGTTGCTTGCTCAATATCTGGCGGAGTGGGATGTGTCCATTGATTCGAATGCGGCGAACGTGAATGCCGATGGAAAAATCAATGTCAAGGACATCACACTGCTTGCCCAGTATCTGGCAGAGTGGGACGTTGTCCTGAAATAAGAAATGGAGGCATAAAAATGAAAAAACTAATTGCGGCTCTCGTCGCGGTGATCCTGTGCTTGAGCATCATGGCACTCCCTGCGATGGCCGACAGCGGGTATGTTTCTCTGTCATCCAACACTGTGACACGGGGAAATCAGGTGACGCTGAGCATTTCCGCATCCGGCGGCGTTGAGTTTAGTGGGCTGAAAATAAGAATCAGCTATGACAAGAGTGCATTGAAGATCGTGGGCTGCTCCAGTGCCCTGGGCGGGATGTCCTTTCAGCCGGGCAACCCTGATAATGCGACTTATGCGCCAGTTTGGTATGGCGCTGGAAACGTCTCTGCTAATGGTGTGATCGGATATATTACCTTTGAAGCCCTCGCAAATGCAGCCAAGGGCAGCTATACGATCGGTGTAAGCGTAGAAGAATGCTCAAATCAGGAGGGTGAAGATGTGTCCATGGCAGGCGGCGCTGGGACAATCACAATCACGATTCCTCCCTGTGCGAACCACACTTGGAATGAGGGCGTTGTGACGAAGCCTGCTACCTGTGAGGACGCTGGTGTAAAGACCTACACCTGCACCGTGTGTCAGGAGACGAAGACCGAAGAAATCCAGTCTTTGGGTGGCCATAGCTGGGATGGGGGCACCGTAACGAAGCCTGCTACCTGTGAGGGCACCGGTGTAAGAACCTACACCTGCACGGTATGTCAGGCCACTAAGACTGAAGAGATCTCCTCTCTGGGCGGACACGCCTGGGACGAGGGCACTGTAACGAAACCTGCTGCCTGTGAGGACACCGGCGTAAAGACCTACACCTGCACAGTATGCCAGGCTACCAAGACCGAGGACATTGCAGCCACGGGTCATAGCTGGGACGCGGGTATTGTAACGAAGCACGCCACCTGTGAGAGCACTGGTGTGAAGACATATACCTGTGGGGTATGTAACGCCACCAGGACGGAGGAGGTTTCCGCCACGGGTCACACTTGGGACGAAGGCGCTGTGACGAAACCCGCTACCTGTGAGGAAACGGGTGTGAAGACATTCACCTGTGCAGCCTGTAAGACCACCAGAACCGAAGAAATTGCGGCCCTGGGCCACAAGTGGGGTGTATGGATGCCGGTTCAGGGCGAGGATAGCCACAGCCGCCAGTGCGGTGCCTGCCAGGCAAGCGAAAAGGAAGCCCATGCTTGGGACGGCGGAAATGTGACGAAACCCGCTACCTGCTCCGTTGATGGTGAGAAGACCTTTACCTGCGCCACCTGCCTGGCCACCAGAATCGATCCTATCCCTGCCACTGGTGTTCACGACTTTACCGATCATTATGACCAGACCGAGGGCGAGGATGTGCACTATGGCGTCTGCGCCTGCGGCCAGAAGGGCCCCGCAGAGAAGCACCAGTACACCCAGGAGGGAGACGTCCTGGAAAAGCCTACCACCACGAAGGAAGGAAAGCAGGAGAAGCTGTGCGTCTGCGGCGCGAAGACCGTTGTCACGTTGGCCAAGATCCCTGCGGAGTATGACGAGGTGCCCAAGACCGGCGACATCACCAATCAACTGATTCTGACTGCTTTGGTGTGCATTCTGGGTATTAGCAGTGCGGTTTGTCTATTTAGACGGAAGACTGCTCATTGATACCTGAAGCAAAGGTATTTGGAAGAATCTCTTGAACCACGAACGATGGGCGTTCCTGCCCACCGTTTGTGGTATCAATGGATGCAGTACGTGGGAGTTTAAGGAGAGAGACAATGGGAAAGTATTCAAAAAAGCGGAAACGCCGTCCTAGGACGATACCAGTACTACTGGCGATGACGCTGTTTCTTGCGTGCGTTACTGCGGCGCTCTTGATCTACACACCCCAGGAGAAAACGGAAAATCTGCAGCTTGCCCTACCTGCAATTCAGAGCATTCCCACGGAAACTGTAGAGGTGCCTGAAACCACGGCGGAGACTGTCCCGGAGGAAACGAAAAGGCCTGTGCTTCCCAGACTGGAAGAAAAGGCCGCGCAGAACCCGGACATGGTAGGGTGGATTCAAATTGAAGGAACAAAAATCGATTACCCTTTGATGTATACCCCCAATGATCCAGAAAAATACTTGCATAAGGATTTTAACGGTCATTTCAGCGTGGGTGGACTGCCATTTCTGGATGCGGCGTGCAGAATGGATCCGGCCAGTGACAATCTCTTGATCTATGGTCACAATATGCAAAACGGCACCATGTTTCGGCCGCTTCTGTCCTATGAACAGAAAAACTTTTGGCAGGAACATCCGACCATTCGCCTATCCAGTCTCTATGAAGAGAAAACCTATGAGGTTATAGCAGCTCTGTATGACAGGGTGTACTTCAAGACCGAGGAGCATTTTAAATTCTATCAGTTTATCGATGCAACTGATCAGGCGTCCTTTGACGAGGCTATATCCTATTTCCGGGAACACGCCCTCTACGATACCGGCTTGACCGCGAGGTATGGCGACAAGCTGGTGACCCTTGTGACCTGTTCTTACCATGTAGATAACGGTCGCTTCCTGGTGGTTGCCCGGGAAGTGACGGAGTCATAGTGCTTTGCCTATATCCTGAGATGCTCCCTTTTTCTCCGCTGCCGGTTACTCTGAAAAGTATCAAGAACGTCCCGAAGTCGCACACACGGCTTCGGGACGTTTTCTGTGTTGCAATCAATCCTCACGGCAATCGAATTGGGTCACCTTATCGCGTTGCTCTATTCTCTGGTATCCTGGAATACATTCCAGCTGCTTAGCAGCACCTCTTCGTTGACGGTTTTCTCGAAGTTGAACCACTCAAATTTGGCAGTGAAGGGTTGGCGGGCGGATTGGTAATTGGAGATGATGGAATCGTATTCCTCTTTGGAGGAGGGGAGGAACGAATCCCCGGAGGGGACGGCGTATTCGTGCTGCTCCAGGCCGGAGTCGATGTAGTGGTCGTAGCTGTTGGCCAGGACGGTGCAGTTCAGCACGCCGTCGGTGAGGCGGACGGCGACGATGGACTGATAGTGCTCCGCCGCGCCATTGCGGGTGTCGTTGGTGAACAGGTAATCGTAGACATGGGCAGCTTCGTCATAGGCAGCCGGGGCGGAATTCATGATTAGCTCCGGCAGATCCGAGTACTCCTTGCAGGGGGTCATGCACTCCTGGACGGAGGAAAAGTCCGCGCTGACCTCGTAGACCACACCGTAGGTGAAGATGCCCGTTCCCTGGGTGGAAGCGCCGATGATCTCCAGCCGCCCGTTGTGATCCAGGTCAGTGACCGTGTAATAATAAGGCTCGTATTCCAGATCATTGGGCACCCGCCAGGTATCAACGTTTTTCATCAGCAGCTTGATCTGCTCCTGCGGATCAGCAGGGTCAGGCTTCGTCACCGTTTCCGGCTCGGTGGCGCGCTGTGGGGCAGGGGAGGAGCAGCCGGTGAGCAGAAGCGCGGCGGCGAAGAAAATGCAGAGGACTTTTGTGATTTTCATAACGGAACCTCCATGCTGTTTCGTTTGTTTCTTCTGCACCATCTTAGCACAATCCCGCTTGCCCGTCAAGAATCTGGCATATCTTCTGGAGAAAACAACCATTTCCGAATTCCGGGCACAAAAGCCTTGACTTGATATGGCCAAAGTTGTACAATATATCCGTTTATAGGACATTTTTCGTGGAACGCTGCGGCGTGTTCCCGGGCGTTTTGGCGCAAAAAAGTTGGCATATTCTCCACAGAGCACCTCCGCCGGAAGGCATTGACCGCTGCCGCGCCCAGGTGCTTTTGTTTGCACAATTGACCAATTACGTCCAGGCACCCTTGCGCAGGGGCAGTACACCGCAATTGGCCGTGCCTCAATAAAAATCAGGAGCGAAGAGCATGGATTGGATGACCCATCGGGAAGATACATTGTATACGATCAATTCCGCCCGGATCGGTGCGAATGCAAGAAGCGGAATACAGGAGAGCGTCGAGCTGAACGGTGCCGTTGGCTCTCTGGTGGGGTATTATGACGACGACCTCACCGTCCTGGCCATCAGCGGCTATCTGCTGTTCAACCTGGGCTACAGCCGGGAGGAGTATGATAGGATTGTCGGGCAGCCTCTGGGGCGGATCTTTTACGGGAAGAATAATACCTTTTTAGAGTGGGAGCGCTTCCGCAGCATCCGCGGCTTCGGAGAGGGGAAGATGCTGACCAAGGATCTGGTGCCTCTTAACGTCCGCATGTACAAGGAGGACTCGGTGGACGAGCAGGGCAGGCCAATTTGGATCCTCTCCGTCCGCGCGGACTGGGAGCGGCAGAACCTGATGCTGGTCAACAGCGCCATCGGCTCCGGCCTGTGGTATTTTGACTGTGACGAGGCAGGTAATATCTCCCAGGTCAACTGGAGCCATGATTTCCGCTCCCTGCTGGGCTATCACGACATTCTGGACTTCCCGGACGAGCTGGAATCCTGGGCAGGCCTGCTTCACCCTGGCGACCGGGACAGTACGCTGGAGCGGCTTTACAGCGCGATTGCCGATCGAACCGATCAGCAGAAATTTGAGTCTGACTTCCGCATGAAAACGGCGGAGGGAGGCTATCAGTGGTTTCGCGCCAAGGCGGCAGTTACCCGCCGGCTGGACGGCACTGCCCGCAGAATTGCCGGTATTTTTGTCAACATCAACCAGGAAAAGCAGGCCGCCATGCGGGAAAAGCGGGCGGAGGCATTCCACAATGCCTATACAAAGGCCAATATCTGCGAATACTATCTGGATTTGAAGGAAAACAGCTTTGAATCCATGAAGGTGGAAGGCTCTCTGCTGGAGATTTTTGAGCAGAGCGACACCTGGGATGAGTTGATCCAAGCATTTTTGAAGCATTTCGTCTGCGACGCGGACAAGGCTGCCGTGGCGGCCTTTTATGACCGGGATTACATTGCCGCCGCGCTGAAGGAGCGCAACGCGGAAGTATCCCTTGAATGCCACATCATGCTCAACGGCGAGGATCACTGGGTGCGCAATGTGGTGATGCCCGGCGCGCAGGACGGAGAAAACCGCTACGCCATCGTGTTCCTGCGGGACATCACCCAGGCGAAGAAGCAGGAGGAAAATCTCCGCATGCTGATTCAGGACAAGGCCGCCATTGAGCAGCTGGTTCAGGGCCTGGTGCGGCTGGTGGATCGCTTCGCCGTGTACAATCTGGTGGAGGATTACTTCGATTTCTTCAACATCCAGACGGCAAACCTCATTCCCGACCGCTGGCGCTATGCAGACTTTATCCATTTTGTGGAGGAGGACTACAAAACCCTCCCGCCCATGGAGCCGGTGGGTGTGCTGTTCGGCGCGGAAAATCTCCGGCGCAATATCAAAAGCGGCGACGATATCTACAAATTCGAGTATTGCAGCAAGGACGAACGGATTTACAAAAGCACCTCCATTGTCCCGCTGGCCTGGCGGGGGGATGAGCTGGAGAAGGTCTTGATGATCTCCCAGGACGTATCCAAGGAAAAAATGGACGAGATCGCCTCTCGGGAGGCACTGAAAGAGGCCTATCTTGCTGCCGAGCGGGCGAACCGGGCAAAAACGGAATTCCTTTCCAACATGTCCCACGATATCCGCACACCCATGAATGCCATTGTGGGCATGACCGCCATTGCGGGCGCCAACATCGACAACCAGGAGCGGGTGGTGGAGTGCCTGGGCAAAATCACCCAGTCCAGCCGTCACCTTCTTGGCCTGATCAACGAGGTGCTGGACATGGCCCGCATCGAAAGCGGCAAGGTGGATTTGGCGGAGGAGGAGTTTAACCTTTCCGACCTGATTGAAAACATGGTGACCATGGCAAAGCCCGGTATCGAGGAGCATCACCATGAGTTTGATATCCGAGTGCTGCACCTGGAGCATGAGGATGTGTGCGGCGACAGTCTGCGCATTCAGCAGATTTTCACCAATCTGATGAGTAACGCCATCAAATATACCCCCGATGGGGGAAAGATCACCTTCACCATCACCGAAAAGCCAGACCCCCGCTCCAATTTGGGCTGCTATCAGTTCACAGTGGAGGATAATGGCATCGGCATGACCCCCGAGTTCCAGAAGATTCTCTTTGCCCCCTTTACCCGGGCGGACGATCACCGCACCACCAATGTCCAGGGCACGGGCCTGGGCATGGCCATTACCCAGAACATTGTCAACATGATGAATGGCAATATCGCTGTGGACAGCGAGTTGGGCAGGGGAACCACCTTTACTGTTACGGTCTACTTGAAGATTCAGGACAAAAAGGCCGACCAGCTTCAGGAGTTGATGAATCTTCCTGTCCTGGTGGTGGATGACGACCGGGAGTGCTGCGAGTCCACCGTCAGCATTTTGGATGAAATCGGCATGAACGGCGAATGGGTCACCTCCGGCAGCGAGGCCGTCCGCCTGATTACCAGGCGGCATGCCGGCAATGATGATTATTTCGCGGTGATCGTGGATTGGAAAATGCCGGGCATGGATGGCATCGAAACCACCCGCCGGATCCGCCAGTCCGTCGGACGGGATATCACCATCATAATTCTGACTGCCTATGATTATTCCGAGGTGGAGGAGGAAGCCAGAAAGGCGGGCGTGGATATGTTCATTGCCAAGCCGCTGTTCCGCTCCCGCCTGACGACGAAGTTTAAGGAGCTTCTGGGCGGTGCTGCCGTCAAGCCCGCCACCGGCTACCTGGAGGGGCTTTCCCACGCCGATTTCTCCGGCAGACGGGTGCTGCTGGCAGAGGACAACGACCTGAACCGGGAGATTGCCACCGAGATCCTGAAAATGACTGGCGCGGCGGTGAACTGCGCTGTGAACGGCAAGCAGGCGGTGGAAATGATGACCGCCTCCCCGGTGGGCTTCTACGATCTGATCCTGATGGATATCCAGATGCCGGTGATGAACGGCTACGAGGCCACCGCCGCCATCCGCAGCCTGGAGCGGGAGGATCGCGGCCTGCCCATCATCGCTATGACGGCCAACGCCTTTGTAGAGGATGTTCAGATGGCAAAGAACACCGGCATGAGCGAGCACATCGCCAAGCCGCTGGATATGGATCGGCTCTGCGCGATCCTGAATCGCTACCTCAGGAAGCGGTGAACAAATCGTCTGCGGCCTGACTGCGTCCTTCACCGATTCTGAGATAAAATAACCCAAGGGTTCCCCGGCGCTGAAAAGAAATCTGTTCAAAAGTTTTCCATAACGGAGGTGCCCCAGTGAATAAAGGTAAGGTCAATCTGAAGAAGATTCACGGAATTGTCTGGCTGGTCTATATTTTTGTGCTGCTCGGCAGCTTTCTCCTGCTGGTGGAATCCAACAGAAAGGGCGCGCAGACAGCCTGCTCCATCATTCTTGACCAGATGGAGGAGGTAATCGTGGACAATGAGGAAAATCTGGATACCCTCATGGATACCATGAAGGAGGAATACATCATCCGTGCCACGCTCCTTTCCGATGTGCTGATGGAGCGAACCGGGCCTGACAGCACAGCGGAGGATTACCGCACCATCGCCCAGCGGGCGGACGTGGATGAACTGTACATCTTGGATCAAACCGGCACCATTGTCCGGGGCACGGATCCAAGCTTCTATGGATTCAATATGGATTCCGGCGAGCAGATCAGCTTTTTCAAGCCGATGCTCACGGATTACGACCTGAGGCTCTGTCAGGATCTGACTCCGAACACGGCGGAGGGCAAGCTGATGATGTACGCAATGGTCTGGAACAGCGCCCACACGGAGCTGATTCAGATCGGTATCCGCCCGGAGCGCCTTTTGAAAAGCCTGGAGACAAGGGATATGCCCAACCTGATCAGCCGCATCCCGGTGCTGCCCGGTATGGTCATTTACCTGGTGGATGATACCAGCGGCGTCGTGCTGGGGTGCACCGACCGTCAGGAGGTGGGCTATCAGCTGCTGCCCCGCAACCGCCTGACCGATACCCTGGAGCCGGGAGTGCAGTACCACGATACGGCCAGGATTCGGGATGAGCGGCACTACATTACCTTCGAGCTGTTTGAAAAGTACGATGTGGCGGTATCCTATTCCTTTGCCGAGGCAAACCGAGGGGTGCAGAGCTCCGCATTGGTGATTTTCATTGTTTTGACACTGGGCTTTGTCATCATCTGCTGGGTGATCAATCACTCCGTCGCTGTGCTGAAGAAAAACGAGGCGGAGCTGCTCAAGGCCAAGGAATCGGCAGAGCGCGCCAGCGCCGCAAAGGCCAGCTTCCTTTCCAGAATGTCCCACGATATCCGCACACCGCTGAACGGGATCATTGGCCTGATCGATATCAACGAAAAGCACAGCGACGACAAGGAGCTGGTGGAGAGCAACCGCCGCAAGGAGCGGGTGGCGGCCAATCACCTGCTGGATCTGATCAACGATGTGCTGGAATTCAACAAAATGGATTCCCCCAATGTCAAGCTGGCGCGGGAGCCGTTTGATATCCTGTCGCTGTGCGAGGATGTGCTTACCATCACCTCCACCCGCGCGGCGGAGGAGAGCATCAATTTGATCCACGAGGACTGCGCGGCGGATATCTGCTATCCCTATGTCTATGGCAGTCCGCTGCACGTGCGGCAGGTCTTTATCAATATCATTGGCAACGCCATCAAATACAACCGTCCCGGCGGCAGCATCACCTGTAAAGCCACCGGGGAGCTGAAGCAGGACGGGCGGGTATGGTATACCGTGGTGATTTCCGATACGGGAATCGGCATGAGCGAGGAATTTCAGGAGCATATCTTTGAGCCGTTTACCCAGGAGAGCAATGACGCCCGCAGCTTTTATGCCGGGACGGGTCTGGGAATGTCCATCGTCAAGCAGCTGGTGGATAAAATGGGCGGCAGCATCACCGTGCAGAGCGTAAAGGGGGAGGGCAGCACCTTTACCGTGGTGCTTCCCTTTGACATCGCCAAGCGGGAGGATCTGCCGGATTCCGGCGCGGCGGAGCGGACTGCGGATATTGCCGGTATCCACGTCCTGCTGGTGGAGGACAATGCGCTGAATATGGAGATAGCCGATACCCTCCTGACGGATGCAGGGGCAAAGGTCGTCACTGCCGAAAATGGCGCTGAGGCGGTAAAGTGCTACGAGGAAATGCCCGATGATTTCTTCGACGTGGTGCTCATGGATATTATGATGCCCGTGATGAACGGCTACGACGCTGCCCGCGCCATCCGTTCCAGTCGCAAGCCGGACGCCAAGACGATCCCCATCCTGGCCATGTCCGCCAATACCTTCGCCGAGGATGTGGAGCAGGCGCTTAAATCCGGCATGAACGTCCACTTGGCTAAGCCCCTGGACATCCGCAAGGTCATTGCGGCCATCTCCTACTATGTGGGCCGCAAGCGGTAGCAAGGGATTCAGGCCTGCATCGGACAGTGCATGAAAAGTGACCGCTGAGATCGAAAGGTCTCAGCGGTTTTTCCTGCCTACATATCCGAGTCGATTTTTTCGGTAATGGTGTCGGAGACCTTCCAGGCAATGTCCTCCACCTTGTCGGCGGCCTTTTCGGCCAGCTTGCGGGTCGGATTGCTCTTCGGCATAGCCAGCACGGCCACCATTCCGGCGGCTGCGCCCAGGCCAGCGGTGAGCGCGAGAACCTTCATATCCATGTTTTCACCCCCAGTGAAATTTACGGCAACACCGCGCAATTGTGTCTGCGAGCCGCAGCCGTCTTTTTGCCCCACTTCTTCAGTTTGAAAAACGAGAAATACATACAGTATTCCTTCGCTTTCCAAACCTTGAATTGGGGCAAAAATCCTGGCTGGGGCTTCTTGCCAAATTGTGCGGTGCTGCCTTAGGAAACCTCTGAATAAATCGTCCGCTGCTCAGCTCTTGCCGACTTAATCAGAGCATCCTTAGTATTCCCACTGAAAAATAAAAAAATTCCGAATTCGTTCCTTGCAGATTGCACAAAATGTGATATACTGAGTATAGATTTTTTGCCTTTTTGATTGGGGGAATGCGCTGTGTCGATTGATGGGCTGCAAACAAAGATGCGCAAGCAGGGAAATAACCTGATGATTGATCTTGCGGTGGAGCCGGAGCGGCTTCCGCCGCAGGTACTGGAGGCGCATGAGAATATTTGCGACGCCTATAAGGACTTCTGCATCCAGCTTTTGAATGGGCTGAAGGGCAAGGCGGCTGCGGTGCGGTTTCGTCTGACCCACTTTGTCCTGCTGGGCAGCGGCGGGGCGGCGCTGCTGTCCGAGCTGCTGAAAAAGGCCGCCTCTTTGGGCTACTATACGCTGCTGGAGGCCTATGGGATATCCTCGGCGGAGGAAGCCCAGTATGCGTCGGAGCGCATTTGGGGAGACGAGAGCCAGTTTCCCTGTGACGGGGTGCTGGTCAGCGCCTACTTCGGTACGGAGGTCATCAGGCCGTTTCTTCCGTACTGCGAGGAGAAAAAGAAGAGCCTGTTTGTGCTGGCCCGTTCCGCCAACAAGACCGCCTTTGAATTGCAGGATCTGCTGGCCGGTTCCCGGATGGTACACGTGGCGGCAGCGGATTACGTGAACCGCTTCACCGACGGCACGGTGGGGAAGCATGGCTTTTCTCAGGTCGGCATTGCCGCCTCTGCAACGGTGTCTGATAGTGTAAAAATGCTGCGCTCGAAATATCCCAGGCTGTTCATGCTCATTGACGGTGCAGAGCTGGCAGGCTCCAGCGTGAAAAACGCCTCGTATGGGTTCAACATCTATGGCTACGGCGCGATCTGCTGTGTGGGAAGTCCTGTAACCTGCGCATGGATGCAGACAGAGAACGCCGACTTTGTTCAGGCGGCGGCAGCTGCGGCGGAGAGCTTCCAGGCGCGGCTGAAGCAGTATGTGCCGTGAGACGATACGTATCCGTCGCCCCGCAGGCGTGTGCTGTGGGGCGGCGTATGCTGAGGGAGCCATTGTAAATACGCTGCTTCCCTCTATTTGATCGATGCGGAAGTGCTTGGAGCCGTGGCTATTTTGCCAGCTACGCTGTTTTGCGGTGTAGAGGCAGAGGTGGGCTGGGCGGCTTTCCCGTTGATATCATTCTCGGTGGTATCCGTTGTCGCGTCGTCGGTTGGCTGGGTCGTCATTTCGGTGGTGGGCTGCGTGGTTGGCATGGTCGTGGGCTGTGTCTCGGGCATGGTGGTCTCGGTGGTAACGGGAACAGTCGTCATCTCGGTGGTGGAATTGGTGCTGGTCATATTCGACCGACAGCCGGAAAGAAGCAGCACCAGCAGCGCTGCCGCGCAGAGCATTTGAATAGTCGCTTTCATAATTTCCCTCCAAAGTGCTTGTTTCAAAGGGAGTATTCCCATTGTTTCGGATTTCATACGAATTAATTCTTGCAGAATATCCCATATTCATCCCACCTTTTTTGGAATAGTGGCGAAATTGGGCATTGCTATTTTTACGATTTCGTGTATAATAAAAGAAATCCCATTCCCAAAACACAAAAAGGAGTTGCTCTAGCGATATGAAGAAGCTCTCAGTCAAAAAGGATTCTCAGTGTATGGCCTGCCTGGAGTGTGTCCGGGCCTGTTCCGAGGCTTTTTATAAGGAGTTCAACCAGGACTACAGCTGTGTCCAGATCGTTGCCAAGGGTACCGGCGCGAAGCCCAATGTGTGCATCCAGTGCGGCAAGTGCATGAAAACCTGTGAGCACGATGCCATCACCCAGAATCCCAAGACCGGCGTTTACATGATCAGCAAGAAGAACTGCGTCGGCTGCGGCAAGTGCGTCGAGGTCTGCCCCACCAAGGTGATGGTTCACAAGGTCGGCAGCCCGGTATCCAAGTGCATCGCCTGTGGCATCTGCGTGAAGGCCTGCCCCATGGAAGTTCTGGAGATCGTGGAGAAGTAAGCCTCCAGCAATTCAATACATCCCTTACAGCTGCCGGAGACAGAGCGCTCCGGCAGCTTGTCTTTTGTAAACAATTTATGCATTTTTGGCAGCGGCGGCGCTTTCCCGTTGCGTTGCCGGTGAAACTGTGATATACTGAATGCAATTAGACACCCGGAGGCGTTTATTGTGGAATTAAACTCTTTTCAGGAGAAACTGGCAAGTATTCTGCCGCAAATAGAGCTGAGATTTGACGAGCCGATGAGCAGGCATACCTCGTTCCGCATTGGCGGAGCGGCGGAGGTGATGGCGTTTCCCAAAAACGAGGCGGAGCTTTCAGAGCTTCTGAAAGTGTCCAAGGAATTGGACACTTGCCATGCTATTCTGGGCGCAGGAACCAACGTACTGGCCCCCGATGAAGGAATGACGGGTCTTGTCATCTGCCTGAAAGACTGCCTGAATGGTACGGAGCTGCTGCCGGATAATTTCCTTCGGGTGATGGGGGGCGTCACCATGTCCCGCGCGGCGGTGTTTGCCGCCAATCATGGCCTTTCCGGGCTGGAATTTGCCCACGGAATCCCCGGAACCGTGGGCGGCGGCGTGTATATGAACGCCGGAGCCTACGGCGGCGAGATCGGCCAGGTGTGTATCCAGGCAACCGTGATGGATGCGGACGGGCAGCTGCATGTCAGAAGCCGGGAGGAAATGGATTTTCGCTACCGGCACAGCCGCCTGGAGGAAACCGGCGAAATTGTGACCAGTGCCGTTTTTCAGCTGACCGCCGCGCCCGCAGAGGAGATCAGGCAGCGCATGAAGGAGCTGCAGGCCCGCCGCATTGCCTCACAGCCGCTGGATTATCCTTCGGCGGGTTCTGCCTTCAAGCGTCCGACGGGCGGCTACGCCGCCGCACTGATCGATCAGGCGGGGCTGAAGGGCTATCGGGTGGGAAACGCCGCCATTTCCGGCAAGCATGCGGGCTTTGTCATCAACCTGGGCGGCGCAACCGCGGCGGACGTGACCCAGCTGCTCCGGCAGGTTTCGGATAAGGTCTATGAAAATTCCGGCATTCGTCTGGAGCCGGAGATCAGAATCTGGTAAAGATAGAGGTGATCCGCAATGCGCTCTTTCTCAGCTGCCGCAAAGGCGGAAATCTGTAAAAATATTCCACAGTCCGGCTGCTGCGCCCTGGCGGAGTGCTTTGGCATCCTGCTTTTCTGCAACAGCTTCCGCAGTGATGCGATCAAGATCATCACGGAGAGCGCCGAGTTTGCCGCGCTGCTTCCGCGCCTTTTCAAGAAATCCTTCGGCTTTGGCTTTGATGCCCCGCCGGGAGAGGGAAAGACGGGAAAGCTGGTATTTCAGATTCAGGATGCTCGTAAAATCGCGGCCATTATGAATGCCTTTGGCTTTGACCTGGATGAGACCTTTTCGCTCCATGTGAATCTGCCGGTGGTGGAAAACGACTGCTGCAAGACTGCCTTCCTGCGGGGCGCGTTCCTGGCCGGGGGCAGCGTGACCGACCCGGGCAAGGGCTACCACCTGGAGCTGGCCACCACCCATCACAGCGTCGCCAAGGAGTGCTATATCCTGATCCATGAGACTCTGGGCTTCCCGCCAAAGCTGGCCTCCCGCAGCGGGGCAAGAGTGATTTATTTGAAGCAAAGCGAGCAGATCGCGGACTTCCTGACATTTTTGGGCGCGTCCGTTGCCTCCATGGGCATTATTGAGGCGCGGCTGGAGCATGAGCTGAACAACCAGGTCAACCGCCGCTGTAACTGCGACGATGCCAACATTACCAAGGTGGTGGAGGCTTCCCAGGAGCAGCTGACGGCCATTCGCGCCCTGCGGGAGCGGAACCAGTTTGACCAGCTCCCGGAAAAGCTGAAGCAGGCCGCCCTGGTGCGCGAGGAAAACCCGGAGGCATCCCTGACGGAGCTGGCGGGCCTGGTAGAGCCGAAAATCTCAAAGCCGGCCATGAGCCACCGCTTGAAGCGGCTGGTGGAGCTGGCAAAGGAGGAAGAAAGATGAGCTTTGTCCACCTGCATGTTCACACGGAATACAGCCTCCTGGACGGCGCTTGCCGCATTGACCGCATGATGGAGCGGGTAAAGGAGCTGGGACAGGACGCCATTGCCATTACCGACCATGGCGTGATGTACGGCTGCATCGATTTCTACAAGGCAGCCAAGGCGGCGGGGGTCAAGCCCATCATCGGCTGTGAGGTATATATGGCCCGGCGGCAGATGTCCGACCGAATCCACGGGATTGATAATGACCCCTACCATCTGGTGCTGCTGTGCAAGGATCGCCGGGGCTACGAAAATCTGTGCTATATGGTTTCCGAGGCCTTTC
The DNA here is from genome assembly GCA_934565795.1 of uncultured Oscillospiraceae bacterium. GTDB lineage: Bacteria > Bacillota > Clostridia > Oscillospirales > Oscillospiraceae > Faecousia. The sequence goes on from CAKTIM010000002.1 coordinate 20,307, forward strand.
TGCATGGCTTCTACGGCAAGCCCCGTATCGATTTGAATCTCCTGCGGGAGCATCACGAGGGCCTGATTGCTCTTTCTGCCTGCCTGGCAGGCGCGATCCCCCAGTACCTGATGGCGGAAAGCTATGATTCTGCCAAGGAGTACGCCCTGAAAATGGCAGAGATCATGGGGGACGGAAACTTCTATCTGGAGCTTCAGGATCATGGCATCCCGGAGCAGCAGGCGGTGAATCAGGGCATCCGCCGCATTGCCCGGGAGACGGGGCTGCCGCTGGTGGTCACCAACGATGCCCATTATCTGCGCCGGGAGGATGCCAAGATGCAGGATGTCCTGCTGTGTATCCAGACGGGCAAGACCGTGGACGACGAAAATCGTATGAAGTTCCCCTCGGATGATTTTTATCTGAAAAGCGAGGAGGAGCTGCGTCCCCTGTTTTCCGGCTGCGAGGAGGCGTTTGCCAACACGGTGCTGATCGCGGAAAAGTGCAATCTGGATTTCGTGTTCCATGAATATCATCTGCCCTCCTTCCCGGTGCCCGCGGGGTATACCAACGAGGAATACTTCCGCAAGCTCTGCTACGAAGGCTTTCAGGAGCGTTATCCCGAAGCGCCTGAGGAATACAAGCAGCGGCTGGAGTATGAAATCGGCGTTATCAGCCGCATGGGGTATGTGAATTACTACCTCATTGTGTGGGATTTCATCCACTACGCCAAGCAGTCCGGCATCCCCGTCGGCCCGGGAAGAGGGTCTGGCGCGGCCTCCATCGTGGCATACTGTATGCACATCACCGAGGTTGACCCTATGAAGTACGCGCTGATTTTTGAGCGCTTTCTGAACCCGGAGCGGGTGAGCATGCCGGATTTTGATACGGATTTCTGTCAGGAACGCCGGGGCGAGGTCATTGATTATGTCTGCCGGAAGTATGGCGCGGATCATGTGGCTCAGATTGCCACCTTTGGCACCATGGCGGCCCGGGGCGCGATCCGGGATGTGGGGCGCGCCCTGAATTTCAGCTATGCCGAGACGGATGTGGTGGCAAAGCAGGTGCCGAGCACGCCGCACATCACCCTGCGGGAGGCGCTTGAATCCTCGCCGAAGCTGAAGGAGATGTATACCCAGGACGCGAGAATTCATACCTTGGTGGATACCGCCATGTCCCTGGAGGGGATGCCCCGCAATACCTCCACCCACGCCGCCGGCGTGGTGATCACCGCCGACCCGGTGTATACCTACGTGCCCCTGTCCACCAATGACGATACCGTTGTTACCCAGTATACCATGACCACCATCGAGGAGCTGGGCCTACTGAAAATGGACTTCCTGGGCCTGCGGAACCTGACGGTTATCCGGGATGCCGAGCAGCAGATTCAGAGCTGGGAGCCGGACTTTTCTATTGACAAGATCCCGGACAATGACCCCGAGACCTTCGCCATGCTGGCGGAGGGGAAGACCCAGGGCGTTTTCCAGCTGGAATCGGCGGGTATGACCAGCGTGTGCGTGAATATGCGGGCCAGCTCGATTGAGGACATCACGGCGATTGTGGCGCTGTACCGGCCCGGCCCCATGGAATCCATCCCAACCTTCATTGCCAATAAGCTGGATGCCCGGAAGGTCACCTACAAAACCCCGCTGCTGGAGCCGATCCTGAAAATCACCTATGGGTGCATCGTATATCAGGAGCAGGTCATTGAAATATTCCGCACCCTGGGCGGCTATACCATGGGCCAGGCAGACAACATCCGGCGCGCCATCTCCAAAAAGAAAATGAAGGTCATTGAGGCGGAGCGAAAGACCTTTGTCTATGGCGATCCGCAGCAGAAGATCGATGGCTGCATTGCCCGGGGCGTGCCGGAGGCAGTGGGGCAGTCCATTTATGACGAGATCGTCGCCTTTGCAAACTATGCCTTCAACAAGGCTCACGCGGTGTGCTATGCGGTGGTCTCCTATCAGACGGCCTACCTCAAATGCCACTACCCCCGGCAGTATATGGCGGCGCTGATGACCTCCGTGCTGGACTCGGCGGAGAAAATTTCCGGCTATATCGCCGAGTGCCGGGAAATCGGAATCGAGACGCTGCCGCCGGATATCAACCATTCGGACGACCATTTTATCGTGGAGGGCGACTCCATCCGCTTCGGCCTGGGCGCGGTGAAAAACGTGGGCCATGGACTGATTAAGACCATGGTGGCCAAGCGCACGGAGGGCGGCCCCTTCAAAACGCTGGAGGATTTCCTGGAGCGGATGGGGGAGGGCGAGCTGAACAAGCGCGCCGTGGAAAACTTTATCAAGTGCGGCGCAATGGATTGCTTCGGCTACCATAGAAGCGAGCTGCTTGCCGTCTACGAAAAGATGATGAACGCCGTTTCCGCCACCAGAAAGAAAAATCTGGAGGGGCAGCTGGGGCTGTTTACCATGCTGTCCGGCAGGGAAGCGGCGGCCAGCATCGTCATTCCCCATATGGACGAGCTGCCCAGGGCCGAGCTGATGGCCATGGAAAAGGAGACCACCGGCATCTATATCTCCGGGCATCCCATGGACGATTACCGGCAGCTGCTGAAAAATACCAGCGTTGTCCCCATCTCCGCCCTGACCGGGGAGGAGTGCAGGTTCCAGGACGAGCAGATTGTGAGCATTGCCGGAATCGTGCAGACCATCAAGATGAAAATGACCCGGAACAATACCATGATGGCCTACGTCACCATTGAGGATGATACGTCCTCCATTGAACTGATCGTTTTTTCCAACGCATTGAACGAGCACGGCGGCTACCTGCGGGAGAATGCGCCCGTGGTCGTGGTGGGCAAGCTCTCTCTGCGCGATGACAAGGAGCCGCAGATCATCGTCAACCGGGTGCGCCCCATGTCCGATTTTACGGATCCCTATGTCAAGTCCTTTCTCAATGAGCTGATCCCGCCGAAGCAGGAGCCGGAGGAGAGCAGCACCCTCTATCTGCGCCTCAGCGCGGAGGGGTGCGGGGAATACCGCAAGGTGCGCGCGATTGTGAATATGTTCCCCGGAAACAGCCAGGTGGTCATTTTCTTCGCCGACACCCGCAAGCGCCTGGCTGGCCGGTGCCTGCTGCGCAACAGCATGATCGAAGAATTAAAAAATGTGCTGGGAGAGGCAAATGTTGTCCTGAAATAGCTTTTCTTTTTTGGCAGAATGTGCTATAATACCCTGATGGAAGGAGCTGGTGGCTTGAAAAAGAGAATATTGTTTTCTGCTTTGGCAATGCTGCTGATCTTGCTCCTGAGTGGGTGCGCGGCAAAAACCATCGACGAAATGTACGCGCTGCCGCGCCGATCCGAACGGAACAGCAATCTGCGCTCCGCCATTGAGTCCGCCATGGAGGGCAGGGTATACGCTGCGCCGATCTCCGGCACCAATCTGGAATCCGTCCAGACGGCGGATCTGGATGGGGACGGAAAAGAGGAGTATCTGATTTTTGCCAAGACCGTCCAGGGGGACTCTCTCCAGATTCTCCTGTTTAATCAGCTGAGCGACGAAAACTACACGCTTTGGGAGACCATCAACTGCAAGGGCGCATCCTTTGACCAGGTGCGGTATGCCGACATGGACGACGCTGCCGGCAAGGAGCTGATTGTAGGCACCCAGCTCAGTGAAAAGGTCACCAAGACAGTTTCCGTCTATTCCCTTGCCGCAGGTCAGGCGGAGAAGCTCAAGAGCATGATCTATGTGCGGTTCCTGGCGTGCGACCTGGACAGCGACGGCAGGAGCGAGCTGATGGTCGTCCAGAATTCCGATGCCGATTTCAGAAACGGCAGCGCCCGCCTCTATTATTACAGCGATGGGAATCTGGTCAGCTCGGCAGAGGCTAAGCTCTCCGTTCCGCCGGACTTTATCCGGCGAATTACGGTAAACCACTTGTCCGGCGGAGAACCGGCGGTGTATATCGCCAGCGCGGCGCTGGACAATACTATTGTCACGGATATTTTTGCCCTGCGCGGCGGCGTCTTTACCAATGTCGCCCAGACCAGCGACCTGGGCACCAGCATGCAGCCGCTGCACAATTACCTGGTATACGCAGAGGACTTGGACGGCGACGGAATATTGGAGCTGCCCAGCCTCTTGACCATGATGTATAACACCACGGAGCAGAACCTGATCCGCTGGTTCAGCGTGGACATAGACGGACAGGAAACCAATAAGCTGTATACTTTTCATAACTTTGACGACGGCTGGTACATCCAGCTCAACAGCGACTGGATCGACCGCATCGCGGCGGAGAAAAACGGAAGCATCTATACCTTCTACATGTGGAACAACAGCTATGGCTCGGCGGTGCCTGTGTTTACGGTGTACGCGCTGACCGGCAGAGACCGGGATTCCCAGGCGGCGACCCAGAACCGATTTGCCCTGTACCGGGGCGAGGATGTGGTGTACGCCGCAAAGCTGGAATCCGGGTCGGCAATATACGGAATGACCGAAAGCTATCTCCAGGCCAATTTCCATCTGATCCGTCAGGGCTGGAATACTTCGGAAAGCTAAGAGGTGGAATATGAAAAAGGTTTTGATATTGGAAGATGAAGTAAATATCCGCAGCTTTGTGGTAATCAACCTCAAGCGGGCGGGCTACGATGCCATCGAGGCCGGTACCGGCCAGGAGGCGCTGGATCGTCTGGCGGAGAACCCGGATATCGGCGTTGCCATTCTGGATATCATGCTGCCGGATATCGACGGCTTTGAGGTCTGCCGCCGCATTCGGGCCACCAGTAAGCAGATCGGCATCATTATGCTCACGGCCAGAACGCAGGAGATGGACAAGGTGACCGGCCTGATGACAGGCGCGGATGACTATGTGACCAAGCCGTTTTCCCCGGCAGAGCTGACGGCTCGGATCGACGCGCTTTTCCGCCGCCTGGGCGGAGACAGCGTGGTCAGTTCCGAGCTGCTGACCCAGGGGCCGTTTGTGATGAATACCCGGAATCATACCCTGGAAAAATCCGGCAACCGCATCCGTCTGACCCAGGTGGAGTATGCCATTTTAAAGCTGTTTATGCAGAACCCTGGGCGGGCGCTGTCCCGCGAGGACATCCTGGCTGCGGTATGGGGCAGGGACTACGAGGGAGAGCTGAAAATCGTGGATGTGAACATCCGCCGCCTGAGGATCAAGATTGAGGACGATACTGCCAACCCCACCTATATCACAACGGTGTGGGGCCTAGGCTATAAATGGGGCGCATAAGGCGGAATGAGTGAAAGAAAGAAGAAGCAGCGAGGCCTGCAAAAAAGATGGCTGGCGAACACCTTCGGCGTGGTGTTTGCTCTGGGGCTGGTCTGCGTCTGCGCGGTGACGGCATCCTACGCGGCCTATTATTACTCGAATATGCAGGCCGATCTGCGCCACCGGGCGCAGTCAGCTACGGCCTTTTTCTCCGACAATACCTATCAGGATTATTCGGAGTATTACCAGGCCTGCATCACCTACGCCCGCAGCTATGAAGCGCGGGATGTGATCGAGCTGCAATTCATCGATCGAACCGGCGAGCTGATCGCCACCTCCTATGGCCTGTGGGGCAACGAATCGCCCACCACGCCGGAGATTGCCCAGGCGCTGAACTCCCGGGCCAGCGAGTCCTTTGTGGGGGTAGACCCCATTACGGAGGAGCACATCATTGCCATGTGCAGCCCGCTGATCTACAGCAGCGGAGAGGTGGTGGGCGTATTCCGCTTTGTAACCTCCACGCGGGTAGTCAACCAGCAGATTTTCTATGTGGCCTGTGTTTCCGTTGCGGTGCTGATCGCGTTTATGGCGGCGGTGCTGTTCAGCGGCGGTTTCTTTATGCGCTCCATCATGGTTCCCGTGGCAGAGATCACGGAGAAGGCAAAGCGAATTGCCAACGGAAGCTACGGCGCGCAGATCCAGACCCGGTATGACGACGAGATTCGGGAGCTGGCCGATACCATCAATGAGATGTCCACCAAGATCAGCCAGAACGAGAAGATGCAGGCGGAATTCATCTCCCAGCTTTCCCACGAGCTGCGCACCCCCCTGACTGTAATCAACGGCTGGAGCGAAACCCTGCTGGCCGATGAAAAGATGGACGACGAGACCCGCCAGGGCATGAAGATCATCTCCAGCGAGGCAAAGCGCCTGACCGGCATGGTCACGGAGCTGCTGGACTTTACCCGCATGCAGGACGGCAGAATGACCCTGAATGTGGAGCTGACGGATATCCGCAGCGAATTTGAGGATACCGTGTATATGTACAGCAGCCGCCTGGCGCAGGATGGCATCACCCTGGAATACCTGGAAAATGACTGCGATATTCCCGAAATCCCCTGCGACGGGCAGCGCCTGCGTCAGGTATTCCTGAACGTGCTGGACAACGCGGCCAAGCACGGCGGCGAGGGCAAGCGGATCGAGGCCAGCATTTCCTATGAGGATGAAAAGGTTGTGGTTCGCATCCGGGACTTTGGCCCCGGCATCCCGGAGGACGAGCTGGGACTGGTGAAAAAGAAATTCTACAAGGGCAGCTCCAAGGCACGGGGCACAGGCATCGGCCTTGCCGTCTGTGACGAGATCATGGAGCTGCACAACGGCAGCCTGACTCTTGAAAATGCACCTGGGGGCGGTACGCTGGTCACCATTTCTCTGCCCGCCGCCCAGTAAAGAAAGGAACGCTATGGCAAATATAAAAACTCCCCCTGCAAAGGAAAAATTTAAAACCATGATCGGCGGGCAGGCGCTGATAGAGGGAATTATGATGCGCGGCCCGGAGAAGGACGCCATCGTTGTGCGCACCGCCAGGGGGCTTGAAACCGAGGTTCACCCCCGGAAGCTCCATTCCCCCAAGTCTGTCAAGAGCTGGCCGTTTATTCGCGGCATCATCAGCTTCTTCGATTCTCAGGCGGTGGGCATCAAGGCGCTGATGCGCTCGGCTGACCTGGCCCCGGAGGAAATGCAGGAGGAGCCTTCCAAGCTCGATAAGTGGCTGGAAAAGGCCCTGGGCAACGAGACCTTTCAAAAGGTGATCGTGGGCATTGCCATGGCAATGGGCATCGGACTTTCCGTCCTGCTGTTCTTTTTGCTGCCCATGGTCATTTCCGGCTTTATGGATGGCTTTATCAAAAGCAATCTGGCGCTGAACCTGGTGGAGGGCGTCATTCGGATGGTCATTTTTATGGCCTATATGATTCTGGTTTCCAGAATGGGTGAAATGAAGCGGGTGTTCGGCTACCATGGCGCGGAGCATAAAACCATCCGCTGCTACGAGGCGGGGCTGCCTTTGACGGTGGAGAATGTCCGCGCCCAGACCCGGCTGCACCCCCGGTGCGGCACCAGCTTCCTGTTGGTAGTGATGGTGATCTCCATTCTGATTTTCTCCATTGCCTCGTCGCTGCTGCTCTCCGTCTGCCCCCAGCTGGGCAGCATGCGGGGAAGCGCGCTTTACCGCTTTATTATGATCGCCTTTAAGCTCCTGCTGCTACCCCTGGTGGTGGGCGTCACCTATGAGATCAACCGCTGGGCGGGCAGGCATGACAATTGGTTTACCAAAATTCTGACTGCGCCCGGTATGTGGATGCAGCATTTCACCACCAACGAGCCGGACGACAGCATGATCGAGGTGGGCGTTGCTGCGGTGAACGCGGTGCTTCCTGAAAAGGAAGGAAGTGACCTTTGGTAATGACCCATCGGGAATTGTACCTCTCTGCCCGCAACGCGCTTTGCCAGACGGAATCCCAGCAGACGGCGGGGCTGATTGCGCGAGACCTGATTTGTACCTTTTCCGGCAAGGCCCCGGAGCAGATGCTGGCAGAGCTGGAGTATCCCGCCCAGGAGCAGGTGGTTTCCAAGGTGCGTGACGGTGTTCGCCGCCTGCTGCGCGACGAGCCGCTGGCCTATGTGCTGGGGGAGTGGGAATTCTATGGCCTGAAGCTCTATGTCAATGAGGACGTGCTGATCCCAAGGGACGATACCTGCGCGGTTACCGAGCTCGCCATCAATCAGGCGTTATTTCTGGAAAAGGATCCCCGTGTCCTTGACCTGTGCTGCGGCTCCGGCTGCATCGGGCTTGCCATTGCCAGCCGGGTAAAGGATGCCAGAATCACCCTGGCGGACGTATCCAAGGAGGCGCTGGCCGTCGCAAAGAAGAACATCGCCCGCAATAAGCTGGGCGGCAGAATGAGCATTTTCCAGGTGGACGCCCGGGAGAAGGCACCGGGCTTCCTGGGTAAATTTGATATGATCGTCTCCAACCCGCCCTATATCACGGCGGAGGAAATGAAGCAGCTGCCCCGAAGCGTGGACGACTATGAGCCGCACCTGGCCCTGTTCGGCGGCGAGGATGGGTTGGATTTCTACCGGGCCATTGTTGAAAATTACACCGCCGTTCTGAAGCCGGAGGGCTATCTGTGCTTTGAATTCGGTATGGGCATGGGCGACGCGGTGTGCGCCCTGCTGGAAGAAAACGATTATACGATTATCGAACGCAAACGGGATTATAACGACAGAGAAAGAGCCGTGCTGGCTCAGCATGGCAGGAAAGGATGAATTTTATGGCAACCAAGAAAACGGTATATGAAACGCCCACGCCTGCATCGGATAAGAAAAAGGCCCTGCAGACCGCCCTGGCCCAGATCGATAAGAATTTTGGCAAGGGCACGGTGATGCGCCTGGGCGACCGCCCGGAGATGAACGTGGAGGCAATCCCCACCGGCTCTCTGGCACTGGATGCGGCGCTGGGCATCGGCGGCGTGCCCAAGGGAAGAATTATCGAAATCTATGGCCCCGAATCCTCCGGCAAGACCACCCTGGCCCTGCACATCCTGGCCGAGGCCCAGAAGCGGGGCGGCGAGGTTGCCTTTGTGGATGCGGAGCATGCGCTTGACCCGGTGTACGCCTCCGCTCTGGGTGTGGATACTGAAAATCTGCTGGTCTCCCAGCCGGATACCGGCGAGCAGGCCCTGGAGATCACCGATGCACTGGTTCGCTCCGGCGCGGTGGACGCCGTGGTGGTGGACTCCGTTGCGGCCCTGGTTCCCAAGCAGGAGATCGAGGGTGAGATGGGCGATACCTTTGTAGGCCTGCAGGCGCGGCTGATGTCCCAGGCGCTGCGGAAGTTGGCCGGTACGATTTCCAAGACCAACTGCGTGGTTATTTTCATCAACCAGCTGCGTATGAAGATCGGCGTGATGTACGGCAACCCCGAAACCACCACTGGCGGCAACGCCCTGAAGTTCTACGCCTCTGTCCGTCTGGATGTCCGCAGAGTGGAATCCATCAAGGAGGACGGCAATGTGGTGGGCAACAAGACCCGGGTAAAGGTCGTCAAGAATAAGGTCGCGCCCCCGTTCCGGGAGGCGGTGTTCGATATCATGTATGGTCAGGGCATCTCCAAGTGGGGAGAGCTGATCGACCTGGCCGTGCAGCTGGAGATCATTCAGAAGAGCGGCAGCTGGTTCAGCATGGGCGACGAGCGCATCGGCCAGGGCAAGGACAGTGTGAAGACCTACCTGCAGGCCAACCCCGAAATTGCTGACCGGGTGGAGGCCGAGGTTCGTGAAAATCTCTGGAAGATCTGCGGCGGCGCGCCCAAGGCTCCCGCCAAGGCGGCGGAGCGGCCCATTGCCGTAAGCGCCGACGACTTCAACGATGAGGATTGAGCAGCTGAAAACCACGCCGGATCGGGCAGGGCGCTATTTTGTCCTGTTTGAGGGCGGGAGCAGTCTGCGGCTGTACCGTCAGACGGTGGAGGATTTCGGCCTCTATTCCGGCATGGAGCTTTCCCAGGAGCAGTATCAGGCGCTCTGCCGGAGCGCCGAGAGGATGTCGGCCCGCATGCGGGCCGTGCGGATCGTCTCTGCCTCCGGGGTATCCAAAAAGGATCTGGAAAGCCGCCTGGTGCAAAAGGGAGAGAACCCGGATGACGCCAGGCAGGCGGTGCAATGGCTGGAGGAGCTGCACCTGCTGGACGACCAGAAAACCGCAGAGCAGATTGTCCATTCCTGCATTTCCAAGGGCTACGGTCTGGCGCGGGCGAAGCAGGCGCTGTATGAAAAACGCATTCCAAAGGAGCTTTGGACTTCGGCACTGGCCGACTACCCGGAGCAGGCCGAAAAAATAGAAGCCTTTTTAAAGGCAAGAATTTCTGATCCAGACGACCAGCGGGAAATCAAGCGGGCCGTGGATGCGCTGCTTCGGCGCGGCCACAGCTATCATGCGATCCGCGAGGCGTTGAACAACCTTTCTTTTGATTCCGATGATTTTCCGGGGGATGAATAAATGGCAGTAATTGGTTTTATTTCTCTGGGCTGCGCCAAGAACCAGGTGGATTGTGAGCGGATGATGTACCGCGTCCAGGAGGCGGGGTATACCGTGAGCGGGCAGGTCGACGGCTGCGACGTGGTGGTGATTAACACCTGCGGCTTTATCGATTCCGCCAAATCCGAGGCGATCGATCATATTCTCATGGCGGGAGCCATGAAGGCCGAGGGCCGGGTCGGAAAGATTCTGGTCACCGGCTGCCTGGCACAGCGCTATCAGGATGAAATTATGAAGGAGATGCCGGAGGTGGACGGTGTGCTGGGCACCGGCAGCTATACCGAGATCGTCCCGGCCATCAAGAACCTTCTGGATGAAAAGGACGTATCGGACTTTGGCTCCATCGATGCCCCGGAGGAAGAGACCTGGCGTATCCTTACGACCCCCAAGCACTATGCCTACATCAAAATCGCGGAGGGCTGCGACAATCACTGCGCCTACTGCGTGATCCCCTCGCTGCGGGGGAAGTACCGCAGCAGACAATTGGACGATGTGCTCTACGAGGCCCGGATGCTGGCCGATGCCGGTGTGAAGGAGCTGATTGTGGTTGCGCAGGATACCAGCCGCTACGGCACCGACCTGCCGGGACATCAGCGCCTGCTGCCCAAGCTGCTCCACGAGCTGTGCCAGATCGAGGGGCTTCACTGGATTCGCGTCCACTATGTCTACCCCGATGAAATTGACGATGAATTCATCCAGACCATGGCCCAGGAGCCAAAGATCGTGAAGTATCTGGATATCCCCATCCAGCATTGCAACGACCATATCCTGAAGCTGATGAACCGCCGGGGCAGCGGGGAATTCCTGCGGCAACTGCTGAAGCGCCTGCGCGACGGCATCCCCGGCCTGGTGATCCGCACTAGCCTGATTACCGGCCTGCCCGGCGAGGGTGAGGCGGAATTCCAGGAGCTGTGTGATTTCCTCCGGGAGACCCGGATGGAGCGGGTAGGTGCGTTCCCATTCTCCCCGGAGGAGGGAACCAAGGCCGCCGCCATGGAGCACGTGGACGCGGACACCGCTATGGAGCGGGCCCAAAAGATCGAGCTGCTCCAGTCGGAGATCATGGATGAATACAATGCCTCCATGATCGGAAAGACTCTGGAGGTGCTGGTAGACGGCTACGACGAGGAATTTGAGCAATTCTACGGCAGAACCTTTGCAGACTCCCCGGAGATCGACGGCCGGGTCTGGATCGCCTCCCCGGAGCCGCTGCACGAAGGCGACTTTGTGATGGTAACGATCGACGGCATTCAGGATGGCGATTTGGCGGGCTATGTTTCCGAGGAGGAAGAGCAATGACAACTGCGAGCAAGATCACGCTGGTTCGGGTATTTATGATCCCGATCCTGATGTTCACTCTGTACATGAGCGGGGGAGACGGCGGCTTCTGGATGTGGATGTCCCTGATCCTGTTTGTCATTGCGAGCCTGACGGACTTTATCGATGGCCAGATTGCCAGAAAGTGCAATCAGGTCAGCGACTTCGGTAAATTTCTGGATCCCCTGGCGGATAAGCTCCTGACCATTGCGGTGCTCACCATTTTCTGCGAATGGGGCTGGCTTCCGGCCTGGGCACTGATGATCGTCCTGACCCGGGAATTTGCGGTGACCGGCCTGCGCTTGGTTGCCGTGGGGAAGGGAACGGTGATTGCCGCCGCAAAGAGCGGAAAGATCAAAACCGCCTCTACCATGATCGGGCTGAGCGCCCTGATGATCTTCACACACAACACCTTCCTTTTCTGGCTGGTGACTGCCATCATTCTTTTGACCACCGTGTATTCCGGGGTGGAATACTTTGTCAAGAACTGGAAATGCCTGTGGCAGTGAGCATAAGCCCTTACCATACGACGGGAGCGGCATCCGCTTCCGTCGTATTGCATATGGAGCGGCAGAGAGAACGGGATGAAAGACGCCGTGCGTATACAGATGAAATCCATCACCCATTTTAAGCTGGATTTTTGCGAACACCTGTGCTATAATGGCCTGGCATTTCGTACAGAAACGAGGATGAAACCATGAATGAAAAAGAAGTCGGCGAAATTCGCCGTCACCTGCGGCGGGATCGCAGCAATATGACTGCCATTTACGGCTGCTTTGTCAACGACAACAAGGAGATCATTGCCGAATATCGGGCAAGCACCGGCATCATGTCGGAAAATGAATCGGATAAGTATTTTGGAATTCTGCGCAAGGCGCTGTCCGGGTCGGTGGGTAGGAATCTGATCGACCTGACCTTCAAAACCAGCCAGGTGGCCGGAAGCCCGGAGCACAAGCTATTGATGGATTTGCGGGACAGCAAGCTCCAGGACGACGAGCTGCGTCAGTCCTTCTATCAAAAGATCATTGAGTCCATCGTACTGGAGGGCAATTACCTGATCCTGCTGGGCTGCGACACCTATGACGTGCCTTTTAAGAGCAAGGATGATTTCCAGCAGAATGATTTCTCCGATGAAAGCTATACCTACCTGATCTGCGCCGTCTGCCCGGTGAAGCAGACAAAGCCCAATCTCCACTATGTCCCGGAGGAAAAGACTTTCCACGACGGGGCCATGAATCAGCCGGTGGCCGCGCCGGAGGTCGGCTTCCTGTTCCCGGCTTTTGACAATCGCTCCACCAATATCTACAACGCCCTCTACTATACCCGCAACACCAAGGAGAATCAGGATGCCCTGATCGAGGCCCTGTTCAATACCCCGGTGCCCAAGCCCGCCGCCGAGCAGAAGAAGTGCTTCGAGGCGCTGCTGGCAACCTCCCTGGGGGACGAGTGCAGCATGGACGTGGTGCAGACCGTCCACGAGCAGCTGTGCGAGCGCATGGAGCTACACAAGGAGAGCAAGGTGCCCGAGCCGCTGCTGATCGACAAGGAGGTGCTGAAGGATGTACTGACCTCCTGTGGTGTTTCCGAAACCGGCGTCTCCACCTTCAGCGTCCAGTATGACGAGGCCTTTGGCTTCGAGGCGGAGCTGCACCCCAAGAACATCATCGACAGCAAGCATTTTGAAATTCACACCCCGGACATTGCCATCAAAATCGACCCGGCCCGGACTGACCTGGTTGAGACACGAGTGATCGGCGGCGTGAAGTACATTATGATCAACGCGGACGAGGATGTGGAGGTAAACGGTGTGAGCATCCACTTCCAGGGCGACGCGGAGAAAGCGCCTGCAACCGTATAAAATGGAAATGGGACTGTTGCAAAATAGATTTTTTAGAAAACTGTCCTAATAATTTAGCGGTAGAAATCACGATTGTTTCACGATTTCTACCGCTATTTCTAACTTTTAGAAGGGCGCTTTTTCACAAATTTCTATTTTGCAACAGCCCCAAAGCATATGTAGGCTATTTTACTTGCAGTTCTTGGCGGCCTCGATGATCATGTTGGCGCACATCTCGTAGCCAAGGGCGCTGGTATCCAGGCAGATGTGGTAGTTCTGGGACATGCCCCAGGTTCTGCCGGTGTAGTGCTGATAGTTCAAGCGGCGGCGCTTGTCGCGCTCTGCCAGCAGCCCCTCGGGATCCTTGGTGACCACGCCGTCGCCCAGAATGCGCTCGATCCGGGAGGGGGTGTCGGCGTGAAGATACACATTCAGCACGTCCTTGCGATCCTTCAGAATGTAGTCCGCATTGCGGCCCACGATCACGCACGGCCCTTTTTCCGCCAGCTGCAAAATCACATTGCACTGCACGTTCCACAGGTAGTCCGAGGTGGACAGACCATTCATCACGCCGGGAACCCCCTGGGGGGCAAAGGCGTAAGAGAAAACACTGCGGCTGGGCGCATGCTCGCCATGCTCTTCGATGAACTTCGGGGCAAACCCGGATTCCTCTGCCACATGCTCAACCAGCTTCTTGTCGTAAAAGGGAATACCCAGTTTCTCGGCAATCAAGCGGCCAACCGGCAGACCGCCGGCGCCGTATTCTCTGCTGATGGTGATGATTTGTTTTGCCATATTTGCTGCCTCCTTGCTGAGTGGTTACTTATATTATAGTCACTTTCACGGAAAAAGTCAATCTTTAAACGGCCGAAACTGGCAAAAATGCTCGGTGAGCCGCTTAGCCTTTGGCACATACGGCGACGAAGGCGCTGATGCCGGGAATCTGAACGTCCCCATGCGCCTCCATCAGGCCCTGGGATAGCGCCTCCTCGTCCGTGACGCACACCTGCCAGCTTCCCTGGGGCAGGGAGAGGGTCTCGCTGCACGTGCCGGGATTGAAGGCGGCAAGGATGATTTCATTTTCGTCCTCCAGCCGGAATACGGTAAGCTGCTGGGATGGATGCTCCATCAGGGAAACGCACCGCTGAGCGGCTGCGGCATCCGAAATGCGGAAGAGGGGATGGGCCTTGCGCAGTGCGAGAAGTCCCTGATAGTAGCGCACGGTTTTTTGAACCTCGGCATCCCGCAGGCGGCCCCACTTGATTGAATTGACGCTGTCCGGGGAGCGGTAGCTGTTGCTGTCGAATTTTCCGACCCTTGTTTTCTTGGAGCGGAGCATTTCCTCTCCCGCCTGGAAGAAGGGCACACCGATGCTCAGCAGGTTAAAGGCGGCGGCAAACCGGCTGCGGCGGGCAATTTCCGCCTCGGTGGCCTGGGGCAGTGCCTGGGCAATGCGGTCATGCAGCGCCAGATCGTCGTGGCAGGATACATAGTTGACCACCTGCGTCGGAGACTGATTCCAACCGGCCACGCCCCGGAAGCAGTTCAGCAGCTGCTCCTTGCTGACGGGCGCCCCGGAGATGTAGCCGGGCAGGCTGCGGTCAAAGATGGAGCCGCGCAGGGTATCCCGGATGGTATCATTGAAGAAGCCCAGTTCCGGCACCATAGCACCGTTGCGCTGAACCGCCAGGGGAATATCCGGCTTTGTCAGTTCGGTAGTCATGTCCCAGCCCTCGCCATAGAAGATCATGTGCGGGTACTTCCTGCGCACGGTGGCAATGACCTCCTGCATAGTCTGCACGTCGATCAGACCCACAATATCAAAGCGGAAGCCGTCAAGATGGTATTCATCCGCCCAGAAGTTTACGGAATCCACAATGAATTTGCGCACCATCGACCGCTCCGAGGCGGTGTCATTCCCGCAGCAGGAGCCGCCGGAGAGCTTCCCGTCTGCGTCCTCCCGGCTGAAATACCCCGGCACCAGCTTGTTGACGCTGAAATCAAAGGTATGGTAAACATGGTTGTAAACCACATCCATCACCACACCCAGCCCGTGCCTGTGCAGCGCAAGCACCGTCTGCTTCAGCTCGCGGACTCTGGAAAATCCGTCGAAGGGGTCTGTGGAGTAGGAGCCTTCGGGGAGATTGTAGTTTACCGGGTCATAGCCCCAGTTGTAGCCCTTTTCCGGGTGCGCTTCGTCTACGGAGCCATAGTCATACATGGGCAGCAGGTGAATATGAGTGACGCCCAGCTGCAAAATATGCGCCAGTCCCGTGGGATGGCCGGATTTGGTTGCGGTGTGCTCCTCAGCCAGCCCCAGGAACTTCCCCTTGGCGGAAATGCCGGAGGTTGGGTCAATGGACAGGTCGCGCACATGCAGCTCATAGATCACATTGTCCGTCTCGCTGCGGGGCGGAACGGGAGGCGTATCCTCACCCCAGCCCTGGGGATCGGTGCTGCGTAGATCAATAATCATGCCCCGCCTGCCGTTGACGCCGGCGCTGACGGCATAGGGATCAATGGATTCGACCTGCTGGCCGTTTACCGTGACCCGATAGGTGTAATAGACGCCGTTCCAATCTCCCTCGGCGCAGGCAACCCAGGTGCCGCACGCATCGGCGCACATGGGGATGGCTTTGATCAGATCATCGGTTCCCTCGGTGCCGCTTCGATAGAGGCAGACGCAGGCATCCGCGGCAGTGGGCGCCCACAGGCGGAAATGCGTGCGCTCCCGAGACCATTGATGCCCCAGATCGTTGCCGGTATAGGTATATTTTGCTTCAAAAGCAGGTGTACTGTATTTCTGAAACAATTGTTTTGACCTCCATTCTGTTTCTTGAAAAATCATATCACATCTGCTCCCTGGTGTAAAGAAAAAATCACCGGCATTCCTGGGAATGCCAGTGATTTCTGGGGAATCAGCTGAGCTGCGCAATGGCGCTGCGGATGCGCGCCGTGGTTTTGTCGTATCCCAAAATCTGCATCACGGTATACAGATCGGGGGAATTGGTCTTGCCGGTGACAGCCAGACGCAGGAAGGTGGATACATCCGCCACCGTGCCGGGGAAAGCCGCCGGGTCAGCCTTGTAGGCCTTCATGTCGGTGGTAAAGCCAAGCGCCTCGGTAATGGCCTTGACCTTTTCAAACCAGGTGTTGGAATCGTCCTGAGGGTCAAAGCGCTCCAGGAACTTTTCCAGCGCGCTACGGATCACGCTGGGCGAAAACTTTTCATCAAAGGCCGGAGCCTCCAGATATTCGTCGTAGAAGAATCCCATATAGGGCTTCGCGTCCGCCCAGGTCGCCATATCCTTTCTCGGCTTCTTGCCGCCCCGGCCAATGGCGAAAATCTTTTTGGCGTATTCCGGGTCGGCGGCCAGTTTGTCCCCAAAGGCGGGGTCAAATTCCCGTGCCCAGTCCAGCAGCAGAGAATAAACCTGCTCTGCATCCATCTTTGCGATCTCGTTCTTGGACACGTCGCAGAGCTTGGCATAGTCAAAGAGATTGCCCGCCGGGTTCAGCTTCTGTGCATTGAACTTGAAATCGGTGGCAGCGGCGTTGGGATTGGCCCGCCGCCAGTCCTCGTAGTTGGAGTTCAGCAGGGTCATAATGTACTCGTACACCGCCTGCACAGGGAAACCGGCGGACTTATAGTAGGTCAGCGCCAGCTCTGGATCCTTGCGCTTGGAGAGCTTCCGCTTGGAGGTGCCGTCCATCTTCATCAGCGGCCCAATGTGCACATACTTGGGCAGCTTGAAGCCCAGCGCCTGGAACAGCTGGATGTGGAACGGCAGGCTGGGCAGCCACTCGTCGCCGCGCACCACATGGGTCGTGCGCATTAGGTGGTCGTCCACCGCGTGGGCAAAATGGTAGGTGGGAATGCCGTCGGACTTCAAAAGCACCTGGTCGACGTTATTCTCGGTGACGGTCAGCTCGCCCTTGACCAAATCGTTAAATTTGAACTGCCTGGAAATATCCCCGGTGGAGCGGAAGCGGAGCACCCAGGGGTGGCCCGCCTGGAGCTGCGCCTGCACGTCTTCTATGGGGCGGTCTCGCCAGATGGCATAGGGGCCGTAGTAGCCTGTGGTCTCCTTGTTGGCCTCCTGCTTTTCCCGCATGGCGGCCAGCTCCTCCTCGGTGCAGAAGCAGGGATAGGCCTTGCCCTCTTCCACCAGCTTCTTGGCGTACACATGGTAAATGGCCGCCCGCTGCCGCTGACGGTAGGGGCCGTAGTCGCCCTTGTCGCCGTCGATGGTTGCGCCCTCGTCAAAGTGGATGCCGTAGTGCTTCAGCGATTCGATCAGAACCTCCACAGCGCCGGGAATCTCCCGCTTGGCATCGGTGTCCTCCACCCGCAGGAACAGCACGCCGCCGCTCTGGTGGGCCATCCGCTCGGAGGTCAGGCCCTGCACCAGATTGCCCAGATGCACAAAGCCGGTGGGGGAGGGAGCCATCCGGGTAATGACCGCACCCTCCGGCACCTTCCGGGGAGGATACTTGGCCTCCAGCTGCGCGGGAGTCTCGGTCACGTCGGGAAAAAGCAATTCGGCAAGCGCCTGATAATCCATAGTCAACTACCCCTTTTATTACAGAAATCTCCCCCAAAGTATAGCATACCGCGTCGGAGAAATCAATCACGGATATTCCCAATCTCTTGACAATGAAGCCTCACTGTGATATGATGGCCGAAATTATTCAGGGGGTCAGACAATGATCTGCTGCAACGTGACATATGCTCCTGCGGCCTGGTTCGTTCCTGCGTTTTGGCATGGGGACGGGCTTACATTGTCATACCCGAATATCCGTGAATAACACGGGAAATTGGGGAAAATGCGGTGTAAGCAGTACCGATTCGGGTCTGCCTGCACCGCTTTTTAGTTTGAGGAGGAGAGAAAATGGACGTAACGAAAGAACTGACGGCATATTACAGTACCTATGATGAGGATGGCCGGCTGCGCTCGCGGCACGGTATGGTGGAATACCTGACCACCATGCGCTACATCACAAAATACCTCCGGCCCGGTATGCGAATCCTGGAGATCGGCGCAGGCACCGGGCGCTACAGTCATGCCCTGGCGCAGCAGGGCTACCGGGTCGACGCGGTGGAGCTGGTGCAGCACAACATCGATATTTTCCAGCAGAATACCCAGCCCGGCGAGCTGATCAGGATATGTCAGGGCAACGCAACAGACCTTGATATGGTGAAAAATGATACCTATGATGTCACTCTGCTGCTTGGCCCCATGTATCACCTGTTTACCGTTGAGGAGCAGCATAAGGCGCTTTGCGAGGCGATCCGGGTGACGAAAGAGGGCGGCACCATATTCGCAGCCTACTGCGGCAATGACGCAACCATCGTTCAATTCTGCTTCCAGCGGGGCATGCTGCGGGAAAAGCGCTATCAGGAGCTGGTGGATCCCGTAACCTTCAAGGCGGCCTCTGATCCGACCGAGCTGTTCCAGCTTTACCGCAGGGAGGATATTGACGCCCTGATGGCAGACCTTCCCGTGACACGGCTGCACTATGTGGGTACGGATATGGCGACCAATTATATGCGCCAGGAGATAGACGATATGGATGATGATTTTTTCCGGCAGTACCTGCAATATCACTTTTCCATCTGTGAACGCGGCGATATGGTCGGCGCATCCCATCATATACTGGACGTGTTTCGGAAGAATGGTGAAAATGTCCTTGCGAAATCCTGGTAACTATGGTAAAATACCCAGTATAAATCAAAAGAAAGCGTGATTTTATGACTGACGTTATTTCCGAGACACCCAAGAAACGGATGCTCTCCGGCATCAAGCCCTCCGGCGACCTGACCCTGGGCAGCTATCTGGGGGCCATCAAAAACTGGTCGGCCCGCAGCGAGGAATTTGATTGCTTTTACTTCATGGCAGACCTGCACGCCATCACCGTCCGGCAGAATCCGGCAGATTTGCGCCGCCGCACCCTGGAGCAGCTGGCGCAGTACATCGCCTGCGGCCTTGACCCGCAGAAGAACACCCTGTTCATCCAGAGCCATGTCCGCCAGCACGCCGAGCTGGGCTGGGTGCTGAACTGCTACACCATGTTCGGCGAGCTGAGCCGCATGACCCAGTTCAAGGATAAGTCCGCCAAGAATGCGGATAATATCAACGGAGGACTCTTTACCTATCCCAGCCTGATGGCGGCGGATATTCTGCTGTATCAGCCGGACTATGTCCCCGTGGGCGAGGATCAGAAGCAGCATGTGGAGCTGTGCCACACCATCGCCCGCCGGTTCAACGGCATTTACGGCGACGTATTCAAAATGCCGGAGCCTTATGTGCCCAAGGTGGGCGCGCGGATTATGAGCCTGACCAATCCCACGGCCAAGATGTCCAAGTCTGAAAACGAGGATACCGGCCGTGTGCTGGTGATGGATACGCCCGAGACCATCATGCGCCAGTTCAAGCGCGCCATTACCGATTCCGACACAGAGAACTGTGTCCACTATGACCGGGAGAACAAGCCCGGCGTCTCCAATCTGATGTCCATCTACTCCTCCTGCACCGGCAAGAGCTTCGAACAGATCGAGGCGGAGTTTGCAGGCTGCGGCTACGGCAAGTTCAAGCCCGCCGTGGGCGAGGCGGTGGTGGAGACCCTGCGCCCCATCCGCGAGGAGGCGACCCGCATTATGAAGGACAAGGCCTATCTGGAGCAGGTGTACCGCGAGGGCGCGGAAAAGGCCAGCTATGTGGCAGAAAAGACCCTGCGCAAGGTCTATAAAAAAGTGGGCTTTGTGGCAAAATAAAATGAAAGCCGTTCATGGATCTTTCCGTGAACGGCTTTTTAGCGGTATTGTCATTATAAAAACATGTAGATAATCAGGGTCAGGAAGGTGGCGTTGTGATCCTTCCCGGAGTTCCCGAAGAGCAGCAGAAGGAGAATGATGATCATGTCCTCCGTGTCAAAGCTCTGGGGGAGCAGTCCCTTTAGGAAGCTGCCCACGTTCCCGGCATCCGCTGGCCCATATCCATGGGGAGGCGGGGGCGCTTGGGGCACCGGGGGCGGTGGAGGCGGCGGGCTGGACCGGGCCTGGCTTTGCCGGGGCTGCGGCGAAGCGTTGCCTCTAGCCCGGTCAGGCCCGCTGTCGCGCACCTGACTGCGCTGGAACGATCCGTCCGACTGGGGAATATATCGATTATACATGGCGCTACCCTCCTGTAAAAGGGTTATGCCCCTGTGCGCCGATCACATCCGATGCGATTCCGGCCATTCTTGCAGCATGCATGGCCCGCTCCAGCTTTTGCAGCTTCTGCCCGCTTAAATATGGCCGGAGCGCCTTTAATAGCTGCATCTGATCCTGGTCGATGGAGCCGCGCTGCATCAGCCCTGCGATCTTGCTTAAAAGCGACGGATCGATGGGAGCGTCAAACAGTGCGGGAGCCTTCGGAGGCGGCGGGGGCGGCGGAGCTGATGGCGGCGGGGACGGGGCAGAATCGGAACCGTTCATGGACTGTGCCAGAGACATGATCTGCTGCATCATCTGGGGATTGCTCAGAATGGAGTTCAGCTTGTCATCCAGCTCGCTCATCGTCCGCCTCGAATCTTTTCAATCAGCTTCATGGCGTCGGGGCTGGACATGATTTTAGAGATCATTTCCTTTGCGCCGGAGTAATCGCCGCCCTCCGCCTGACGCATGGCCTGGGCATACTGGTTGCCGCCGCGCTCCTGGATCAGAAACAGGAGCTTTTGTCCCTCTGGAGAATTGGCAATTTTTAAAAGCTCCCCGTAATCCTGACCGCTGCCGGAATGATTATCCATACCTTCTCCTCCCATCTTGGCAGTGAAACTGCATCTTCCCTTTACTATATGACGGGGGTGGGGGAGATGTGAACCAGCGGTAAAATCAATTTGAAAAAATTTATTAAAAAATTGCCGGACGGTAGAAAAAAGGTTTTTCCTGTGATATAATCCTTGGCAGATAAGGATGGAGTGTGCAATTCATTGAAAATTTTGGTTTTGTCCGATTCCCATGGCGTGCTGGAATTCATGCGCCGGTGTGTGGAGGCCGTCCGGCCGGATGTGGTGCTTCACCTGGGTGATATGGTGCGCGACGGCGAGACGCTGGCCGGGGAATACCCTGACATTCGTTTCTTTCAGGTGGCAGGAAACTGTGACAGCGGCCGGGTTCCGATGGATTACCCGGAGGCTTTGGTGGAAAGCTTTCTGGGGAACCGGGTGTATATGACTCACGGGCACCTGCACGGCGTTAAGATTTTTCTGAGCAAGCTCCTGGCGGATGGCAGCCAGTGCGGCGCGAATATCATCCTGTATGGCCATACCCACAGGGCCGATTGCTTTATGGACGGCGACTGCCTTGTGATGAACCCCGGCGCTGCGGGCTATGGCGGCTCCGCAGGCATCATAGAGCTGCGGGGAAAGGGTGACTTCACCGGCAGGATTATCCGCCAATGGGATTTGGAGGGCTTTGAATGATTGTTGCGGTGGACATTGGCAATTCCAATATCGTCATCGGGGGAATACAGGGGGAGCGAATCCTCTTTGAGGCGAGGCTTCGTACCGACGCCACCAAAACCTCTGATGAATACGCCATCGATTTGAAAATGATTTTTGATATTCACCACCTGGAGCTGGCGCAGATCGAAGGCTCCATCATTGCCTCGGTGGTGCCCCAGGTGCTCAATTCCATCAAAACCGCCCTGCGGAAGCTGACGGGAAAGGCGAGTATGGTGGTTGGCCCCGGCGTGAAGACGCGGCTGAATATCAAGGTGGAGAACCCCTCGCAGACGGGGGCAGACCTGGTGGTCGGCTGCGTCGGCGCCATCCAGGAGCATAAGCCGCCCCTGATTGTTGTGGATATGGGCACTGCTACCACCATGGTTGCCATGGATGCCTCCGGCGCGTTCATCGGCGGCTGCATCTGCCCCGGCGTCAAAATCTCTCAGGAGGCCCTCACCGCCCGCACAGCGCTGCTGCCCGGATTGCAGCTGGATCAGCCCAAGCGGGTGATCGGACGCAACACGGTGGAGTGTATGCGCAGCGGGATCATGTATGGCACTGCCTCTATGATCGATGGCATGATCGCCCGGTTTGAAGAGGAACTGGGCTGCAAGACCACGGTGATCGCCACCGGCGGCATTGCGAAATTCATCCTGCCCCTGTGCCGCTCCCATATTTTGTATGATAAAGACCTGATTTTAAAGGGCCTGGCCCACATCTACC
This sequence comes from uncultured Oscillospiraceae bacterium, assembly GCA_934565795.1. GTDB lineage: Bacteria > Bacillota > Clostridia > Oscillospirales > Oscillospiraceae > Faecousia. The sequence goes on from CAKTIM010000002.1 coordinate 42,955, forward strand.
GCGAGAATAACCACCCTACGCCAGCCGCATCAGAAAAACAACCGAAATCGTGATCAATGCGCCAACCAGCACACGATCCAGAATGGCCAGCCGCTTCCGCTTAAAATAGCTGGCGCTGGCTGCGTTGGGATAGGGCGGATAAAATGGGGAAGAATGTGGATGGAGCGCGGATTTTCTTTTCATAGGATTTTCCTCCGTTTCTGTTTCGTTGTTTCTGCGGAGATTATCCCATAGAATATGTCCAATTACCTGGACACAAAGAGAGTGCCGGGGGAACCGGCAGCCAGGAGGTTATTGTAATGACAAAAGCAGTTAAGAGTAAATTTTCAAGGCTGGAGGAAAAGCGTCAGGGTTCCGGCGGCTTCCAGAAGGCAATCGGCGCGGTGGTCATGTTTTTCTACCGGGCGCGCAAGATCGTAATGGCCGCGCCGGTGGCAATTTATGCATTTTATCTGGCCTACCAGAACAGCATCCGTCTGCCCTCTGAGGTGGGGATTTTTCTGCAAAACAATGGCAATTTCCTGCGGATGATCGACCGGGGAACGGCGGTGGTGTTTCCGCTGGTGGTAACCTTTGGATGCCTGACGCTGATGATGTTCTCCCGCAAGGCCATGTATGCCTGGGCCATCAGCATCTTCTCGCTGGCGCTGCCGCTGCTGATCCTGGTCAGCAATATTTTCCCGGCCTGACAGGTTTATTTACCGTTCATTCAAGCTTTCTTCACCAATCGCGCCGGGAATATGGTATACTATTTCCAGCGGGGCTGGTAGAGAAAGCTGATGCCGCGGAAATCTCTGCGGATGATCCGACGGCTTTCCCGTGACAAACCGGCGTACGTTTTAAAGAAATAAACCATCAAAAAGGCAGCGGTTTCCCCGCTGCCTTACAGTTTGCGCGGCAGGCCCCCCCACGCCGCGCATACATACGCGCTTGACAATATTGACACTATATGGTACTATCCTATATGGGAGGAATTGATATGAAAACACAGGCTGGATTTTTAATCTCCCAGATCAAGCAGATTGGGGGGCGTGTATTTGAAAAAATTCTTGCCAAAGAGCAAATAGATGCATTTAACGGTGCACAGGGAAAAATTCTGTACGTTCTCTGGCAAAAGGATCACATCTCAATTGTGGGGTTATCGGCACTGGTTGGACTGGCAAAAACCACATTGACAAGTATGTTAGACCGAATGGAAGAAAGTGGACTGATTGAACGTGTGCCGGACGCAAACGACAGACGAAAATGCATTCTGGTTCTGACCGAGCGGGCACGGAGCCTGCAGGAAAAATACGAGCAGGTATCACAGGAAATGAATGATATCTATTTTCAAGGATTCTGTGATGAAGAAATTAAAGAATTTGAAGGGTATTTACAGCGTGTATTAAGTAATATTAAGGAGAAGAGCTGAGAATGAAAAAGATTTCAACGGGAATTACAAACGATTTTTGCCCTCAAACACTATTTCTATACGGCACATACAAGGAGGACGGAACCCCCAATTTCGGCTTGTTCTGCTGGTTCAGCTACTATTGGGACACAGAAATGGGCGTCATGGCCTGTATCGGTGGAAATAAGCTGACGAAAGAACGCATTCACGCAACAAAGGTTTTTTCTGCCAATCTGGTAACGGAAGAGATGCTCCCGCTTGCGGATTACCTTGGAAATAAAGAAGGCTATGACGGCGACAAGATGGACTTTCCGCTGAAAACCGAAAAGGGGGCCGTATTGGATGTCCCTGTACTGTCCTGCAGCCCGGTAACATTTGAATTGGAGGTCGCCAAAGCCATTCCCCTGGATGACGGCGAGGTGCTTCTGTGTAAGATTCGCAATGTTTTGATTGCGGAAGGTCTAAAGGATGAATCTGTAACAATAGAGGAACGGATCCGCAAAATTTCACCGATCAGCACCACCTGTGAAACCTATTTTTCATGGAGCGGACAAGACCTTGGCGGGTGGGGTGAACCTAAGAAGAAGTTCCCTTTCAAGGGAACCTCTGAATAAATCGTAAAAAGCAGCGATTTTCTCGCTGCACTACAGTATGCGCGGCAGGCACCACATGTGGGTGCCTGCCGTTTTTTATATGGCTGCCTCAGCCTCGTCGATCTCCTGCTTCAGCTTCTCCATGTCAAACAGGGAGCGCTGGGGCTTGACGGTGTCCTCGGTCAGAAGCTGGTAAACACGCTTTGCCAGCTCCAGCTGCTGCCTTGCGGCAGGGTGATTTCCCTGTGCCTGTAGGTAGCGGATGATGACCAGCAGCATTTCCAGGGCCATGCTCAGCGACTGATTCTTTTGATCCAGCGCCGCCTCATAGGCCTCCTTTCCGTCCAGCAGAGTTGCTTTCAGCTCCAGCTTTGTGAAGTAAAGCTCCGGGATGGCCTTCAGCTCCTCACGCAGCAGTGCCAGGTTCCCTTGCTGCCTGTAGGCATCCAGCAGGATAAAATAGGCGTCGTATTTGATCTCGTCGTCCCGGGTCGAGTCGATCAGCTGCCTGCAAAGCAGCACCGTTTCATCCAGCTTTCCCTGATCCTTCAAAACGTACACCAGATGATCCAGGATGATCTCGTTATTCGGGAAGCGCCGCAGTCCCTCCCGCAGGATTTCTTCCGCCTGGGCCGGGGCCTCTTCCCACAGCGCAAACGCCCGTCCGCACAGCTCGCCCACCGGCTCATCTGCATTGTACAGGCTGAATTCCAGCAGATAATCGATGGACACGCCGAAGTACCGGGCAATGATCGGCAGCATGGTAATGTCCGGCATGGTTGACCCATTTTCCCATTTGGAAACCGCCTGATAGGTCACGCCAAGCTGCTGCGCCAGCATATCCTGAGATATTCCTTTTTCCTTTCGCAAAAGCCGAATCTGATTCCCAATTTCCATGATGATAACCTCTTTCATTTTTTTCAAAGCTTCCTTAGCAAGCCCTGTAGCTACAGCTTACCATTTTTCACGGAAAAGGGAATAACCGAGCTTTTGAATGCGGGGCAACCGTCAGTTGAAAAGCAGGCTGCCGGCAAATTACCGACAGCCTGCTTGCAATGTCAAAAATCCTGCGTTGCTTCATCCGTGTTCAAATCCTGGGTTTTCTTGTTCTTTCCGCAGTATGCACAAATATATCCAACGAAGGAGGCAGCCAGGAAGCAGCCGTCCACAACAGCGATCAGATACACCATGGTGGAGGGAATATCCGGGAACAGCACCATGAAAATCAGGCTGACAAACAGAACGGTGGTGCAGATTTTTCCGATGAACAGCGCGCCGGGGAGCATCTTCCCATTCAGGTAGGCAATGATACCGGCGATCACCTGGAAGATTTCCTTGATCAGCAGCAGCCAAAGCACTGGGTAGAGGACGGGGTATTTCAGCGACAGGCACAGCAGCAGCGCAGCCTGGGTCGCCTTATCGGCGATGGGGTCAAGGATGATTCCCAGGCGGGAGATCATGTTGAATTTCCTTGCAATCTTGCCGTCAACCAGGTCGGTCAGGCAGGAGAGCGCCAGCACGCTGCCTGCGGCAACATAGTCTGTGGTGGTTTCGGCGGTGAGATACAGGTAGACATAAACAGGGATAAGCAACAGACGAAACAGGCTGAGAAAATTCGGTATGGTAAAAACCTCTTTTTTCCAGTTCAGGTTAAACATGGATGATCCTCCGAAGTAGATGTCATGCGCGAGAGGGGACGTTTGCCCACATAGAATCGTCGCATTTGCAAAGACTTGCTATATTATAGTCGTTTTCATTCTATTTATCAAGCTCTTTGTGGACAAATTTTGATGAATTGGCATTTCCGCCGGAGCGGTTCTTTGCCACGGCGGTGGCATATTGCAGGGTGAGGTGCCGCCAGGTTGGCTTATCCAGCGTCCCCGTCATGGGCAGCCCTGCCAGCTGCTGAAAGTCGGACAGGGAATGGCCGGTCATTTCATCCATATACCCGGAGGTCGTCGGGCGAAAAACGCTGTGATATTCCTCGGCCAGGAAATGCATCATGCTCTGCGCCAGGTGGAGGTATGGGCTGTACAGCCCCGCCGTCGGGGGAAAATCCATCTGAATATCCATCAGCATGGCCTGGGCGGCGGAAACCATAATCAGCGCCTCGTCGTAGGCGAGGACGACGGCCTCCCAGGTGTCCTGGTCGGTGACCCCGGTCACCGGCAGCCCGTGGCTGCGCTGGAATTTGCTGACGGCTGCCTGGGTGGATGGCTCGTAAATTCCATTCGGTACCAGCAGATCCAGGTCGCCGTCATGCTGGGCAATGGTACGCAGCATCCATTGCAGGCTGCGTATCGGCTGATTGTAAAGCGCGCGATCCTGACTCATCGATTTCCCTCCCGCCGAGCGTTGTCCCGGTCACCCTCGGAGATGGATACCCCCGGAAATTGGGCGATATCCGTAGAGCGGGTGTTCCTTTCCCTGGGCGAAGTCTGATTGATGATGGCAGAGGTATAGGGCAGTCGCTCAAAGTCCCGCAAGCTGGTATCCTCAATGCCGGTAAACTGATTGAAAATTGCCTCCCAGGTGTTATAATCCACGCTCCCGGTCTGGGGTAGGCCAAATCTTCGCTGGGCGGCCAACACGGCGGAGCGGGTGGCAGGGCCGAATATCCCGTCGATGGCCACGCTGGGAATGTCATTGATGTAGGCCGAGAGCACCCGCAGCATGTATTGCAGCTGCTCGACGCGAATGCCCCGGTCGCCCTGCTGAATGGGCGTCGGCCCGGCCCAGGCGATGTTATAGTAGGTCTGCCCCTGGCTTTGCAGCTCGGATAGATTGGTAACGGCGGTGTACAGCCGCACAAGCTCATACCAGGTGGCCTGACCCACGATCCCGTCGGACTGCAAATTAAAAATTTCCTGGAATTTTCGCACGGCCGCTTCGGCTTTTTCTCCGAATATTCCGTCAATTCTGGGAATCTTCGGGATGGCAGGATAGTTCTGGGAGATGCGGTTCAGCTCCGTCTGGATCACCACCACATATGGGCCAATGTTTCCCCGCCGGATGGGGTTGCCGGGGTAGGAGGAGGTATAGTTCCGCACAGGAGCGTTGGTGACGATCTCAATGTCGCCGTAGTAGCTGCGCAGAATCTGAACGGAGTTGTAGCCCTGCTGGGCCAGCTCCTGACTGCCCCACTGGCTCAGACCATTGCAGGTCACCGTGGTGCCGTTGCAGTATTTCGCCGCCAGAGGCTCCACAAAGCCGGGACGGCGGATATAATCGTTGAACATCCCGTCCACCAGGCGGGAGATATTGGTAAAGAAGCTTCGCCCATTTACAAAGGCCTGGTCATAGGCGGTGTTGTTGGTGATGTCAAAGTCATAGCCGCGGCTGCGGTAGAATTCCGTGTATACCCGGTTCAGGGCGAACGAGACAATGGCCAGAATGTTGGCTCGCAGGGCGCTTTCCTCCCAGGTGGGGTAGATTTCGCTGGAGGCAACATTCTTGATGTAATCAACAAAATTCACCGTCACATTTTCTGCAGGGGTATTGGGTGCACCCAGATGGACGGTGATCCGCTGGGGGACAAAGGGCGTTACAGTCGGCATGGCAACCCCCTTACAGGTTCTGCGGCGGGGTGTCCACGTTCATGCTGTCCTCCTCGCCCCGGGGCAGCTGGGACAGCGGGATCAGCTTGATATCCTGGAATGTGGTGGTTCCCGCAAACACCTGGATATTCCGGGACTCAAAGGGGCCGAAGCCATTGCGGTAGGCATACATATTTACAAGGGCATAGGGCTTTTCCTCCGCTCCCGGCTCCTGGCTTTCAGAGAGATTGGGCGCGGGAATTTCAATTACGGATATCAATCCGCTTCGGTCGGTGACCCGCATGGCGATTGCCGTTTCATCCGGCGCGGTGACCACCACCGCTACATCCCGCAGCGGTATCTGGGCATTGCTGGCAAAGGCACGCGCCTGTATGTATCCAATGGCGGACATATTCATCCCTTCCTTTCCATACTGTATCAGGATATGCGCGTCGGGCGAAAAGGGTGCAGGCGAGGCAATCTCTGCCTCGCCTATCCAGCTACAGAAAGGGTTTCATCTGGTGCACATTGCTGCTTTCCGTATCCAGCAGCTTTTGGGAAAGGGCATACACCGCATCATCCGGCTTTTCCAGCTGGTGCAGGTTCTTCAGTCCCTTGATAACGCCGCTGGTGTTTCCCCGGATCATCATGGCCGCGATTTTGCTGTTGACATCCCCAAAGGAAAGCTGCATCCGGGTCATCCTGTCCGTCATAAAACGGATGGACGGGTTCAGCTGCGGCAAGCTCCAGTTTCGCTTTCGCGCGATGGCCTGCGCCTCGCTTTCAATGGAGGCGTACTCCCGCAGCTGGGATTCCACCGCCTTGCGCAGCTCCGGCTTCATGTCGCAGTCCAGCACGCTTCGGATGCCCAGCTGTCCCATCTGTGTGGTTTTCAGGACGGAGGACAGTACTTCTTTGTTATCTTTCATCAATTCTCACCCTTGCCAGTATGCGCAGATTGCCGATGATTATTCCGTGGCAAGCAGCGCCGCCGCCTGCATATAATAATCAGACGGAAAGGATGTGGTAAACCAATGTGCGCCATTGCAGGCTGTATTGATTTTCCCATTTCAAATGAAACCGCGCTAAAGATGCTGCGCACCATGTCCCGGCGCGGCCCGGATGGGCAGGGGATTTACCGAACAAAGCGCTGTACGCTGCTCCATTCCCGCCTGGCGATCATCGACCCGGAGGGCGGGAAGCAGCCCATGTCCCTGGATTTCGGCGGCGAGACATACACCCTTTGCTATAACGGCGAGCTGTACAATACGGCGCAGCTGCGGCAGGAGCTGGAGAGGCTGGGCCATCAATTCCTGGGCCACTCCGACACGGAGGTGGTGCTCCATTCCTATGCCCAGTGGGGCGAGGAAAGCCTGGAGCGCTTCAACGGTATTTTTGCCTTTGCCGTGTGGGAAAGCAGCCGGCAGCGGCTGTTCCTGGCCAGGGACAGGATCGGCGTAAAGCCCCTTTTTTATGTGGAGCGGGAGCGGGGGCTGGTATTTGCCTCTGAGATAAAAACCTGCCTTTGCTGCCCGGAGCTGAAGCCGGAGCTGGACGCCCAGGGAGCCTATCAGCTGCTTTTGCTTGGCCCCGGACGCATCCCCGGCAGCGGTGTATTTCGCGGTGTGCGGGAGCTGGAGCCTGGCTGGTGCGGCTATTTTGAGGAGGGGCGGCTATCCGCCCGCCAGTATTGGATGCTGCGGGATCGAATCCATGAGGATACCCTGGAGCAGACCGCCGAGCAGGTTCGGGCCTTGGTCACCGATTCCATCCGGCGGCAGATGGTTTCTGATGTGCCCATTGGCACGTTCCTCTCCGGCGGGCTGGATTCCAGCATCATCAGCGCGGTCTGCGCCGGGGAAATGGCCAAGAGGGGAGAGCAGCTGGAGACCTTCTCGGTGGATTACCTGAACAACGATCGGTATTTTACGCCCGGAAAATTCCAGCCCAATTCCGATAATGCTTACATCGAAAGGATGCTCAGCGCCATCCGCTCCCGGCACCACTGGACGGTGCTGACGCCCAGACAGCTGATGGATGCGCTGGAGCAGGCGACCCAGGCCCGGGATCTGCCGGGAATGGCGGATGTGGATTTCTCGCTGCTGGCGTTCTGCGCGGATATCCGGCAGCATGTCAAGGTTGCCCTCTCCGGCGAATGCGCGGATGAGATTTTTGGCGGCTATCCCTGGTACCGGGATCCCCAGGTGCGGGAGAAGGCCGGCTTCCCCTGGTCGCAGACCACGGCACAGCGTGCCGGACTGATGACCGATCTGCTGCGGAAAAACGGGTCGGCGGAGGACTTCGTGATGGACGAATACCGGCGCACCTGCCGGGAAAGCGACATCCTGCCCGAAAACACCCCGCTGGAGCGGCGGATGAAGGAAATGGTCAACCTGAATTTCCGCTGGTTCATGCAGACTCTGCTGGATCGCAAGGATCGCATGAGCATGTATTCCGGGCTGGAGGTTCGGGTGCCCTTCTGCGATTACCGCATTGCCGAGTATCTGTACGCGGTGCCCTGGGAGATGAAGGATCTGAACGGCCGGGAGAAGGGGCTGCTGCGCCATGCCGTGCAGGGCCTTCTCCCGGAGGAGATCATCACCCGAAAGAAAAGCCCTTATCCCAAGACCTTTGATCCCCACTATGAGGAGCTGGTTCACCGCCGCCTGGAAAGCGTCCTGAACGAAAAGGACAATCCGCTCTTTGCGCTGATCGACCGAAAAAATCTGGTGTCCTTCCTACAGCAGGAGACCCAATGGCCCTGGTATGGGCAGCTGATGCGCCGCCCGCAGACAATGGCCTATATTCTTCAGATCGATTACTGGCTCAAGGCATACCGGGTGAATGTGATGGTATAGGGAGGCGTTTGCTTTTCTTCAAAAAATTTGCCTGCTCAGTGAGAGCAGGCAAATTTTAGGGGGTAATGAATAGATATTATGCCGCAAACTGGAATACGCAGAAGGCGGCGTAAATGCACAGCAGGACGATTCCCTGCCAGCGGCTGAGCTTCTTGGTAGCCAGGGGCGGCAGCGTCAGGAACGCCATCACAAAGAGCATCAGCGGAATATCCAGCACCAGTGATGCGTTCCGGCCGAGCAGCAGCTTTTCCTGGGGGATGGAGAAGGGCTTCAGCACCGACGCCACGCCGGATACCAGCACCAGATTCAGAATATTGGCGCCGATCACGTTGCCGAGCGACAGAGAGCCGTGCCCCTTGACCAGGGAGGTAATGGCCGTCACAAGCTCCGGCAGCGAGGTACCCAGCGCCACAAAGGTCAGGGCAATTACCGATTCCGGCACGCCCAGCGCGTGTGCGATCAGGGTACCATTGTCCACCAGCAGATCGGCCCCCACCGCGATCAGCGCCGCGCCGACCACCAGCAGCAGAATGCTGACACCCAACGCCCGCGTTTTTGCAGGCTGCTCCTCCGGCGCGGCGGGGGAGGGATTTTTCAGCCCCTGGCGGATGGTGCAGAACAGATACAGCGCCAGGATCACCAGCATGCAGATGCCAATGGCATACCCAAAGTAGCCGGTGAGATAGGCGTTTACGCAGTAAATTGCGGCGGCGCTGAAGAAGAAAATGACGGGCAGCTTCAGACTCTTCGGGTCAATGACTGCCGGACGAACCGCAATGGTAATGGCGGCAATCAGGGCGGTATTGCAGATGATGGAGCCGATGGCGTTGCCATAGGCAATTTCTCCGTGGCCGCTGACGGCGGAGGTGGCGGATACCATTACCTCCGGCAGGGTGGTGCCCAGAGAAACCACTGTCGCGCCGATAATCAGCTCCGGCACATGAAAATGCTCCGCGATATCCGTTGCACCATCCACAAACCAGTCGCCGCCCTTGATCAGCAGCACCAGGCCCAGCGCAAACAGCAAAACAGGAACAAGCATGTGATCCTCTCCTAAACCTCTTATCGCTTAATGGCGTATTCCACCGGCGTATCCGCAGGCATATCCAGCAGGTCAGGGTGGCTCAGCAGCTCCTTGACCAGGGCGACGGTGCCGGAATAGTAATAGCCGTCGGCGATCCGCTCGTCCAGGGTGATCCCGATGGGAACCACCTCATGCAGATCGGGGGTGCCGTCCTTCAGGTATTCCATTTTCAGCTGCTTCTTGCCAATGACGATGAAGCAGGAGTTGGTGCCCCAGTTGACCAGGTGGTGATAGCCGCATTCCAGCCCGATGGAGCCAAGATTGGAAAGAAAAATGGCGGCGTGGTTGGGGTCGGAGCCGATCAGGCTCTGGGGCGCCCAGCCGTGCTTGTCCAGCCACAGCACGAAGCTTGCAATGGCGTTGATCATCCACTGGGGCAGCTTGGAGACGATGTCCATTGCGCCGGTGGAGGTGTCGGCGATATCCTCCCGCTTGGTGTCGTGAATGACGGCCATGATCTTCTCGTGGTAGCTGTCCATGGTGTCCTTGGGGTCAAATTTGAAATTGGCCAGCGCCTCCTCCGCCTTGTCGCTGAATCGTTTCTTCACAGTGAATGCGACGGTGATATCGTTGCGCTGATACAGCCGCCGGTTGCATACAAAGCGGTTCATCCGGGGCCGCAGCACAAAGGCCTTGCCTACGGCGCAGCTGATTACATGGAAGAAGGTATACTTATCCTCCGTTCTTCCTGCATTTTTCTTTTCCAGGTAGGCCTCCAGCGGACGATAGTCCAGGTCAAAGCTGATGTATGCCTCGTTGTCCGCGCGGTTGGGCATAATGCAGGGCATGATGCGGTTCATCGACGGAATATCCTTCAGCCAAACCGCGTCCCGGCGGTCACCTCTTTTTCTCTTGGGCATAGTTTCCCCTCCAATGGTAATGAATATGAGTGCATTATAACAGAACCCGCAATTGAATGCAAACATTTTCTGACAGGATTTGAAGCCCCTGCGTGGTATCCTATTGCTGCAACGGAGGGACGAGCAATGAAGTCAAGAAAAATCATTTTTTTGCAGGTAATTCTCCTGATGCTTCTGCTCCCGGCGGTGCTGCGTCCGTTTTTCCGGGAGGGGCAGCGGGAGATTGCGCGGGCGACGGAGCCCCAGGGGCAGGCGAATAGTATTCTCGTCCGGCAGGCGCAGTCGCAGGTGCAGATGGACTTGGAGGAATATGTGGTCGGTGTGGTTCTGGCGGAGATGCCCGCAGAATTTGAGCCGGAGGCCCTGAAGGCGCAGGCCGTGGTGGCCCGGACGTTTGCCTGGAAGGCAGCCGTCACCGGGGGAAAGCATGGCGACGGCTCGGTATGCATCGACCCCAGCTGCTGCCAGGGCTATGTCGCGCCGGGGCACTTCCTCCAATCCTTCGGGACTGACGGGGAGCTGGAGAAGGTTCGCGCCGCCGTCAGCGGCAGCGCCGGTCTGGTGCTCACCTATCGGGGAGAGCTGATCGAGGCAACCTATTTTTCCAGCACCGCCGGGTATACCGAGGATGCCGCCGCCGTGTGGGGCAGCAGCTATCCATACCTTGTGTCGACGGAAAGCCCGGAAAAGGGGAACGAGGAGAGCGTCGCTTTTTCCCGCGCCTATCTGGAAAAAACACTGGCCGTTCAGCTGGATGAAGACACGGACAGCTGGTTTACCCAGTGGGAGTACACCAGCGGGGCGGGCGTCGCCTCCGTCACCGTTGGCGGAAAAAGCTTTCCGGGGACGCTCCTTCGGAGAAAGCTGAATTTACGCTCCACGGTTTTTACCGTGACCATTCAGAACGACGCGGTGGTTTTCCACACCCAGGGCTATGGGCACCGGGTCGGCATGAGCCAGCTGGGCGCGGACGCAATGGCCGCAGCCGGCAGCGCCTTTGAGGAAATCCTGACCTACTATTACGCAGGGACGGAATTGGAGCGCCTGGATAGCCTCTGAGCAAATCGCCTGCGGTGGGGCAGCTTTCTTTTGATACTGGACAATTTGCGAATTTCACCAAAAAAGAAAATTGAAATGTTCACATTTTTGTGCTATAATCTTCTGACAAACACAACAGACGGAGGTGTCAGTATGCAGTTAAAGATCAATGGCTGCGCGGTTCAGGCCAATCCGGGGCAGTCCCTGCGGGAGCTGATTCAGGCTTTGGGCATGGACTGCGGCAATTTGAAGGACAGGCCGCTGGCGGCAAAGATCGCCGGGGAGGTTTTTACCCTGAATTACATCCCCGTGCGCGCCTCCTCCGAAGAACAGGACAGCACCACCATGCGCCGCGCCATGGCCGCCTCCAACGGAGAGGTTCATCTGCTTCGCTACAGCGACGGCCCTGGGAAAAAGGTATATACCCGCACCGCCTGCTTCCTGGTGTTTCTTGCCATTCGCGCCCTGTGGCCGGATGCCGTATCCAAAATCAGCTGCACGCTGGGCAACAGCGTGTTTCTCTCCATTGAAAATGAGGGCGGCGTCTGCGTCGCGGCGCTGAAGCAGAAGATGGCCGAATATATCCAAGAGGATTTTCCCATCCTGCGCAAGAGAATATCCCGCCAGGAGGCCATCGCCCAGTTCCAGCGCAACAACCAGCAGGATAAGGCGGAGCTGCTGCAATGGTATCCGGCGGATTCCTTCGATGAATATGTATACAAGGATTATTCAGACTATTTCTTTGGGGAAATGCTGCCCTCGTCCGGCTATCTGACGGTGTGGAATCTGCTCCCGGCAGAGGGCGGCGTCATTCTGCTGTACCCGGACGATCTGAACCCGGATAAGACCACCCGGTTTGAGGCCAGTCCCAACTTCTTCTCGGTGTTTACCGAGGGCAAGCGCTGGGGAACGCTGATGGAATGCGAGACGGTATCCGACCTGAACCAGAAAACGGTGTCCGGCAGCATCCGGGAGCTGATCCGCGTCAACGAGGCCCTGCACGAGAAGCGGATTTCCCAGATTGCGGATATGGTCTGCCAGCGCTCCGCGCAGGTGGTCATGTTGGCCGGCCCCAGCTCCTCCGGCAAGACGACCACAGCCAACCGCCTGGCCACCCAGCTGCGCGTCCACGGGAAAAAGCCCATCCTGATGAGCCTGGATAACTACTACATCGACCGGGATAAGCTTTCTCCCGGCCCGGACGGCAAGGTGGATCTGGAGCATATCAATACCCTGGATACTGAGCTGTTCCGTGAGAATATTTCCTGCCTGCTCTCCGGCGGAGAGACGGCGCTGCCCACCTTCAATTTTGTGCAGGGCAGGCGGGTATGGGATGGCCGTCAGCTGCGCCTGGGGGATAATTCCGTGATCATCGTGGAGGGCATCCATGGCCTGAATCCCCAGATGGTTCCCGACGGTGTGCCGGAAAACAAAATTTTCAAGCTGTATGTCAGCCCGCTTCTGCCGCTGAACCTGGATAATCACAACCGGGTGCCCACCAGCTACCTGCGGCTGCTGCGCCGGATCGTCCGGGATTTTGAGACAAGAGGCTCCTCCGTCCAGCGGACGATCTCTATGTGGGATTCCGTCCAGAGCGGTGAAAAGCGCTGGATTTTCCCCTATCAGGAAAATGCGGATGTGATCTTCAACAGCTCCACGCTGTATGAGCTTGCCGTCCTGAAAAAGCACATTTTCCCGCTGCTGACCCAGATCATGCCCGAGGACAGCTGCTACGATCAGGTGTGCTCCATCGTAAAAATCCTGAACTACATCCAGGAAGCCGACGTCGACGACGAAATCCCCCCCACCAGCATCGTCCGCGAATTCATCGGCGGCAACACATTTTATCGTTAAGATGCTTTGAAGCAAATCAGAAAGGCCCGCAACCGTAATTGTGCGGCGCGGCTTCAATACAAAAAATTTCCCCGATGCATTGCATCGGGGAAAAATAATATCAGCTGCTAAACCACGGAAACCACCGGGGGGCTGGGGTAGCCCAGGCAGAGGGAGACCAGAATACAGGCCAGAATGGAAACGCAGGCCGTCACCATCCACAGGCTGCGGCGGCGGGTCATTTCCTTGGTCATGAACAGCCATACCAGGCCGAGCACGGAGATCGCAATGGCCAAAAACGCAGCGATGCCCTTAATCACGCCCCACGCACCCACGCGGCTTGCGGCGAACATATAAAGCAGAAAAGCAAGACCATCGCCAATGAGCACCTTGGTCATGATGCTTTCCATTTCTCGATAACGGTTACGACTGCGGTTGCGGCTCGCCACGGGACATCCCTCCATGAATTCTGTAAACCCATCTTATCACAATCAACAAAAAATTGCAATCCTTTTCACCCAATTTGGGATTTTTTTTCGGAGTGCTTGCGCTCAGGGAAAATCGGTGCTATAATCCATTCAAATTGTATAAGAATGGGAGCATGGGTGCCTCGATATGGCTGAACCGCAATACAAACTGGAGGGAATTGTCCACACCCAATCGGAGATCCGCGAGGATTTTGAAGGGCCGCTGGATGTTATTTTTCTCCTGCTCAGTAAAAATAAAATAGAGATACAGGATGTTTCCATCACGGCGATTCTGGAGCAGTACCTGGCCTATCTGGATGAAATGAAGCGGCTGGATATGCAGATTGCCAGTGAGTTCATCTCTATGGCCTCCCACCTGATGCTCATTAAAACGAAGATGCTTCTGTCCGCCGCAGAGCAGGCGGAGGCGGAGAACGAGCTTGATTTGCTGCGCCAGAGCCTGATTGAGCGCCGCCGGAAGGAGGCAATGGAGCAGATTCGTATTGCGGTATCCCAGCTGGAGCCGCGCAATGAGATCGGCCGCTGCCTGTTCACCAAGGAGCCGGAGCCGCTCCGCCGGGACAGCACCTACCGCTATAAGCACAGCGTTGTGGATTTGCTGCGCGCGCTGGATACGATCGCGGAGCGCAGTCAGCGCCAGCTCCCGCCGCCCACTGCCAATTTTAATGGAATTGTGGCCAAGGAGCCGTACCCCGTCACCCGTAAGGCCGGGGAGGTGCTCCGCCAGCTGGTGCTGCGCGGGGTAGAGCGGCTGAAAGCTCTGTTTCGCGGAAATAAGAGCCGGTCTGAAATTGTTGCCACTTTTTTGGCAATACTGGAACTGTGCAAGACCAACTCCGTGATTCTGGAGGATGACCTTTCCGGCGAAAATCCCAATGTCCGCCTGGTAAAAACCGACGCGGCCCTGGAGGAGGAGAACTAAATGGAGCAATCCCAAATGGAACGAATTCTGGAGGCCATTTTGTTCGCTTCCGGCGAGCGAATGGAGCTGGCCCGTCTTGCCGCCGCCATGGAGGCGGACGAGGACGAGGTGGAGCGGGCAGCCGACGCACTGGCGGATCGGCTGGCCTTTGAGCGGCGGGGCATCCGCGTCCTGCGCCTGGAGCGGGGGTATCAGATGGTATCCTCCGGCGAGATGGCCGACTATGTTACAAAGGCGCTGGAGACCCGAAAGCCGCCCAAGCTTTCCGCCTCCCAGCTGGAGGTGCTGACCATTGTGGCCTACTATCAGCCCGCCACCAAGGCCATGGTAGAGCAGATTCGCGGTGTGGACAGCGCCTATTCCGTTGCCGCGCTGCTGAATAAAAAGCTGATCGAGGAGGCGGGGCGGCTGAATGTGCCGGGCAGGCCCATCCAGTATCGGACAACCCCGGATTTCCTGCGAACCTTTGGCCTGTCCTTCCTGGAGGAGCTTCCCCCCATTGATAAGATTACATTCGGAGAGCCGATTGAGCAGGAAGAGGAGCAGCCCCAGCCGCAGGAGGAAACATAATGGGCTGGCTCATTGCCCTGGGCATTCTGCTTCTGCTGGGCGGCATTCCGCTGGGCGTATTTGTCCGCTATGATTCGGGAGGCCCTTTGGTGCGGATCATCGCGGGAGTACTGCGCTTTACGGTAATCCCGCTGCCAAAGAAGAAAAAGAAGGCTCCAAAGGAAAAGAAAGAGCAGCCCCCCGCAGAAGAAAAAAAGGCGCCCCCTAAACCGGCGGAAGAGCCAGAAAAAAAGGGCGGGAGCCTGCGGGACTTTTATCCCCTGATTCAGGTTGGAATGCGCTTTTTGAATCAATTCCGCAGAAAGCTTCGGGTCGACGATCTGGTGCTGAAGCTTACCCTGGGCGGGGACGACCCCTGCGACCTGGCGCTGAACTATGGCAGAGCCTGGGCCGCCCTGGGCAACCTTGTGCCGGTGCTGGAGCGTTTTTTCCACATACACAAGCGGAATTTTGAGGTTCAGTGTGATTTTACCGCAGAGGAAACGCTGATCGAGGTTCAGGCAAAGCTGACGATGCCGCTCTGGCAGCTGACGGAGCTGGGAATCGTGTACGGATATCTGTTTATCAAGGAATTGTTGATTTTGAAAAAGAAACGGAAAGGCGGTAGCGAAGCATGAGTGAAAAGCTTCCTGGTATGCTGGAAGGCACCATTCAGAAAATTAAGGAAATGGTCGATGTGAATTCCGTGGTCGGCCAGCCCATTACGACCCCCGACGGGGTGACGCTTATCCCGGTGTCCAAGGTCAGTGTCGGCTTCGGCGGGGCTGGCTCTGATTTTACCAAGGGCAAGGCGGCCGGAGGGGATAATCCCTTTGGCGGCGGCGTGGGTGCAGGCGTCAAGGTGATTCCCGTCTGCTTCCTGGTGGTTAAGGACGGAAATGTGCGCATGATTCCCGTGGCGCAGGCGGCCAATACCACAGCGGATCGCCTGGTAGAGATGATCCCGGACACGCTGGATCGGATCACCTCGTTTATGGATTCCAAATCCGGCGGAAAAGGGGAATAATCGTCCGCTTTCCGGGGAAACTACCTCCGGGTGAATGGAATGAAACGATTTTTTGCCGGAACGGCGGCTGCATTGCTGGCTGCCGTTCTGCTTATCCCGGCGCGGTGCAGTGCGCTGTCGGCAAAGTCCGCCGCAGTGATGGACTGCGTCAGTGGCAGGCTCCTGCTGGATCATAATAGCAGCAGGCAGAGCCTGATTGCCAGCACCACCAAGATTATGACCGCTCTGCTGATCTGTGAGCGCTGCAACGTGCTCGACCAGATGCAGATTCCCCGGCAGGCAGTGGGCATCGAAGGCTCCTCCATGTATTTAAGGGAGGGGGAGCGGCTTTCCATCCAGGAGCTGCTGTATGGCCTGATGCTGTCCTCCGGCAACGATGCGGCGGTGGCGCTGGCCCTCTACTGCTGCGGCAGCATAGAGGAATTTGCCAATCTGATGAACGACAAGGCCAGAAGCCTGGGCATGACCCAGACCCATTTTGAAAACCCCAACGGACTGGATTCCAAGAATCACTATTCCACCGCCGGGGATTTGGCCATCCTGGCCTCCTACGCCATGGAAAACCCAATTTTCAGCAAGACCGTTTCCACCAAGACCGTTACCATCGGAAACCGAATGCTGCGCAATCACAATAAGCTTCTGTGGCTCTATCCCGGGGCGGATGGTGTAAAAACCGGCTATACCAAGGCTGCCGGACGCATCCTGGTATCCAGTGCGACCCAGAACCGCCGCCGTCTGGTGGCGGTGACCATCAGCGACCCCAACGACTGGGCGGATCACGCCGCCATGCTGGATCGGGGCTTTTCTCAGTTTCAGCTCCAGCGGATTGTGACCGTGGGCGACTGCGTTGGCTTTCGGGAGGTTGCCGGGGGGACATCTGAAAAGGTGGCCGTTCTGGCGGCAGAGAACTTTACCTATTCCGTCTCAAAGGAGGAGCAGCCCCAGCTGTTGCTTCCCGGCAGCGGCTTTATCTATGCCCCCGTGGCCGAGGGTGCGGATGCCGGGTTCGCCTACGTGCTGCTTTCTGGAAAGGCGGTGGGCAAAATCCCGGTCGTCTATGGCGAGACCTCCGAGATCGTCCAGCCGGAGCCGAAGAAAAGCCACCGCTTTCTTTTTTGGAGGAAAAGCGAATGATGCAAAGACTACAAAAGATCCTGTCCGACCGGGGCGTTGCCTCCCGGCGCAAAGCGGAGGAGCTGATCCGCCAGGGCCGCGTGGCCGTCAATGGCTGCACCGCAGCCCTGGGTGAAAGCGCCGACGCCGACATCGATCAGATCACGGTGGACGGCGCGCCGATTCCCGCTGCGGCGGGGTACATATATTTGATGCTGAATAAGCCCAGAGGCTATGTCACCACCCTTTCTGACGAAAAGGGACGTCCCACCGCCGCCCAGCTGGTAGCCGGGTGCGGCCAGAGAGTCTATCCCGTCGGGCGGCTGGACATGGACTCGGAGGGGCTTTTGCTTTTTACAAACGACGGTGAATTTGCCAACCGAAGCATGCACCCACGCCACGAGATTTCCAAAACCTACCAGGTGCAGGTGACAGGCTTCACAGCGGAAAGATTTCAGTGGCTCCACACCCCGGTGACCCTGGACGGCTACACCATCCGCCCGCCCCGGCTGCGCCTGCTTTCGGCGAAAGGAGAGCGGGCCGCCTTTGAAATCACCATTCACGAGGGGCGCAACCGGCAGATTCGCAGAATGTGCGAGCTGGCCGATATGAAGGTGCATCGCCTAAAGCGCATCCGGGAGGGCGCGCTGGAGCTGGGAGATTTGCCCCCAGGGCAGTGGCGCTATCTGACGGCGGAGGAGCTTCAAAAAATATAGGCCGGAAAGCCTCTTGCAAAACCCGGCTGATTTTGCTAGTATTGTGTAGGATTTTTAAAACGAACCGGCAATGAACGGCTGCGGGTGTGATCGCGGCTTGACCATCAAGAAATTGAGGCATGGGTATGAATCAGGATTTTTTGACTCTTTTGCAGGAAAAAACCTCGGATTTTTCAAAGGGGCAGCGCAGAATTGCCCAATATATCACAGAGGCCTATGATAAGGCCGCCTTTATGACCGCCAGCCGCCTGGGCGCGACGGTGGGCGTTTCGGAGTCCACGGTCGTCCGCTTTGCGGTGGATTTGGGCTTCGACGGCTACCCGTCCATGCAAAAGGCAATGCAGGAAATGGTGCTGAACCGGCTGACCTCCGTGCAGCGCATTGAGGTTGCCAATGATCGCCTGGGCGACCAGGATATCATCTCCATGGTTGTCCGCTCCGATATTGAAAAGCTCCGCCAGACCGATGAGACGGTGAACCGGGGCGAATTCAGCAACGCGGTCAACGCGATTCTGAAGGCGAAGCGCGTCTATATCATCGGCGTCCGTTCGGTTGCCCCGCTGGCAAACTTTCTGGGATACTACCTGAACTATATGTTTAACAACGTCCACGTGATCTCCGGCATGAGCACCGGGGAGATGTTTGAAAAAATCGTAGGCGTAAATGCGGAGGATGTGGTGATTGCGTTCAGCTTCCCCCGCTATTCTTCCTCCACCACCAAGGGAGCCAGGTACTGCCGCTCCGCAGGCGCTACAGTGATCGGCTTTACGGATAGCAAGCTGTCCCCCCTGGGGCAGTGCTGCGACCATGTTCTGCTGGCAAAAAGCGATATGGTGTCGCTGGTGGACAGCCTGGTTGCCCCCCTCAGCCTGGTAAACGCGCTGATCGTGGCCATTGCCTCCAAGCGGGAAAAGGAGCTGTCCAGAACCTTTGAAAACCTGGAAAGAATTTGGGACGAGTACGATGTTTACGAGAAGCAGGTAAAGGAAGATGAGGTTTGACGGCATCGTAATCGGCGGCGGCCCGGCGGGGATGTTTGCCGCCATTGCCGCAGCAGACCGGGGGCAGCGGGTGCTTCTGCTGGAAAAGAACGGTCGCCTGGGAAAGAAGCTCCTGATCACGGGCAAGGGCCGCTGCAATGTGACCAACTGCTGCACCGGGCAGGAGGTGCTGCAAAACACTCCACGCAACGGACGCTTTCTCTACAGCGCCATGGCCGCATTTCCGCCGGAAAAAACCATGGCTTTTTTTGAATCGCACGGCTGCCCACTGAAAACGGAGCGGGGAAACCGGGTTTTCCCGGTGACCGATCGTTCCCAGTCCATTCTGGACTGCCTGCAAAATGAGCTGCGCCGCGTCCGCGTCGCTGTGCGCGACGAGACGGCGACGGAAATTCTGACAAAGGATGGCCGCGTCACCGGGGTAAAGACCACAGCTGCATCCTATGACGCTTCGTGGGTGATTCTTGCCACGGGGGGCGTATCCTATCCCGCCACCGGCTCCACCGGCGACGGCTACAGGATGGCGGCGGCACTGGGACACACCGTCGTCCCGCAGGAAGGGAATCTGGTGCCGCTGGAATCCGGCGACCCGGACTGTGCCGAGATGCAGGGCCTGTCCCTGCGTAACGTGGGCGTGAAGCTGCTGAGTGAAAAGGGGAAGGTGCTGTATCAGGATTTTGGAGAGCTGCTGTTTACCCATTTCGGCGTCTCCGGCCCCACGGTGCTCAGCGCCAGCTGCCACATGAAGGGCCAGGGTTGCCGCCTGGTGCTGGATTTAAAGCCGGCGCTGGATGAATCCAAGCTGGACAGCCGCATTCTGAGAGACCTGGAAATGTACCAGAACCGCTCTATGGAAAACGCTTTGACCGACCTACTGCCCCGCTCCATGATCCCTGTTGTGCTGCGCCGGGCAGAAATCCCGCCGCAGCTGCAGGCCAATTCCCTGACCCGGCAGAAGCGCCGGACGCTGGTGGAGCTGCTGAAGGCGTTCCCCGTTGCCATTTCCGGCAAGCGCCCGGTGAGCGAGGCAATCATCACCTCTGGGGGCGTCAAGGTAGGCGAGGTGAACCCCAAAACAATGGAATCCAAGCTGACTCCGGGGCTGTTTTTCGCCGGAGAAATTCTGGACTGCGACGCCTACACCGGGGGCTTCAACCTGCAAATCGCCTGGGCAACGGCCTATGCTGCCGGAATTTCTGCCGTAAATAAAGAGATTCCGTAAAGATTTTGGGGCATACCGAAATCAAGGATTGACAAAATCTTTGTCCTGTACTAGAATATTACGGAAATGTTCTACACAGAATATTTGGAGGGACAGAAAGAATGTACGAAAAACTTGTAAAGTACGCAGCCAAGCAGCTCGAGATCGACGCATCCGAGATTACTCCCGACAGCACCTTTGAAAGCCTGGGCATCGATTCCCTCGATATCGTCGAGATGATTATGGATCTGGAAAGCGAGCTGGGCGTTGAGCTGGATATGGAGGATCAGAAGATCACCACCTTCCAGGAGCTGGCCGATTTCGTTGAGTCTAAGCTGAACTAAGGAACCTCTGAATAAATCGTCTGCGGCTGGACAGCGGGTCTTTTGCCCCCATGCCGCAGGATGAAAAACGGGAAATACATACAGTATTCCTCCATTTTCCATCCCTTGCCTGGGAACAAAATCCCTCGGTGCCAGCTCTTGCCGATTTATTCAGAGATTCCCTAAAACAGAATATTGTCCTTGTTAGAGCTGCCGGCTTATAACAAGGTCGCACTAGTCGGGGAGTTAGCGGTGCCCTGTACCTGCAATCCGCTACAGCAGGGATGAATCCCCACACCCGGTCAGGTGTAATGTGCCATCCGTACCGTGTAAGAGGTGTTGAGAGATCGGTCTTGCGCAATGAGATCCCGTGAACCATGTCAGGTGGGGAACCAAGCAGCATTAAGCGGATCTTCTCGTGTGCCGCGGGATTGCCGATTTTGAGCTTTCTGCACGGCTTCTGGGTATGTTGCCTGCTCAAATGTGGGTGTGCGATCTTGTTATGAGTCGGCATGTTTTTGTACGATTCACAGAGAAAGGTGGAGCCGAATGGCCGCATATCAGGCCCTATATCGTAAATACCGCCCGCAGACCTTTGACGATGTGTCCGGCCAGATGGCGGTGACGCAGACGCTGAAAACCCAGCTGATGACCGGGAAAATGAGCCATGCGTACCTGTTCACCGGCTCCCGCGGCACGGGCAAGACCTCCTGTGCAAAAATTCTTGCCAAGGCGGTCAACTGTGAGCACCCGGATAACGGCAACCCCTGCAACCGCTGCCCGGCCTGTAAGGCCATCGACGAGGGCACCTGCATGGATGTGCTGGAGATCGACGCCGCCTCCAACAACGGCGTGGATAACATCCGCGACCTGCGCGACGATGCGATTTATACCCCCTCCCAGGTGAAGAAGCGGGTATACATCATCGACGAGGTGCATATGCTTTCTCTTTCGGCCTTCAATGCCCTGCTGAAGATCATTGAGGAGCCGCCGGAGCATCTGCTGTTTATTCTGGCCACGACGGAGCTGCACAAGGTTCCCGCTACCATTCTGTCCCGCTGCCAGCGGTTTTCCTTCCGGCGCATCAGCCAGGAGGATATTGCCGCCCGGCTGCAATATGTGGCCTATCAGGAAAATATTGATCTGGACGAATCTGCCGCCCGGGTGATTGCCCGTCTGGCGGATGGCGGCATGCGCGACGGCCTGAGCCTGCTGGATCAGTGCGCGTCCGCAACAGTGGGGGAGCTGACCGCCGAGGCGGTGTATACCTGCCTGGGAATCGCCGGAGAGCGGAAATGCGGCGAGCTGCTGGGCCACATCGCGGCCCACAATACCAAGGATGCCCTGGCGCTGTTTAACCAGCTCTACACCGACGGCAAGGACTTGGGCGCCATGCTGGATGAGCTGGCGTGCCTGATCCGCGACCTGCTGGTGCTCAAAACCGCCCCCAATTCCGGCGTGACCATGCTCTCCGGCGTTGCCTCCGATCAGGAGGCACAGCTGCTGGCCAAGCAGCTGTCCGGCGGGGAGCTGGTGCGGATGATGTCGCTGGTGCAGCAGACGCTGGCTGATTTTACCCGCAGCTC
This sequence comes from uncultured Oscillospiraceae bacterium, assembly GCA_934565795.1. GTDB lineage: Bacteria > Bacillota > Clostridia > Oscillospirales > Oscillospiraceae > Faecousia. Next base: position 65,073 of record CAKTIM010000002.1, read on the forward strand.
CAGCAGAAGAATGGATGCGGAGCTGTGCATTTTGGAAATGGCCCAGCCCCAGCTGAGCCTGGATGCCAAATCCATCAACGCCCGGCTGACCCGGCTGGAGGATCAAATCAGAAGCGGCGTCCTGGTGGCTGCTGCCCCTGCTGCGTCCGCAGCTGCCCCGGTGCCGCCGCAGCCTGAAAAGGAAGCGGCGCAGGAGCCGCCTGCCGCAACGGAGACGGTGCCGGACGACGAGGTGCCGCTGGCCTTTTGGGCGGAGGTGGTTGCCGCCGTTCGCCAGGAGCTGAAGCCGCCGATTTCCGGCTTCTTCGTCGCCTCAGAAAATGCCCCGGTGTACGGTGCGATGAAAAACGGGGTGCTGGAGCTGCGCTGCAAGAACACCTTTACGGCGGATATGCTCGGCAAGCCCGAAATTCTGGAGATGGTTGCCCGGAAGGCCGCTGCCCAGCTGGGGCATGGAGTGAAGGTAAAAATCATTGACCTTTCGGCAAAGCCTGCGGGAAATGCCCGCATGGAGAGCCTGCTCCAATTTGGCAGGCAGCACAGCAATATTGTAAATATGAAAGAATAAACGAATGATTGGAGAATGAAAAATGGCTAAAAACGGATTTCGCGGAATGCCCGGCGGCATGAACCAGAGCGCCATGCTGAAGCAGGCGCAGAAGATGCAGCAGGAGATGCTTCGGATGCAGCAGGAGCAGGAGAGCAAGACCTTCTCCGCCAGCGCCGGCGGCGGTATGGTCACGGCGACGGTGAACGGCAAGCATGAGCTGGTGAGCCTGACCATCAAGCCGGAGGCAGTTGACCCGGATGATGTGGAAATGCTCCAGGATACCGTGATCGCCGCCGTGAACGAGGCAATGCGCACCGCAGACACCGAGGCGGCCAACAATATGTCCCGGCTGACCGGCGGGCTGAATCTCGGCGGCCTGTTCTAAGGAGGGGCCATGCAGTTTTTCCCTGCGGCATTACAGGATCTTGCCGACCATTTTGCCCGGCTGCCCGGCATCGGCGGAAAGACCGCCCAGCGTCTGGCATTTCATGTGCTGGAGCTTCCCCTGGAGGATGCCCAGGCCTTTGCTGATGCCATCGTAGAGGCAAAGCGCTCCGTCCATACCTGTCCGTGCTGCCAGAATATCACCGACCGGGAAATCTGCCCCATTTGTGACGATCCGTCCCGGGATAAGGACGTAATCTGCGTGGTGGCAGAGCCAAAGGATGTGATCGCCATGGAGCGTTCCCGGGAGTTTCGGGGCGTTTACCATGTGCTTCACGGTGTTATCTCGCCGCTGAACCATGTGACCCAGGACGATATCCGCGTCCGGGAGCTTTTGCAGCGGGTGGGGCAGGGCAATGTAAAGGAAGTAATTATGGCCACAAACCCCGACACAGAGGGGGAGGCCACCGCCATGTACATCTCACGCCTGCTTCGCCCAATGGAGGTGAAGGTCACCCGGCTTGCCTACGGCGTGCCGGTGGGCAGCCAGCTGGAATACGCGGACGAGGTGACCCTCTCCCGCGCACTGGAGGGCAGACAGGAAATATAAAAAATGCGGATGGCACCAAACCATCCGCATTTTCATACTTTTTCGTAGCTCTGAATACAGTACCTGCTTTTGGGAGCGAATGCAAAAGCCTTTTTATTCTTCAGACTTATCCTGCGGCTCCAATACTTCCTTTGCAATGTAGATAGGCCGGTTCTTGGACTGCTCAAAGGAGCGCCCCACATATTCCCCAATGATGCCAATGCAGAATAGCTGCACGCTGGCAAAGAAGAGGATCAGCAGCACAATGGTGGCATAGCCCGGAACGTCGATGCCCCAGATCAGCTTTTGCAGCAGCACCACCACCAGGTACAACGCCGCAATGATCCCTGTTGCGCCGCCGAGCCAGGTGGCCAGCCGCAGGGGAGCGGTGGAGAAGCCGATGATGCCCTCGATGGCGTAATTCATCAGCTTGCCGAAGTTCCACTTTGTTGTGCCGTGGGCGCGTTCACAGGCGGTGTATGGGATGAACTTTGTCTGATAGCCCACCCAGGCAAAAATTCCCTTGGAGAAGCGGTGAAATTCGCCCAGCTCCAGGATGCTGTCCCGCACGCTTCGGCGGAAGGTGCGAAAATCGCTGGCCTCCGGCTGGAGCGCAACGTCCGACAGCCGGTTGATGATTTTATAGAAGCTCTTTTTCAGGAAGGACAGCACCTTTCCCTCGTGCCGCCGATCCTGATAGGCAGCCACCACGTCATAATCGGGATTTTCATCCAGAAAGCTTACCATGTCCCGCACGATCTCCGGCCGCTGCTGCAAGTCCGCATCAATCAAACTGATATATTCCCCTCTCGCGTGCTGGAGCCCGGCATACAGCGCAGATTCCTTGCCAAAATTCCGGGAGAAGGAAACCACCTTCACAGGGCATTTGCCGCCGGAATATAGCTTTTTCAGCTGGTGCAGCGTGGCATCCTGGCTGCCGTCATCCACAAAAATGATCTCATAGGAGTAGCCGCAGCCCTGAAACGCCTTGATGGTCTCCTCCTGAAAAAGTGCCACATTCTCCGCCTCATTATAGCATGGGACGACCAATGATAATTTCATACGTATCAACTCGTTTCACAAATTTCATCCATTTTAATCCATTTTTGACGGGACGTCAAGGGAATAACCCACGGGTTCACAGAAATGTTGCGAATTTTAAAGGAAGCTCTGAATAAATCGGCAAGAGCTGGCAGCGAGGGATTTTGTTCCCAGGCAAAGGATGGAAAATGGAGGAATACTGTATGTACCCGCAAGGGGTATGCCGCATCCGTAAGCCAGCTTATGCTGGCAACGGCTGCGCAATATTTCCCATTTTTCATCCTGCGGCATGGGAGCAAAAGACCCGCTGTCCAGCCGCAGGCGATTTATTCAGAGGTTCCTTAAAATTTCTGTTGACAAAGCGGGAAAACCAAAGTAATATAAGTCAATAAACGCAAGGATCAGGAGGAGCGGTGTATTTTCTGCCTCAGAGAGTGTGCGGCTGGTGAGAGCACATGGCAGGAAGCGCGGCGGGTCGCCTGGGAGCGGATTGCCTGAATTTGCAGTAGGGCAGTACGGGTCAGCCCGTTACAGCGTAAGAGTGCCCGCCGGTGCGGGAATTCAGGTGGTACCGCGGATTTTTTCGCCCTGAGTCGGTTTTGGCTCAGGGCGTTTTTGTTTGAAAGGAGACTATCATGGCAAGAGAATTACCAAAGGTGTATGAGCCGCAGAACGTGGAGGCCCGTATCTACGACATGTGGCAGCAGGGCGGCTTTTTCCACGCGGAGCGGGACGAGAGCGAAAAGCCCTTTACCATCGTTATGCCCCCTCCCAACGTTACCGGCCAGCTGCATATGGGTCACGCCATGGACGCGACCATGCAGGATACGCTGATTCGCTTCAAGCGGATGCAGGGCTATAACGCCCTGTGGATTCCCGGCGTCGATCATGCCGGCATTGCCACGCAGGTCAAGGTGGAAGAGGAGCTGCGGGTGAAGGAGGGGCTGACCCGCTACGACCTGGGCCGGGAAAAATTCCTGGAGCGGGTATGGGCCTGGAAGCAGCAGTACGGCAACCGCATTGTGGAGCAGCAGAAGAAGCTGGGCGCCAGCTGCGATTGGGACCGCGCCCGGTTCACCATGGATGAGGGGTGCTCCAAGGCCGTGCGTGAGGTGTTTGTCTCTCTGTACGAAAAGGGCCTGATTTATAAGGGCAGCCGCATCATCAACTGGTGCCCCCACTGCGTCACCGCCCTGAGCGATGTCGAGGTGGAATATGCGGATAAGCCCGGCCACCTGTGGCACATCCGCTACCCCCTGGCCGACGGCAGCGGCGAGGTGATCGTCGCCACTACCCGCCCCGAGACCATGCTGGGCGACAGCGGCGTGTGCGTCAACCCCAACGACGATCGCTATAAGTCCATCGTGGGCAAGAAGGTCATTCTGCCTCTGGTGAACAAGGAAATCCCTGTGGTGGCTGACGATTATGCCGAGATGGAATTCGGTACCGGCTGCGTGAAGATGACCCCCGCCCACGACCCCAACGACTTCGAGGTGGGCCTGCGGCACAACCTGGAGATCATCCGCGTGCTGGACGACAACGGCAAGGTCAACGAGCTGGGCGGCAAATACCAGGGCCTTGACCGCTATGAAGCCCGCAAGCAGATCGTGAAAGACCTGGAAGAGGGCGGCTACCTTGTGAAGGTGGAGGAGTACTCCCACAACGTGGGCACCTGCTCCCGCTGCCATAACGATGTGGAGCCGATCATCTCCGCTCAGTGGTTCGTGAAAATGAAGCCCCTGGCAGAAGAAGCCATCCGGGTGGTGAAGGACGGCGAGACGAAATTTGTCCCTGACCGTTTCAGCAAGACCTATCTGAACTGGATGGAGAATGTCCGCGACTGGTGCATTTCCCGTCAGCTGTGGTGGGGCCATCAGATCCCCGCCTGGACTTGTGCCGACTGCGGCCACATCACCGTGTCCCGCCAGGATGCCTGCCAGTGTGAAAAGTGCGGCAGCACCAATATTGAGCGGGACCCCGATGTGCTGGATACCTGGTTCTCCTCCGCTCTGTGGCCCTTTGAGACCCTGGGCTGGCCCGAAAAGACCCCTGACCTGGATTATTTCTATCCTACGGATGTGTTGGTCACCGGCTATGACATCATCTTCTTCTGGGTCGCCAGAATGATCTTCTCCGGCTGTGAGCACACCGGCAAGACCCCGTTCCACACCGTCCTGATTCACGGCCTGGTGCGTGACGACAAGGGCCGGAAGATGAGCAAATCCCTGGGCAACGGCATTGATCCGCTGGAGATGATCGAAAAATACGGCTGCGACGCCCTGCGTATGAACATGGTCACCAGCAATTCCCCCGGCAATGACATGCGCTTCTACGTGGAGCGGTGCGAGGCCATGCGCAACTTTGCCAACAAGCTGTGGAATGCCTCCCGCTACGTGATGATGAACCTGGATGACAGCTCCACCAATGCGCTGCCCGCCATGGACAAGCTGGAGATCTCCGACAAATGGGTGCTGTCCAAGCTGAATACTCTGGTCGCGGAGGTTACGGAGAATCTGGAAAAGTACGAGCTGGGCGTGGCCGTCCAGAAGGTGTACGATTTCATCTGGGACACCTACTGCGACTGGTATATCGAGCTGACCAAGGCCCGGCTGTACAGCGAGGACGCCGAGCGGAAGCAGACGGCCATCGGGGTGCTGGTGTATGTGCTGGATCAGGTGCTGCGGCTGCTGCATCCGTTCATGCCCTTCATCACCGAGGAAATCTGGCAAAGCCTGCCCCATGATGGCCCCGCCCTGATCGTGGCGTCCTGGCCGCAGTACCGTGAGGATTTGGCCTTTGGCGAGGAGGAAGCGCACATGGAGTCCGTGATGAACGCCATCCGTTCCATCCGCAACCGCCGCGCCGAGATGAACGTGCCCCCCTCAAAGAAGGCGGCGCTGTATGTGCTGACCTCCAAGCCCCAGGTGTTCACCGAGGGCGAGGGCTTCATCCTGCGTCTGGCTTACGCCGACAGCATGACGCTGCTGGAGAAGGAGCCGGAGAACCTGGGCGGCATGGTCACCTGCGCCACCGCCGATGCAAAGCTCTATATCCCCATGGGCCAGCTGGTGGACGTGGCCAAGGAGTTGGAGCGCATCAATAAAGAGCTGGACAAGGCCAGAAAGAATCTGGCATCCCTGGAAGGGAAGCTCTCTAACGAGAGCTTCGTCTCCCGCGCCCCGGAGGCCGTGGTTGCCGCCGAGCGCGCCAAGGCCCAGAAGGCCCGCGACCTGATTGCCAGCCTGGAAGAAAGCCAGAAGGCAATGCAGGCGCTTTAAGCTTATTACAACACTCCCGCAGTCTTTGCGGGGGTGTTGCTCTAAAAAACGGCAATTATGTGTGGCAAAAGGGAAACACCGCGGGAAGAGAATGAGAAAATGGAGCTTTGGGATTTATACAATGAGCGCCGGGAGCTGACGGGACGTGACCATATCCGGGGTGAAGAACTCCCGCAGGGCATGTATCATCTTGTGGTGCATGTCTGGATTCGCAATAGCAAAGGCGAATATCTGATTTCCCAGCGAAGTGCAGACAGACCCGCTTACCCGTTCATGTGGGAATGTGTGGGCGGTTCCGTGCTCAAGGGTGAGGATAGCTTAACTGGAGCCATCCGGGAAACCAAGGAAGAGGTGGGCCTGGCGCTATCCCCGGAAGCAGGAAAGCTGGTCGATTCCGTGGTGGGCAGGGTTGTAAACGGCGTCAGGTTTACGGATATTTTGGATATTTGGCTATTTGAGTACGATGGCCCTGTTTCACTGGAGCAGGCGACGACGAAGGAAGTAGCACAGACGGTCTGGATGTCGAAAGAACAGATTAGAGAATTATTCGACACCGGCAAGCTGGTGCATACATTGGGCTATTTCTTTGTAACGAAAGAATTGGGAGGACAAAATGATCCTTGAAGAATTTGACCCCTGTCAGGATGCCGTTATAAACCCCGAAATGTGCATCAAGGGGAAGATCGAGAATTTCCCGGAGGTGACCGTCTCCTGCTTTTCCCGCCACCTGTTTGAGTCGGTGCTGGCCTTCTTTGAGCCGGAGGAAATCGGGCGCGTGGGCGGCGCCAACGGCAAAGCGCCGGTGTATGCGGTGGAATACAAGGGAAAGCGAATTGCCTTTTATGAATCCAGGGTGGGGGAGCCCGCCTGCATTGGAGACTATGAGGATTTGCTGGCCATGGGCATGAAGACCCTGATCCTCTTCGGCAACTGCGGCGTGCTGGACAAGACCATCGAGGACTGTGGCATCATCATTCCCACCAAGGCTTTGCGGGATGAGGGATGCAGCTTCCATTATGCCCCGCCTGCGGACAGCATCGAAGTAAACCATAACCATCAGGAGCTGTTTCAGCAGGTTTTAAAGGAGCACGGCTATTCCTATGTGAAGGGAACCACCTGGACAACGGATGCATGCTACCGGGAAACCCGGGAAAAAGGTCAACCGCCGGAAAGCTCAGGGGGCCATCTGCGTGGAGATGGAATGCGCCGGAATGCAGGCGGCGGCTGATTTCCGGGGTGCGGACTTCTTTACATTTTTCTATGCGGGGGACAATCTTGACCAGCCGGTGTGGGATTCCCGCAGCCTTGCCGGTCACGCCCGCCTGGACGACAAGGGCAAAATCGCCCTGCTGGCGTTTGAGCTGGGCCTGAAAATCATGGAGCGCGAAAGATAAAACCAAACAATATGGAGCAGGAGAGAACCGCGCACGACGGTTTTTCTCCTGCTCCTTTTTTTGTCCGCCGTTCCGACTGCTTTTTTGTTACTGAAGAATTATACTTCTTTTTGTTATGGAACCTCTGAATAAATCGTCTGCGGCTGATGAGCGGATCTTTTTCACCCGCTCTTCAGCATCAAAAGCAGGAAATACATCAAGTATTCCTCTGCTTTCGATGCTTTGATCGGTCGAAAAATCTCTCACTCTCAGCTCTTGCCGATTTGATTCAGAGGTTCCCGAAGAAAACAAAGGAGGTTTTCAAGATGTATTTCACCAGTTTCCTGGAAAATGGAAAGCTCACCATAGCCCTTACCGGGGAAATCGATCACCACTGCGCCAAGGCCTATATTCAGATCATCAGCTCCAAAATCGAAGCCTATATGCCGGACGTATGCGTGCTGGATTTTCACGATGTGACCTTTGTGGATTCCTCCGGCATTGCCGTGGTGATCAATGCGCTACGGAATATGTCCCAGATCGAGGGGAAGCTCCTTCTTTCGGGCATCTCGCCCCAGCCCATGCGGGTGTTTCGGGCATCTGGAATTGACAAGCTGGTAGAGATTCGGGAGGCGGTATCATGAAATTTGACAACTATATGATTCTGGATTTCCCCAGCCGCTCCACCAACGAGGCCTTTGCCCGCAGCGCAGTGGCCTGCTTCGCGGCCCAGATGGACCCGACGCTGGAGGAGCTGGGGGATATCCGCACCGCCGTCTCTGAGGCGGTGACCAACTGCATCGTCCACGCCTACCCCGATCAGATCGGCATCATCACCCTGCGCTGCCGCATTCTCAAGGACAATGTGCTGGATATTGTCATCAAGGACAAGGGGGTGGGTATTCAGGATGTGGAGCAGGCCCGCCGAGCGACCTTCACCACCGGCGGGGCGGAGCGAAGCGGCATGGGCTTTACCATCATGGAAAGCTTTATGACCAGCTTCGAGGTGACTTCAGCTCCCGGAAAGGGCACCACGGTACATATGCGCCGCAAGCTTCAGCGCAGAAAATGAGCAGGACAGAGGAGCTGATCCGTCTGGCCCAGGGCGGAGACCGGGATGCCTCCGAGCGCCTGGTGACAGAGAATTCCGGCCTGATCTGGTCTATCGCCCGGCGCTTCATCGGCCGGGGCGTGGAGACGGACGACCTGTATCAGTTGGGGTGCATGGGCTTTCTCAAGGCGGTCGAAGGGTTTGATACCGCCTTCGGAACTCAGTTTTCCACCTATGCAGTGCCGAAGATCTCCGGGGAGATCCGCCGCTTCCTCCGCGACGACGGGACGGTAAAGGTCTCCCGCAGCCTGAAGGAGCACGCGGCCACCATCAAGGGCATCCGCAGCAAACTCACCGGGCTGCTTGGCCGGGAGCCGACCATCCAGGAGCTGTCGGATCAGACCGGCCTGACCCCGGAGGAAATCGCCCTGGCGGAAACCGCCACCGCTGCCACGGAATCCATCCACCAGGAGACGGGGGAGGACGGCTTCTGCCTGGAAAATATACTGACTGATACGGAGTCCGAGGAACGGATGGTGGAAAAAATCGCCCTGCGGCAGGCGGTGGAAAAGCTGCCGGAGCGGGAGCGAATGGTGATTCAGCTGCGCTATTACCACAGCCTGACCCAGCAGCGGGTGGCAAAGGTGATGAACGTCAGCCAGGTGCAGGTTTCACGCATTGAAAAAAAGGCACTGGAGAAAATTCGGGAATTCATGCAATAACTACTCTTTACCTTTTGACGAAAATGAAGTAAAATAGGAGCATCTTACAGATAGACAGGTGCACTGAATGACAGAACAAATGGAATCCCGATTTATTGCCGCGAGGAAGAAATACATTGCCTCCCGGTTTTCTCAGCTGAACGACATGCAGCAAAAGGCCGTCCTCACTACCCAGGGGCCGCTGCTGCTGCTGGCCGGTGCGGGCAGCGGAAAAACCACCGTGCTGATCAACCGAATTGCCAACCTCATGCGCTATGGCCGCGGAAGCGACAGCCAGGAGATCCCGCCCCATATTGAGGATGAAGATGTGGAATTTCTGGAAGGGCTGGGGGAGGAGCCTTCCGATGAGGACACCGCCCGCGCCGACACCCTGTGTGCGGTGGAGTCGGCTGTACCCTGGAGCATCATTGCCATCACCTTTACCAACAAGGCCGCCAACGAGATCAAGGACCGGCTGTCGTCCCTGCTTGGCCCGGAAGCACAGGATATCTGGGCGATGACCTTCCACTCCGCCTGCTGCCGGATTTTGCGCCGGGAGATCGATGTGATGGGCTATACCAGAAGCTTCACCATTTATGATACCGCCGACTCCGAGCGGGTGATGAAGGGGATCCTGAAGGAGCTGGACATGGACGAGAAGACCTTCCCGCCCAAGTATGTCCTGAGCGTCATCAGCCGGGAGAAGGACAAAATGGTATCACCGGCCCAAATGTTGGAGGACGCGGAGAAAAGCGGCAATCTCCGGGCTAAATATGTGGCCCGCGCCTACGAAAAATATCAGACGCAGCTCAGGGACAACAATGCCCTGGACTTTGACGATATCATCTACGTCACCGTCCAGATGCTCCAGCAGCACGAGGAGATCCGCCGGTATTACCAGAAGAAATTCCGCTATGTGCTGGTGGACGAATATCAGGACACTAACCACATGCAGTATCTGCTGACCTCATTGCTCGCCGGTGGGTATGAAAACATCTGCGTGGTGGGCGACGACGATCAAAGCATCTACCGCTTCCGGGGCGCGACCATTGAGAATATTCTGAGCTTTGAAAAGCAGTATCACGGCTGCCGTACCATTCGCCTGGAGCAGAACTACCGCTCTACCCAGTCCATCCTGAACGCGGCGAACGCTGTGATCTCCCACAATCTGGGCCGCAAGGGGAAGAAGCTCTGGACGGCCAACGGCAGCGGTGACCCCATCACCGTTTATGAGGCCCCGGACGAGGGGACGGAGGCAAACTTCGTCGCCGGGCAGATTCTTGCCGCCACCCGAGGCAAGGGAATGCAGGATTTTGCAATTCTCTACCGTACCAACGCCCAGTCCAACGCCCTGGAATATGCCATGAAGCGCAATGGCATTCCCTACCGGGTGATCGGCGGCACCCGCTTCTTCGACCGGGCGGAGATCAAGGACATGCTGTCCTACCTCTGCGTTATCAACAACCGCGCCGACACCCTGCGCCTGCGCCGCATTATCAACAATCCCCCCCGGGGCCTGGGAGCGAAAACCCTGGAAATGGCCGACCGGCTGGCAGAGGCAGAGGGAAAGCCCCTGTACGCCATCGTATCCGATCCCTATTCCTATGCCCCGCTGGAAAAGTCCGCGGGCAAATTCCTGCAGTTTTCCGCCATGATCGAAGAGCTGGCCAAACTCCTGGATGACGGCATGAGCCTGCCGGAATTCTATGATGAGGTAGTCCGCCGTACCGGCTATATGGATATGCTCACCGCCAAGGACACCGAGGAAAACAAGACCCGGCTGGAAAACGTCCAGGAATTGAAATCCAGCATCCATTCCTACATGGAGAATGTGGAGTCACCCTCTCTGGCAGGCTTCCTGGAGGAGATCGCTCTTTATACGGACATTGAGCAGTACAATGAGTCGGACGATGCCGTGGTGATGATGACCATGCACTCGGCCAAGGGCCTGGAATTCCCCCATGTGTTTCTGGTGGGCTTTGAGGATGGGCTGTTCCCCGGCCAGCGCTCCATCGGAGACGCGGAGGAAATGGAGGAGGAACGGCGGCTGTGCTACGTGGCCATTACCCGCGCCAAGAAATCGCTGACCATCAGCTATGCCCGCCAGCGCATGATCTACGGCCGGACTTCCTCCTCGCTTCCGTCCCGATTCCTGAAGGAGATCCCGGAGGAGTGCATCCGCCGCAAGGGTGGCTTCCATTCGGCCCAGAGTGCTGCCGGACATGCAGAGCGCCCCTACGGCATGCGCAGTGCCTACAACCGCCCCCACTACCACAGCGAAAGCTCCATGGTTTCCTCCAAGCCGCCGGTTCCCATGCTGGAGCTTCAGCAGGGAGACATGGTGCAACACGCTGCCTTTGGCAGGGGCATGGTGCTCACCGTCACCAAAATGGGCGGCGACGCACTGCTGGAGGTGGCCTTTGATGACATCGGCACCAAGAAACTGTTGGCTAAGACCGCCTCGGCGTACATGAAAAAGCTTTCCTGACATGCGTTCAGCCTTTTCCGCATACACTTTCCCGGAGGGGAGTATGATGCGGAAAAGGCTGAAAAATTTTGGGATTGTGCTGTTGCTCTGCCTGGGGGTGCTCATTGCCGGGTTCTTTTCCCTGCGCAGCAAATACCGCCTGGTGATCGGCGACCTGGCGCAGACCAGCGTGAAGAACGCCACCTCAGACCTGGCCAACGACGCCGTTGCCCAGCAGATTGAAAACGGAAACATCCAATATGACCGTATCGTCTATTTTGAGAAGGATGTCAATGGACGGATCACGGCGCTGAAAACTAATATCGGGGAAGTAAATCACCTGAAAACGGATATTCTGAATATCATCAACGGCAGAATCCTTGCACTGGATGCCGCCGATATCGGTATCCCCATTGGCAGCCTGTTTCTGCCGGAGTTTTTCTCCGGCAAGGGGCCAGCCATCCCGGTGCATATCCTGGCCATCCGAAATAGCGACGCCACCTTTTCCAGCAATTTTATCCAGGCAGGCATCAATCAGACGCTGCACCAGCTGGTGATGGAGGTAAACGTAGATGCTGCCGTCCTGGTGCTGGGGCAGACCAGCACCTTTCAGGTTTCCAGTCAGATTGTGGTGGCGGAGACGGTGATTGTGGGAGAGGTTCCCAATACGTTCATCCAGACAGGGGAGGATACACAGCGTTTGTTTCAGTGAAAAAGGAATCCCGTGCAGGGGGCCAATCGCAGCCCTGCACGGGATATCTTTATTCATCCAGGGAAAAATCACGGTCGCTGAACTGGGAAAAGCTCATGGCCTTTGCCTTGAAGGGAACCCGCTTGCAGGGGTCGTAGCGAAACCTCCGGCAGCGATCCTCTTCGCTTTTCAGCCCGCGCTTGCTGCAAAGCACCGTGCCGTCCTCCAGCTTTGCACCGTAGACGCAATAGGCGCAGGCGCGATCAATCTTCTTCCGAAACAGCATACAGAGCCTCCATCCCGCAGCAATGGGCATAGCATCCGTGCCCATTACTGCATTTTCAGCATATCTTTCCTGTATTATACACCAACCGGCGTAAAAATTCTACTCCTTTTTTCGGCCTTCTTCAGCCCGAACAGCACCGCAAGCCAGAGAACAGGCAGCAGCCAGAGCCGGTAGCAGACTGCCGCCGAGACAATCCCGGTGGTGACGGCCTGGAGCAGCTTCCCGCGCAGATAAAACTGGATGCCAAGCCCCGGACAGACGGAGGCGGTCTGATAGGCAACGCAAAGCCCCCCGAAGGACAGGAGAATGCTGCACACAAGAAACCGTAGCTCCGGCGATGGGATTCGCTCCAGCATGCAGCAGCCATTGGAAAGCTCCAAAAGCCCGATCAGGGCAACCTGTAACTCCGGGCTTGCCGCCCAGAGAATCCAGCGGCAGAGAAAGCCAATCAAGACCCGAAAAAGAATGACCCATCCGCATATTTTCAGAATGGCCCCGATTGCCTGCTCCATTCCAAAGGGAGCCGCAGCGGGGCCGCTCCCCTCGGAAGATAGCTCCGGGCAGGAGAACACGAATGATGCGGCCCAAATGCCAAACAGCTGAATGGCCCAAAGCAGCCATACCGTTTTCTTTCCGGGGAACGCGGCAGGGAGGATTCCGAAAATAAACGCAGGCCCCGCATTGCTGCAAAAGGCCAGCATCCGCTCTGCCCGATCCTTGTCCACCTGCCCCGACCGATAGGCTTCACTGATGCATTGCGCCCCCACCGGGTACCCGCCCAGCAGTGCGGGCACCAGCACGGATGTCATGCCCGGCGGAATCCCAAAGGGCTTTCCCAACAGCCTGACGGCGCGGCCTGTCCGGCTGCATGCGTGGGAGAAGACGCCGGACAGAAAGATAAAGGGAAAGAGGGAGGGAATAATGGTTTTCAGGCAGAGCGCCAACCCCTGAGCAGCGCCTGCCAGCGCCGTCCGGCTGTCCAGGATCAGGGCAAGAAGCCCCGCTGCCGCAGCCAGTGCGGAAACCCTTTTTCGTTTCTCCATGCGCTCACCTCGGAAGAATCTATGCAAGCGGGGACAGGTACATGCATATGCTTTCCCAAAGAGGTGAGCGAATGAAGATCAAAGGCCGTTTGTTGCAGTCCCTGCCGGGAAGCGTGCCGAACCCGGAGGTTTTTCCCATTCTACCCATTGTGGAGCTTGCAGGCAGCCGCCGGGTGCTGGTGGAAAATCACCTGGGCGTGACCGAGTATTCCACAGAGCGGATCGGGATCAAAATGAAGTATGGGGAGATTCAGGTCTGCGGCGGCGGGCTGCGGCTGGAGCATATGACACGGGTAAAGCTCATCATCACCGGGCAGATCGACTGCATTTCCCTGATTCGGAGGCATGAGGAATGAAGCTGCGCAGCTGTATGAAGGATCAGATTCGCATCAAGGTCGTCAGCGCGGATATCTGGGGGAGCCTGCGCCTGCTGAACGGAAAGGAAATTGAAATCTTTCAGGTGGAGCGGGAGGATGACCTGACCTATTCCTTTGCCCTCGGCCGCCGGAATTATGCCGCCGCCCGCACCCTGCTGGAGCGGCGGGGGGACAGCGTTTCCATCCAGGGCTTGTCCCGGCTGTATTTCCTTCAAAAAAGCGTGCTGGAGCGGCCGGTGCTGTACACTGGGCTATGCTTGCTGGTGTTGCTCAGCTTCCTGCTGCCCACGCGCATTCTGGGCATCCAGGTAGAGGGCAATCACACAATTCCCACCAGGAAAATTCTGGAGGCCGCCGAGGAATCGGGCATACGGCTGTTTGCTCCCTGCGCCGAGGTGCGGAGTGAGCGCATGAAAAACGCCCTCCTTTCCGCAATTCCAGAGCTGCAATGGGCGGGGATCAATACGTTTGGATGCCGCGCTGTGATTTCCGTCAGAGAGCGGGCCAGCCAGGACGCGGCGGCGCAGACGGATGATTCCGTAAGCAGCATCGTAGCGGCCAGGGATGGGATCGTGGAGTCGGTGACGGCCCTGCAGGGTACCGCCCTGTGTCAGCCGGGACAGGCCGTCAAGAAGGGGCAGACGCTGATCTCCGGCTACACCGACTGCGGTATTTCCATCCGCGTCGGCCGGGCCGAGGGGGAAATCTATGCCCAGACGCTGCGCACGGTTCGCGCCATGACCCCGGCCAACCAGGCGCTTCGGGCGGAAAAGCAGTCCACGCGCCATGGTCTGGCGCTGGTCATTGGAAAAAAACGAATAAATTTATGGAAAGGGAGTGGAATTTCGGATATCACTTGTGGTAGAATATGCACAGAGTATCAGCTGGTGCTTCCGGGCGGCTTTCCTATGCCGGTTTTGCTGATCTGCGAGACCCTTACCCAGGGCGACGCGGCAGAGGGCAGCGTGGAGGCGGACGATACACAGCGCGGCCTGGAGCGCTTCGCCCAGGAATATTTATTGAACCAAATGATTGCCGGGCGGGTCTCCTATTCCGATGAAGTGATGGAGACGCTCCCCGGCGCCTATCTGCTGACCGGGCAGTATTTATGCACGGAGATGATCGGCAGGGAACGTTTGGAGATAGGAGATCTGAATGAGCACAGTGGTGGAACGGATCGTTAACGCGGATCGGCTGGAGGATGTGATTGCCGTTTTCGGCTCCTTCGATGAAAATATCAAGCGGATTGAGGACGCGCTGAATGTACGCATTGTCAATCGCGGTACGGATTTAAAGGTATCCGGCGACGAGGAAATGGCGGACAAGGCCGTCCGCACCCTGGAGGGGCTGCTGTCCCTGGCCTCCAAGGGCGAAGCAATCGATGAGCAGCGGGTGCGTTATCTGATTACCCTTGTCAATGAGGGCAACGATCATCAGGTGGAGCAGATGACAAAGGATGTGGTCTGCATCACCGCAAAGGGAAAGCCCATCAAGGCGAAAACCGTGGGGCAGCAGAGGTACATGAAAGCGATCGGCCAGAATACGGTGACCATCGGCGTCGGCCCTGCGGGAACGGGAAAGACATATCTGGCTGTCGCCGCCGCCGTGGCGGCCTTCCGGGAGCGGACGGTGAACCGCATCGTGCTTACCCGTCCGGCGGTGGAGGCAGGGGAGCGGCTGGGTTTCCTGCCGGGCGACCTGCAGAACAAGGTCGACCCATACCTGCGGCCGCTGTACGACGCGCTGTATGATATGCTTGGGGCGGAGAGCTTCCAGAAATACCAGGAGCGCGGCTCCATTGAGGTTGCGCCCTTGGCCTACATGCGGGGCCGCACGCTGGATGACAGCTTCATCATCCTGGACGAGGCGCAGAACACCACCCGCGAGCAGATGAAAATGTTCCTCACCCGTCTGGGCTTCGGCTCCAAAATCGTAATCACCGGCGACATTACCCAGATCGACCTGCCGGATGACAAGGTTTCCGGGCTGAAGGATGCCATCCGGGTGTTGGAGGGCGTCAAGGATATCGCCATCTGCCGCCTGACCTCCGCCGATGTGGTGCGGCACGCGCTGGTGCAGGAGATCATCAGCGCCTACGAGCGTGCCGCCCAGAAAACAGACGATAAAAAAGCGCCCAGGGAATTCAAGGGCCAGTTTAAGAGGAAATACAGATGAACAATCGAATCAATCTGGTATTTGAGGGGAATCTCCTTCAAAAGATAATAATCAAATCCATCATCCGTACCTGCATCAATGAGACATTGAAGGCGGAGGGGATCGCGGTTCCCTGCGAGATCAATGTGCTTGTTACCAATGACGAGGGGATCCAGACCATCAACAAGGCAAGCCGGAATATCGACAGGCCCACGGATGTACTCAGCTTCCCCATGTTCAACCTGACCGCCGGAGCGCCGCCGCAGGATTGGAGCGAGTACATCGACCCGGGCACGGGGCTGTGCCCGCTGGGGGATATGTGTATTTCTCTGGAGCGGGCAGTGGCCCAGGCGAAGGAGTATGGCCACTCCACCAAGCGGGAGGTGGGCTATCTCACCATCCACTCCATGCTCCACCTGCTTGGCTATGACCACATGGACGAGGGCGAGCAGAAGCGCCAGATGCGCGGCCGGGAGGAGGCCATTGCGGCCCGGATCCCCGGAATGCAGCGAAATTGAAGCATACGAGACAGGAGATAGCTTATGAATACAAAAACCGCGATGATCACCATTGCAGGCCGCCCCAACGTGGGCAAGTCCACCCTGACCAATTACCTGGTGGGCGAGAAAATCGCCATCGTATCCAATAAGCCCCAGACCACGAGAAACAGGATTTGCGGCATTGTCACCCGGGGGAATACCCAGTTTGTATTTGTGGATACGCCGGGCTTTCACCGCGCCCGTACCAAGCTGGGCGACTACATGGTAAACGTGGCCCAGGAATCCATCGCCGATGTGGATTTGACCATCCTTGTGGTGGAGCCGATTGCCTCCGTCGGCCCTCAGGAGGAGGGGCTTTTGCAGCGCATCCAGGGCAGTCATTGCCCCGCCGTCCTTGCCATTAACAAGATTGACACGGTGGAAAAGGACAAGCTGCTGGAGGTTATTGCCGTCTATTCTCAGCGGGCCGAGTTTGATGCCATTGTTCCGATTTCCGCCAAGACCGGCGACGGCGTTGACGATCTGCTGAAAACCTGCGAAAAATACGCGGTGGAGGGGCCGTTCCTCTTCCCGGAGGATGTTACCACCGACCAGCCGGAGCGTCAGGTGATGGCGGAGATCATCCGGGAAAAGCTGCTGTGGTGCCTCGACCGGGAGGTGCCCCACGGTACGGCTGTGGAGATCACCAAGTTTTCCGAGCGGGACAGCGGCATCATCGATATCGACGCCACCATCTACTGCGAGAAGGCCAGCCACAAGGGCATCATCATCGGCAAGGGCGGAGAGATGCTGAAAAAAATTTCGTCCCTCGCCCGCGCCGACTGCGAGAGGTTTATGGGCACCAAGGTATATCTGACCACCTGGGTCAAGGTCAAGGAAAACTGGCGGGACAGCGACTTTCTTGTCCGCAATTTTGGCTACAGCGAATGATGAATTTCTGCGCCGCCTGAGCATTCACTTATTTTTCCAGGTGTATTCCATTTCCGGCTGCAAATCCTAATCCCGGAGGGATGGGAATGAAAGCAAAGGATTTTTGGAGCGTTTTCCTGGAAACCGGCGCGCCGGAGGCCTACCTGCTCTATAGTGCCGCGCTGAAAACGGAGGGAAAGCATGTACCTGACGATTCGGGGAGTCGTTCTGAGAGTGTCGGATTACAATGACCGCGACGCGCTCTTGACCGTACTGACCCAAAAGCACGGAAAGCTGACCGTAAAGGCCAGGGGACTGCGGCGAAAGAACAGTCCCCTGACGGCTGTTTGCCAGCTGCTTGCCTTTGGGGAGTTCACCGTATTTGAGTATCGCGGGCAGTATACCATCAATGAGGCGCATGTGCTGAATCTGTTTCAGGGGCTGCGCTCCGACATGGAAAGCCTGGCGCTGGCCAGCTATTTTGCCCAGGTGGCGGAGGTGCTCTCTCAGGAGGACTACCCCACGCCGGAGCTGCAATCACTGCTGCTGAACTGTCTGTATGCGCTTGCGGAATTGCAGCTTTCCTTTGACCAGGTGAAGGCCGTCTTTGAGCTTCGCGCTGCCTGCCTGTCGGGCTACGCCCCGGATTTGGTGGGCTGCCATATCTGCGGAAGCCAGGAGCCGACGAGGTTCGATTTATCCTCCGGCCTGCTGGAGTGCGCCGCCTGCCGGGATGCAGCCTCCGCCGGGCTTCGGATTCCCGTGACGGCTTCCA
This sequence comes from uncultured Oscillospiraceae bacterium, assembly GCA_934565795.1. Taxonomy (GTDB): domain Bacteria; phylum Bacillota; class Clostridia; order Oscillospirales; family Oscillospiraceae; genus Faecousia. The sequence continues at coordinate 83,242 of CAKTIM010000002.1, forward strand.
TGCTGGAGGCAATGCGGTTTATCTGCTTCTGCGACCCCAAAAGACTGTTCGCCTTCCGACTGGGCGAGCAGGAGCTGGCCCGGCTTTCCTCACTGACCGAGGGCTTTTTGACCACCCAGCTGGAACGCTCGTTTCCTGCGCTGGACTTTTTCAAATCCCTTCGTATTCGGGATGAGAAAACAGAATTTACATAAAAACAGGAGAAAACAATGTCTGAATTATATGAAAAATCTCTGGTCAAGCTGGAGCTTGACCAGGTGCTTGCGCTGCTGGCCGACTGCGCCGGGAGCGAGGGCGGCAAGCAGTGCTGCCTGAACCTGCGGCCAAGCTCCGATCTGGAGGAGGTGGAGCAGCTGCTTCAGCAGACCTCCGCTGCCTATGATCTGAGCACCAAGAAGGGATACCCGTCCTTTGCCAGCGCCGCCGATGTGTCTGCCAGCCTGGAGCGGGCGGACAGGGGGGGCTCGCTTCAACCCAAGGAGCTTCTGGTCGTCGGCGGGGTTCTGCGCTGTGCCCGCGGCGTCAGGGACTACATCACCCCGGAGGATAAGCAGACGGTGCTTGATCCGCTGTTTCATTCCCTGACCCCCAATAAATATCTGGAGGAACGAATCCTGACCTCCATCCTGTCCGAGGAGGAGATCGCGGATACGGCGTCGCCGGAGCTGGCGGATATCCGCCGCCATATGCGCATCCAGTCCGGGAAGATTCGGGACAGCCTGCAAAAGGTGATTTCCTCCCCGGCCTACAGCAAATTCCTGCGGGAGCCGATCATCACCATTCGCCAGGGGCGCTATGTGGTGCCGGTGAAGTCCGAATGCAAGAACGATGTGCCCGGCCTGGTGCATGACGTATCCGCCACCGGCTCTACCTATTTTGTGGAGCCGATGTCCGCTGTGAACGCCAACAATGCCTTGCGGGAGCTTCAGCTGAAGGAAAAGAAGGAGATCGAGCGAATCCTGGCAGAGCTGTCCAGCGAGGTGGCGGCGCACGCGGAGGATATCAATCTGGATTATACCCTGCTGGTGCAGCTGGATGTGATTTTCGCAAAGGCAAAGCTTGCCTTCAACATGCGCGCCTGGGCGCCGATTATGAATGATACCGGCAGGGTCGAGCTGCGCAACGCCCGGCACCCGCTGATCGACCCCAAAAGGGTAGTTCCAATTTCTCTGCGGCTGGGCTCGGATTTTGATACCATGATCATCACCGGCCCCAATACCGGCGGCAAGACGGTCACGCTGAAAACCATCGGCCTGTTGACGCTGATGGCGGAGTGCGGCCTGCATATTCCGGCGGGGGACGGGAGTGTGCTTTCCACCTTTGATGCCATTTTGGCGGATATCGGTGACGAGCAGTCCATTGCCCAGAGCCTTTCCACCTTTTCCAGCCACATGAAAACCATTGTGGATGTGGTGGAGCAGTGCGATAACCGCACACTGGTGCTGTATGACGAGCTGGGAGCGGGCACTGACCCGGCGGAGGGTGCGGCGCTGGCCATTGCGCTGATTGAATTCAGCCGCAAAATGGGCAGCCGGGTGGTGGCGACCACCCACTATGCCGAGCTGAAGCTCTACGCCATGCGTACCCAGGGGGTCATCAACGCCTCCTGTGAATTTGATGTGGAGACGTTGCAGCCGACCTATAAGCTGCTGATCGGCATTCCAGGCAAATCCAACGCCTTTGCGATTTCCAGAAAGCTTGGCCTGCCAGAGGATATTCTGAAAGAGGCCGGCGACCTGGTGGGCAAGAGCGACAAGGATTTTGAGGATGTCCTGGCCCAGCTGGAGCAGCAACGGCAGCAGATGGAAAACGCCCGCATGGAGGCGGAAAAGCTGAAGCAGGAGACGGCCCGGATCAAGCAGCAGAGCGAGCAGTATCAGGAGCAGCTGCGCAAGGAGAAGGAGAAGGCCATGGAGGCTGCCCGGCGGGAGGCCCAGGGGATCATTGACGAGGCCCGTGCCGCCGCCAATATCGCCTCCGAGGAGCTGAAGGCGCTGCGAAAGCAATTGCAGGACAGCGCCGACACCACTGGCATCAACCAGCGGCAGGCAGAGCTGCGCCGCGCGCTGAACGAGACCGAGGACAAAATCCGCGCCAAGCAGCCTCAGGCGGCCCGCCCCCAGTCCACCCGGGAGATTAGAGTGGGCGATACCGTGGAGCTTCTGAACCTGGGGATCAAGGCAAGCGTGCTGGCCATCAATAAAAACGGCACCTACCAGCTCCAGGCGGGGATTATGAAGCTGACGGCCAAGGCGGATGAAATCTACCTGCTTGAAAATGATAATCCCTACAAGGCAAAGGGCGGCCACCCGGCTCATTCCGGCAAGGAAATGAAGATGGCGCCCATGTCCTCGGAAATCGACCTGCGGGGCATGGACACGGTGGAAGCGATCTGTGTGCTTGATCGGTACATGGACGAGGCCATGCGCGCCAAGCTCTCCACCGTCCGCATCATTCACGGCAAGGGCACCGGCGCGCTGCGGCAGGCGGTTCACCAGTCGCTGAAGCGGAACAAATTCGTGAAGAGCTTCCGCCTGGGCGTTTACGGCGAGGGAGAGGACGGCGTGACCATTGCGGAATTTGCATAAAGGATGCATGGCAATCCTGCTATAAAGAGCAGGATTGTGAAAAATTGCACAAAAATCAATGGATTTGTGCAAAACTCCCGAAAATTAATTGACATTTTCAGTAAAAATGGTATTATATAAGCAGATTCATCGCGTTGCTAGCGGCGTGGTGTAAAGGAGTGTTATGGAAATGTTCAACAAAGAAGTGGTTGTGCGCTGCGAATCCGGGTTGCACAACAGACAGGCAACCTACTTTGTGCAGAAGGCCAACGAGTTTGAAAGCAGCATCTGGCTGGAATCCGAAAGCCGAAAAATGAACGCCAAAAGCTTGCTGGGCATCATGTCTCTGGGGATCGTCACCGGCACGCCGGTCACGCTGAGCGCGGTTGGCCCCGATGCCGAGGCAGCTGTGAATGCGCTGGAGGAGCTGCTCCAGCGGGACGTTTATTGATTCACTCTGGATACTCTGATCCGTCCGCTTCTGGGCGGCTCAGAGTATCCGTCTTATGACCGTCTCGATGCCAACGGCTGCATGGAGGCGGTTTTTTTATGGAGCTAAAACATGACCTTTGATGAACTGAAGGAAAAGGCGCTGTCCCTGCCCTATGCCCCCGGCGTTTATATCATGCGGGACAAGACCGATAAGGTGATCTACGTCGGCAAAGCCAAGAAGCTGAAAAACCGGGTCAGCCAGTATTTTCAGGACACCGCCTCCCATACGCCCAAGACCCGGATGATGGTGAGTAAAATCCACCATTTTGACGTCATTGTAGCGGCCAGCGAATTTGAAGCGCTGGTGCTGGAATGCTCGCTGATCAAGCGATACATGCCCAAGTACAATATCCTGCTGAAGGACGACAAGGGCTACCCCTACCTCCGCCTGGACATGAAGGAGGTCTACCCCCGGATAACGCTGGTCAGCAGGATTTCCGACGACGGCGCGCATTACTACGGCCCGTTCGGAAGCCGGGGCGTGACCCACGATGTGATGGAGGCAATTGAAAAGACGCTGAAGCTTCCAACCTGCACCAGGGAGTTCCCGCGGGATGTGGGCAAGGATCGCCCCTGCCTGAATTATCACATGAACCAGTGCGCCGGATGGTGCCAGCCTGGCAGAACCTGCACCGAGTACCGTCAGACCATGGAGCAGGCGAGGCAGCTGCTCTCCGGCAACTATAAGGGCGCGGCGGAGGAAATCAGGACGCAGATGCTTGCGGCGGCGGAAAATCTGGAATTTGAGCTGGCCGCCGCCCTGCGGGATCGCCTGAACGCAGTGGAGGCGCTGGGGCAGAAGCAGCTGGTGACTGCCGGAACGCTGGCGGATACCGATGTGGTCGGCTATGGCCAGACAGAGGTGAAGGCCTGCTTTGCCGTGCTCCATTTCAGCAACGGGAATTTACTGGACAAGGAGTATGAGGTATTCCCCACGCCGGACGACCGGGAGGAGGCCGTCTCCAGTCTGATGAAGCAGTTTTATCTCAGCCGGGGCTATGCGCCGAAGCATGTGCTGCTCCCGTTCCCGCTGGAGGACGGCGAGCTGTTTTCTCAGCTGATCGAGCAGCAGTACGGGCGCACGGCGAAGCTCCGGGTGCCCCAGCGGGGCGACAACATCCGACTGGTGGAGCTTGCCTGCAAAAACGCTGAGGAGGAGGCAAAGCGGGTCACTGACAAGGAGGAGCGCGCCAACGCCATCCTGGTGCTCCTGGGGAGGATGCTGAACATTCCCACGCCGAAGCGAATCGAATCCTTTGATATTTCCAACATATCCGGCACGGATATTGTGGCCAGCATGGTGGTCTTTCAGGATGGAAAGCCGAAGAAGAGCGACTATAAGCGTTTCAAACTGGAGGGATTGGACAATCAGGATGATTACGCCTCCATGCATCAGGTGGTCAAGCGTCGGTTTGTCCATTATAAGGCAGGGGACAAGGGCTTTGATATTCCGCCGGAGCTGCTGCTGATCGACGGCGGCATTGCCCACGCCCAGACGGCGCTGAAGGCGCTGCAGAAGGTGGGGGTGGATTTTCCGGTGTTCGGCATGGTAAAGGATGACCGCCACCGCACCCGTGCGTTGGTCACCACGGATGGAAAGGAAATCTCCATCGATACCAACCAGGCCATTTTTTCACTGATCGGCAGCATCCAGGAGGAGACGCACCGCTTTGCCATCACCTATCACCGGCAGCTGCGCAGCAAGCGCCTGCGCTATTCGGAGCTGGACGGCATTGAGGGCATCGGCCCCAAGCGAAAGCAGGAGCTGCTGCGGCATTTCAAATCCATCAAGGCAATTGGCGAGGCTACCCTGCCGGACTTGGAGCGGCTGCTGCCAAAGGATGCGGCCCATGCCGTGTATCAGCATTTTCACCAGGGAAATGATTTGTGATCGAGGGAAGCTCTGATTAAATCGGCAAGAGCTGTGAGCGAGAGATTTTTCGGCCAATCGAGGTATCGGAAACGGCGGAATACTGTATGTATTTCCCGTTTTCGGTACCGAAGAGTGGGCGAAAAAGATCCGATCACAGCCGCAGACGATTTATTCAGAGGTTCCCTAAGGAAAGGAGCGCTTTATGCGTGTCATAGCAGGAAAGGCAAAGGGAACTCAGCTTCTCACACCCGACGGTATGCTGACCCGCCCCACCACCGACCGGGTGAAGGAGGCGCTGTTCAGCATCCTGCAATTTGACCTGCCGGGGGCGAGAGTGCTGGATCTGTTCGGCGGCACCGGCCAGCTGGGCATCGAGGCACTCAGCAGAGGAGCCGCCGGGGCCGTATTCGTGGATTCCAGGCGGGAGGCCTGCCAGCTCATCCGCGCCAATTTGAAAAAGACCCATTTGGAGTCTTACGCCTCGGTGATCCAGAGCGATTATATGGACTATCTGGGCAGGTGCACGGAGCGGTTTGATTTGATCCTCCTTGACCCGCCCTATGCGGAAGTTTTTTTGGAAAATTCCATAAAAAGGATAACAGAAATTGACATTTTGCAATCCAATGGTATAATAGCTGCAGAACGCCCTTTGGGCAAGGAGCTTCCCTGGGAATTTCAGGGCTTTACCCGCTCCAGAGACTATAAATACGGTAAGATTCTGCTGACGCTCTACCGTAAAAATTTGGGAGGCGCTGATTAAATTGTCAAGCGCTGGCGATGTGAGGGCGAAAGGCCCGCTGTCCAGCCGCAGACGATTTATTCGGAGGTTCCTTAAGGAAAAGTTGGATATAATATGAAAACAGCCATTTATCCCGGCAGCTTCGATCCAATTACCAGCGGGCACCTGAATATCATTCGCCGTGCTGCCAATATTTTTGACAAGCTGATTGTTTGTGTGATGGTGAACGCGGGGAAAAATCCCATGTTTACTCTGGAGGAGCGGGAGGAACTGATCCGCCGGGTGACGGTGGATTTGCCAAATGTAGAGGTGGACTGCTCCAATGAGCTTTTGGCGGATTATGCCCGGCGGCGGGGCAGTTGCGTAATCGTGAAGGGACTGCGTGCCGGTTCCGACTTTGAAAATGAGTTCCAGATGGCCCTGGTCAACCGCAAGCTCAACCCGGAGCTGGATACCATGTTCCTGACCGCCGCCAGCCAGTATATGTATTTAAGCTCCAGCATGGTAAAGGAGCTTGGAAATTACGGCGCGGAGCTATCAGACTTCCTGCCGGAGGAGATTATCCCGGATTTCCGTGAGAAACTTTGCAAAAAAATGGAGGATTCACAATGAGCAACAACAGCACAGAAGATATTATCGGCACCCTATACGATATGGTGCAGGATGCCCGTTCCATGCCGCTTGCCGCTGATAAGTGCATTTTGGAGCGGGATAAGGTTTTGGATCTGCTGGATGAGATCATTTCTCAGCTTCCCGCAGAGATCAAGCAGTCCCGTACCATTGTGGAGTCCCGCAATGAGCTGATCAGCCAGGCACGCCGGGAGGCCGAGGGCATCCTGCGCAAGGCGAACGACCAGGCCAATGAGCTGATTGCCAAGGAAGAGATTTACAAGGAAGCCAAGAAGCGCAGCGAGGAGCTGGTGGCCCAGACCCAGGAGCGGATCAACCAGCTGCGCAAGGCGGGCAATGAATACATGGAGGAATCCCTGCGCCGCACTGAGGAGACCATCTCCCAGGCGCTGCACGAGGTGCAGGACACCCGCATGAAATTCCTCGCCGTCACCGAGTCCCAGGAGCAGCGGGCAAAGCAGATGCCCAATGTGGACGTGGATATGTAACCGTTTTGATCAACAGGGCACCGCTTCGATTTTTTCAAGCGGTGCCCTTGTTGGCTGTTGGACGGAGCATCAGGAGGGTAGAATGGAGCAGTGTGTCATACATCTTTTTGGAGCGTCTGGCTCCGGCACATCAACGCTTGGCAGATTTATTGCCGACCAAATGGACTGCCTTTTTATGGACACAGACGACTATTATTGGATGCCAACGGATCCCCAATACACCACCAGTCGGCCAATTTCGGAACGGCTGGCATTGATGCGGCGTGACATTGCGACCCAGAAAAAAGTGGTGATTTCGGGCTCCCTCGTGGATTGGGGGGACGAGCTTATTCCGCTGTTTACGCTGGCAATTCGGGTGGAAACGGCGACAGCGGTGAGAATTGCCCGACTTCGGGCAAGGGAAAGGGCTCGCTTTGGCAGCCGGCTTGACCCGGATGGCGATATGTATGCGCATCACGAGAAATTTATTCGTTGGGCATCCGATTATGATGATGGGGATATCCATATGCGCAGCAAGGCGATGCACGACCAGTGGCAGAAGCAGCTTGCTTGTCCACTTGTGACGGTTGACGGCAATTTAACGGTGGAAGCCAATTGGGAAATGATCAGACCGTATTTGTGATGCTGTTCTTCAATTGCAAGCGAAATACCTTGGGAAAGCGCCCAATTAAGAGCAAACCGACGATTGCCGGAAATCTATGGAACCTTTGAATATAGAAAATAGGATGGACGACGCAAAGACAAGGTGCAGGTTGGAGGCGGCTAAGTGGATATTTTATTTAAAAATGATGACTTCTTTTTTTCTTACAGAGTCGGTGGTATATTGATACATAACGGAAAAATCTTGTTGCAGCGACCGAAAAATGATGATTATGCAATCATCGGTGGGCATGTTGCAGCTATGGAAATAAGCATGGAAACGCTTAAACGTGAATTTGAAGAAGAGCTTCATGCTGAAATAGAGGTAGATAATCCGTTAGCAATCGGAGAAATTTATTTTCCATGGGGGAAAAGGCACTGTCATCAGATATGCTTATACTATCATGTACATTTGGTGGATGATAATATTCCGCTAGATGGTGTGTTCCATGGATATGATGAGCTGGATAATGAAAGAATTGATTTGGATTTCTGTTGGGTTCCACTGGAAGATTTAAGAAAGGGTACGAAAGTGTATCCTTTGGAGTTGATACCATATATCCTTGAGCCACGAAAAGAAATGATACATTTTGTTTCTAAGCAGATTTGAAGAGGATTGTCAATGATCGTAATCCCGGAAAATCGTGCACAACGCAATCAAAAATCGATTTAGCGGTTCCTTAGTGGATTACTATAAATGGCGTAAGGGTCGCCGGACCGGCGACCCTTACAGGTACGATTCCGGGGCGGGGAATTGCCGCCCCGGTACTTTTTTTATCCGTTTTCTCCTCCGCTACAGCAGGTTCCGTCCTTTTTGCTGTCGCAGCCCTTCGGTGTGAACTGAGAGGCGGGGAAGGGGATTCGGCTGAACATTTCGCAGGGATCCTCCGTGCAGCCGGGGTTATCGCAGCATTCCTTGGTGGGGATGCTGTAATCCATCACGGGTACGATCAGCTGAGCGTCCCGCTCCAGGCGGATGATGGAGAATTGGCCCAGGGTGACGAAGAGTCTGCGCTTCTCAGGATTCAGGCAAAGCTCCTCGTCAAACATGTTTCGCACAGCTTCCGGGGCTTGCAGGGGCGCGGAGTCCTTGCACCGGCAGTCACACAGCTCCCGTACTCTGGAGCCAAGTACCATGGGATCGAGCACCTCCACCACGGCGGTGGGGCGGTTGGCATAGCTTCGGGTCAGGCCGTCGGGGCCGTTGATGCGGGTGTCGCTGCGGTAGATGTGCGCGCAGCTGTCCTCGCCGCACAGCACTGCCCGTTTGGAAAAGACAGCCAGGCCGGACAGGGCGGCCGGACGGGAAGCGCCCACCACCGTGTCTGCAATGATCCGATAGTAGAACGTGACGTCGATGCAGTAGTGGTTTCGGTCAAAGGCCACCGGCTCCACATCAATGTAGGTACTGATCAGCTCCGCACACCGCACTCTGGTTCCGGCGCTGCTGTCCAGAAGCGCCTGAGAGGAGACGGTCAAATAGACGGGCAAATCCTCGATGCAATCCTTGTCACGGCAGGAATCCGTGATTTTTCGGGTGTGGATCGACATGGCCTGGCGCAGATCTCCCGGATCACAGCGCAGGGTGTCTTGGCATTGATCTGACATGGGAATCCCTCCTGAAAACGTGTTTGCATAAGCTGCAACCGCTTATAAGACAGTTTATGCATGGGACTGCTTCCTGTGCACTTCTGCTTTCGGGGAGAAAAATCACCCCGCTGCGACATGGGCAGCGGGGTGAAGGCATCAGCAGGAGAAACGATATACGGTTTCGGTGTGGTATTTTTCGCCGGTCTTGGTCACCGGCTGCGCCCACTCGGGGTGATGGATGGAATCGGGATAGAACTGGGTCTCCAGCGCTACGCCGCTGCGCTTGCCATAGACAACACCGCCCTTGCCGGTTTCCTCCAGGAAATTGGCGGCATAGAACTGAATGCCGGGCAAGTCGGTGTACACCGCCATGGTTCTGCCGGATACGGGATCGGACAGCACGGCGCAGGGATTGCAGAAAACCTCAAAATTGTGGTCGTAGCCGCCCTGCAGGTTCAGCGGCTCGTAATCCTGGCCGATGTCTCGCCCGATGGCCTTCGGGGTGCGGAAGTCCATAGGTGTCCCCTCAACGCTGCGCATTTCGCCGGTGGGAACGCTCTGAGCGTCCGCGACGGCAAATACCCGCGCCGGGAGCATGAGCACCTGATCCATGGCCGTGCCGGTGCTGCTCTGGCCGGCCAGATTGAAATAGCTGTGATTGGTCAGATTAAAAATGGTATCGTGGTCGCTGACCGCGTCGTAGATGATGTGCAGCCCGCCCTGCTCGTCCAGACGATAGGTCACGTCGATGGAGGCATTGCCGGGGTAGCCCTGGTCGCCGTTGGGGCTTTCCAGGTGGAAGGATACGGCGCTGTCCGACTGGGCGGTCACCTCCCACATCCGAGTGTGGTAGAAATCCGGGCCGGAATGGAGGTTGTTGGCGTTCTCGTTTGGCTCCAGGGTATAGGTGCGTCCGCCGAGGGAGAAAGAGCTGCCCTTGATGCGGTTGGCGCTGCGGCCAACAATCGCGCCCAGGAAGCTGGTGCCGTTCAAATAACCGGCAGCGTCGTCATAGCCCAGCGCCACATCCACGCAGCTGCCGTCTGCGTCGGGGACATATACATTCACAAGCGTGGCCCCCAGATCCGATACGGTGGCTGTGATCCCGCCGCCGGAAATGGTGTACAAAAAAGTTTCTCTGCCGTCAGGGAGCTTGCCAAAAGTTTTTTTCATAAAAACTCCTTTCATTTTTCGAGGAAGATTGAGCCGAATTATGTAAAGACCGCTTCATTTAATTATACTATATTCTTTGCCGGTTTTCAATCAGTTCTTTTATATGGATCAGAAAAAACCGAACATTCTCCCGCGCAGGCGGGTGAATTTCAAAAAATCCATTTCGATACTTTTTGACTTGAATTGGACATAATACTATATTTTGTGCCTGCCTATTGACAAAACCACAATATCTAGTATATAATGTGACCCGTACACGTCAGCATGCACTCGTGTGAAAGGAGGAACTCTGCATGAAAATTATCAAGAGAAACGGAACTGAAGCCGACTTTGATATTCGGAAGATCAATACCGCCGTGACCAAGGCCAACGCGGCGGCCGATGAAAAGGTCCGCCTGACCCCGCTTCAGATTCAGCGGATTTCCGAGCGCGTGGAGGTTGCCTGCGAAGAAATGGGACGCAGCCCTTCCGTGGAGGAAATTCAGGACCTGGTAGAAAAATCCATTATGGCGCATGGCGCTTTTGAAGTTGCCAAGGAGTATATCACCTATCGCTATACCCGCAGTCTGCTCCGCCAGTCCAATACCACAGACGACCGCATTCTCAGCCTGATCGAATGCAACAATGAAGAGGTCAAGCAAGAGAATGCCAATAAGAACCCCACTGTCAACGCCGTGCAGCGTGACTATATGGCGGGCGAGGTCTCCAAGGACATTACCAACCGTATTCTGCTGCCCCCGGAGATCGTGGCTGCCCATGAGAGCGGTATTATTCATTTTCATGATTCTGACTATTATGCCCAGCACATGCACAACTGCGATCTGGTCAACCTGGAGGACATGCTGCAAAACGGCACCGTGATCTCCGGCACCCTGATTGAAAAGCCCCATTCTTTCTCCACTGCCTGCAACATTGCCACCCAGATCATTGCCCAGGTGGCCTCCAACCAGTATGGCGGCCAGTCCATTTCCCTGACCCATCTGGCGCCATTCGTGCAGATCAGCCGGGAGAAGATCCGCAAAAGCGTGCAGAAGGAGATGGAGACCTTCGGCGTGACCGCCTCTGAGGAAGCGATCTCCAAAGTGGTGGAGGATCGTCTGCGCGATGAGGTGCGCCGGGGTGTGCAGACCATCCAGTATCAGGTGGTCACCCTGATGACCACCAACGGACAGGCCCCCTTTATCACCGTGTTCATGTACCTCAACGAGGCCAGAAACGAGCAGGAAAAGAAAGACCTGGCCATGATCATCGAGGAGACCCTGCGCCAGCGCTACGAGGGCGTGAAAAATGAAAAGGGCGTGTGGATCACCCCCGCTTTCCCCAAGCTGATTTACGTGCTGGAGGAGGAAAACATCCGGGAGGGAACGCCCTACTGGTATCTGACCAAGCTGGCCGCCCAGTGCACCGCCAAGCGGATGGTGCCGGACTATATCAGCGAAAAGAAGATGCGGGAGTACAAGCTGTCCAAGGGAGAGACTCCGGGCCACGGCGATGTGTATACCTGCATGGGCTGCCGCAGCTTCCTGACCCCGGATCGTTCCGGCAACGGCTGGGACAATGTGGCGAGAGCCAAGAACTACGAGCCGGGAAAGCCCAAGTACTACGGCCGGTTTAATCAGGGCGTCGTCACCCTGAACCTGGTGGATGTGGCCCTGTCCTCCGGCAGGGATATGGCCAAATTCTGGGAGATTTTTGAAGAGCGGCTGGAGCTGTGCCACAAGGCCCTGCAGTGCCGCCACGAACGCCTGAAGGGAACGCTCTCCGATGCGGCTCCCATCCTGTGGCAGTATGGCGCTCTGGCCAGACTGCAAAAGGGAGAACCCATCGATAAGCTCCTCTACGGCGGCTACTCCACCATTTCTCTGGGCTACGCGGGCCTGTATGAGTGCGTCAAGTATATGACCGGCAAGTCCCACACCGACGCTGAGGCAAAGCCCTTTGCCCTGTCTGTCATGCAGAAGATGAACGACAAGTGCCTGGAATGGAAGACGGCGGAGAATATTGACTATTCCCTGTACGGTACGCCGCTGGAATCCACCACCTATAAGTTCGCCAAGTGCCTGCAAAAGCGCTTCGGCATGATCCCCGGCATCACGGACAAGAGCTATATCACCAATTCCTACCATGTGCATGTGACGGAGAAAATCGACGCCTTTACCAAGCTGCGCTTTGAGGCGGAGTTCCAGCAGCTGTCGCCCGGCGGCGCGATCAGCTATGTGGAGGTGCCCAACATGCAGCAGAACATCGACGCCGTGCTGGAGCTGATGCAATTCATTTACGAGAACATCATGTATGCCGAGCTGAATACCAAGTCTGACTACTGCCAGATTTGCGGCTACGACGGAGAGATTGAAATTCAGGAGGACGAGAACAAGCTCGTCTGGGTCTGCCCCCAGTGCGGCAACCGGGATCAGAGCAAGATGAACGTCGCCCGCCGCACCTGCGGCTACATCGGTACCCAATACTGGAATCAGGGCCGTACCCAGGAGATCAAGGATCGGGTACTGCACCTGTAAATGAAATACCAGCCGTATTCCACCGTAAGAAGCGGGGAATGCGGCTGGTATTTTGCGTATGGGAATCGCTGAATAAATCGGCAAGACCGGCTGGGGAGGATTTATTCAGCGGTTTCTTTGCCTTTTCTTTGCAGCAGCCCGATGATTTGACCCGACAGAACCACCGTTAAAAGGGAATAGGCGATCCGGCGCAGGGGAATGTAGCTCAGCGACAGGGCAAGGACTGCTAAATCGCTGGCAAGATAGATCCACTGAATTGGAACCCTTGTCACCTTGGATAAACTCATGGCCAGGGCGTCGTCGCCGCTGGTGGCTCCGCCCACCCGCACACAGACGCCGCTGCCCACACCCACAAAAATACTGCCAACAATGGATGCTGCCAGAGGCATGTCGGCAATCTGCGGGTACAGCGGCGGAAACTGCTCACACAGAAAGTATACGGCGGAGTATCCCAGCGCGGCCATGGCGGAATAGGCCACGAAGGATTTTCCAAAGGTTTTCCAGCCGAAAAGATAGCACAGGGAGTTCAGGATCAAGTTGGACACGGCGGGGGAGAGGCCGAACCAGTGCTGAAACAGCAGCACCGCGCCCAACACACCTCCTTCGGTAATGTTGGCAACCGCGTGAATATTGTACATTCCGAATGCCAGAAAACCGGCGCTCAGAAAGGCAACTGCGCAGGAGCGCAGGGATATCTCTTTTTTCATTCCGACTCCTTCAAATAAAAAACACGTCTTTTTTTCTCCGCATTCGGCGGCTCGATCCCGGACAGGCAGAATAGGCCGTACAGGCTGCCAAGGCGTATTTCCTCCGGGGTGACATCCTCGCCTGCGTTGCGAAATTCCGGGTGGGTGCGCAGCACGGCGCGGCCCCGGTCGGTAAAGGCGAGAACACGGATCGTGTCCGGGACGGTTCCAATGTCCGCCTCGGTCAGGCCCAGGAAGGCGCACAGGATTATGCGGTCGATCCTTGTGCGGGTATAACGCTTGGATTTGGTCGCGTCGATGATGGACGAAAGGTCAGGGCATGTCCGGCAGGCCTTCATCAGCTTGCGCCACAGGCCCTCAGAGCCGTAGGGAAGCTGCGCAAATTCGTCCTCCGTCATGGTGCGCAGCTTTGCCACAATCGCCCGCTCTCCGGCCTGCAGGGTGTGCAGCGGCGCGTTTTCCAGCAGCGCGGCGGTGCAGGGAGGCACGCAGGCATGCCAGGCCCCGCCGGAAAGTAGCTGCCCGCGCACGGCGGTTGCCGAGGGGGCATCCGGCACGGTGTCCGCTGCATGATAGTCGCCTGTCCTGTGAATGGGGAACGGCTCCATGGGGCTTTTCTGGGTCAGCATTGCCCTTACGTATTCCACGCCGAGAATGTCATTGGGATTGGAAAGCGGCTGCGCAATCCCCATCTGCTGTAGCGCCCTCTGCCGGGCGGCAGGGAAGGAGCAGCCGACGGAAAGAGCCTCCCGCAGCAGCGGCGGAAAGGCAGGGGAGCACAGCGCCCGGGCCGCCTGTATCAGGTCGTCCCGCTCCATGGACTCCGTGCCGAAGCAGAGCGCGTCGCAGCACCGGCTGAGGATCGCCGTCCCACCCATGGCAAACCCTTCCGCCGAGGAGAGGGCAACCGTGGGCGGCAGCTCCAGCACCAGATCAGCCCCAGCACGGACGGCTGCCTGGGCGCGAATGCTTTTATCAATGATCGCGGGTGCGCCCCGCTGGATGAAATTCCCGCTCATCAGGCAAATGATCGTGCAGTCCCTGCCATATTTTTCCCAAATCAGCTGAAATTGCCGCAGGTGCCCGTTATGAAACGGATTATATTCGCAGATAATGCCGACGGTTTTCATAACGAGACGCTCCTTCTGTAAAAAATTTCTCTTTGGGGGTTGAGAAAAAGGGAAAAATAGACTATAATATTCGAAGCCATGGAAATTATACCATATTTTCCGTAAAAATGTAATACTAAATTATTTAGGAGGCAATTCCAATGAATGTTCTGGTTATCAATGCCGGCAGCTCCTCGCTGAAGTATCAGCTGATGAACCCGGAGACCGGCGATGTATCCGCCAAGGGCCTGTGTGAGCGTATTTACATTGACGGCCGCCTGACCCACAAGGTCGGCGACAAGAAGGTGGTCAAGGATATCCCCATGCCCACCCATTCCGAGGCCATCGAGGCTGTCCTGCAGATCCTGGTCGACCCGGTGGACGGCGTGATCAAGTCCGTGGATGAGATCGACGCGGTCGGCCATCGCGTGCTCCATGGCGGCATGAAGTTCTCCGACTCCTGCATCATCGACGACGCCTGCATCAAGGCAATCGAGGAGTGCATTCCCCTTGGCCCCCTGCATAACCCTGCCAACCTGATGGGCATCCGCGCCTGCCAGGCGGTCATGCCCAATACGCCCCAGGTGGCCGTATTCGATACCGCCTTCCACATGACCATGCCCCCCAAGGCCTACCGCTATGCCATCCCCACCGAGTATTACAAGAACGACGACATCCGCCGCTACGGCTTCCACGGCACCTCTCATAAGTATATTGCCCGCCGCGCTGCCGAGCTGATGGGCACCAAGAACTTCAAGATGGTCAACTGCCATCTGGGCAACGGTTCCTCCCTGTCCGCCGTGAAGGACGGCAAGTGCCAGGATACCTCCATGGGCCTGTCTCCTCTAGCCGGTGTCCCCATGGGCACCCGCTCCGGCGACATTGATCCTTGCGTGGTGCAGTTCATCTGCAACAAGTACGGCATGAGCGTGGACGACTGCCTGACCATGCTGAATAAGAAGTCCGGCGTGCTGGCGCTGTCCGGCGTTTCCTCTGACTTCCGTGACCTGACCGCCGGTGCTGAGTCCGGCAACGAGGACTGCAAGCTGGCGCTGGAGAAGTTCTACTATGAGGTCGCCAAGTATGTGGGCGCTTACACCGCCGCTCTGAACGGCATCGACCTGCTGACCTTTACCGCCGGTGTGGGCGAGAACGATGCCGACGCCCGCGCGGCCATCTGCTCCTACCTGAGCTTCATGGGCGTGAAGATCGACGCTGAAAAGAACAAGCTTCGCGGCCAGGAGATGAAGATTTCCACCGACGATTCCGCCGTTCAGGTATGGGTGATCCCCACCAACGAAGAGCTGATGATCGCCCAGGATACCGCTGAGCTGGTCAACGCCGCCAAAAAGTAATTGTTCCCAATTTCCGAGCCGCCGCATTTTCGCGGCGGCTCGATTCATAAGGAGTGTTCACATGGAATCTGTTGTTGAGCGCTTTTTGCGCTATGTTGCCTTTGATACCCAGTCCGACGAGGCCTCGGAAAGCTGCCCCTCTACCGCCAAGCAAAAGCTGCTGGGGCAGTGCATCGTAAACGACATGCTCAAGATGGGCATTGCGGACGCGCATATGGATGCGCATGGCTATGTTTACGGAACCGTCCCCGGAGACCAGGGCCTTCCGACCATCGGCCTGATTGCCCACATGGATACCTCCCCGGATGCCTCCGGCACCAATATCCGGGCCAGGATCGTTCCCTACGACGGAACGGACATCCTTCTGAATGAGGAGCAGGGCATTTACCTGCGGGAATCCGACTATCCCATTCTGAAAAACAGCCGCGGAAAGCATCTGATTGTCACCGACGGCACCACGCTGCTAGGGGCGGACGATAAGGCGGGCGTTGCCGAAATCCTCACGGCGGCCCAGCGCCTGATCGAAAACGGCGGCAGACACGCCACGCTGAAAATCGGCTTCACCCCCGACGAGGAGATCGGCAGGGGAGCGGATCTATTTGATATAAAGGGCTTCGGCGCGGATTATGCCTATACAGCCGACGGCGGTACGGTGGGGGAGATCGAATACGAGAATTTCAACGCTGCCAGCGCCAGAGCGGTATTCCATGGCCTGAACATCCATCCGGGCTCTGCCAAGGGCAAGATGGTAAACGCCATGTATCTTGCCATGGAATTTCAGGCCATGCTCCCGGCAGCATGGAAGCCGGAATACACCGAAGGCTACGAGGGCTTCATACACCTGACCCATATGGAGGGCGAGGTGGAGCAGAGCAGCCTGGAATATATCCTGCGGGATCACGATCTGGATAAGCTCAATGCCCAAAAGGCGGTTATGACCGCCGCTGCCGATTTCCTGAATGCCAAATACGGCGCAGGCACGGTAGAGCTTACCATCAAGGACAGCTACTACAATATGAAGCAGTGCATCCTGCCCCATATGGAGATCGTTGACCGGGCAAAGGCTGCCATGGGCGCAGCCGGAATGCAGCCCAGAGAGGTTCCCATCCGCGGCGGCACGGACGGGGCGAGACTGTCCTACGAAGGGCTGCTGTGCCCCAATCTGTGCACCGGCGGCGAAAACTACCATGGCCGGTTTGAATTTATCCCGGTGGAGGACATGGAGCAGTGCGTTGATATGCTGGAGCACATCCTCAGGGATTTTTAACACAATTAACAGCGCTGAGGTAAAAGACAGGAGGCTGCGATTTTGGCAGCCTCCTGTTGCATTTAAAAAAATCAGCCCTCGAAATCCTCTTCGTTGGCAACGGGGGTGGTTTCACCCTCGGTCTGCCCGGCGGCAGGCGCGGCTTCCTGGGCGGGAGCGGCCTCGGCCTCCTCGGCCTGCGGTTCTGCGGGGGCCTCGGGGGTCGCCTCAGGCTCGGTGGAGGTGGTGAAGTGGAACGTGGCCGTAGCGGAGCGGCAGCCCATCAGCTGCTTGGCCCAGGCGACGATCTTGTCGCCGTAGGTTGCGACGATGTAGACAGTACCAACGGCAGCGGCCAGAGCGGAAATGACCTTCATAAAGGTATTGAACTTTTTCATTGTAAGAACCTCCTTATCGTTCTTTTGAGTGAGTATAGTATACCCAATCAGCGCGAAAAAAGCAACATCCAAATTGTAAAAAAGATTTTCTGATCACACGTAGCCGTAAAGGCCCCGCACACTGACCTCGCCGGAATTGACGTGCTCAACAGTCCCGTCGGCGTAACGTACCACCAGCGCACCGGCTTCGTCCACGGAAAGGGCCAGTCCGGCGCTCGACTCCTGGCCGCGCATCACGCGAACCTCTTTTCCGATGGTGATGCAGTCGCGGCAATATTGCTCCAGAATGGCCTGTTTCCCGCTCAGCAGCTGCCGGTTCATTTGTGCAAAGGCATCCAGCATTCTGGCGGCGACGACTGCGCGGTTGACCTGCTTCCCGGCAGCCATTTTCAGGGAACCGGCAAAGGAGCGCAGATCGGGGGGAAAATCCTGCGCATCCTGGTTGCAGTTGATGCCGATGCCGATGACGGCATGGCTGACGGAGCCGTTGCTGGCAAGCCCCATCTCCACCAGAATTCCCGCAAGCTTCCACCCGTCGTAAACAATGTCATTCGTCCACTTGATGCCGGGGCGAAGCCCCACCACCTGCTCGATGGCATCGCAGGCGGCGCACCCGGCGGCGCAGGTCAGGTGCATTAATTCCAGCGGCATACAGCCGGGGCGAAGCAGAACGCTCATGTAAACGCCCGCCTCCGGCGGGGAGAGGAAGCTCCGGCCCATCCGGCCCCGTCCCCCAGACTGGCTTCCGGCGATGAGGCTTGTACCCTCCGGCGCGCCCTGGGCGGCCATGCGCTTCAAAACATCGTTTGTGGAGGTGATGGTATCAAAGTACCGCACCTCTGCCCGCCAGGGATTTTCCGGGGAGAGGGCAGCCAAAATGGAATCCAGCATATGGGCCGCCTCAGTCGATGTCGGCGCGGACTTCCTCGGGCGGCGTATCCAGCTGCTCGGGGTTGGCGATCAGGCGGCGGAAATGCTTGAAGAACGTGGCGTAATAGTAGCCGTCCACGATCCGCTCGTCCATGGTGAATTTGAAGTCGACATACTTCTTCTGAACCACCGTGCCGTCCTCCAATACCTCAATGGCCTTGCGCTTGCAGCCAAAGGAGCCGAATACGGGCATATTGCCGAAATCGTACAGGTGATGGTAAATGGGCGGAATGCCCAGGCTTCCCATGGAGGTAAAGAAAATGCTGCCATGGAACGGACTGACCTCAAGCAGGAATTTGGGAAGCATGCCGAAGTAATCCAACGTTTTCAGGAGCCACACCAGAAGCTTCAGGAATACGCCGGGGATCAGCATCAGCGCATGGGCGGTGTTGTCAAAGCTGGAATCCAGGGGGGCCTCCTTGGCTTTGTCGATTTCCGCGTTCACCTTGTTGTAGACGTCATATACGGTGTCTCTGGGGGAGAGGTGAGCCTTGATGATGGTCTCCGGGGATTTGGTGCTCATTTCCTTTTTGATGGTCAGGCAGAACTGGATATCCTCGCCTCTGGAATACACCTTCTGGCCGGAGATAAAACGGTTCAGGCCGGGGTATTTGGCCACCGTGCGGCAGTAGCAGGCCAGGAACACATGCATGATGCCGAAATTGGTCAGCCCCTCCCGACGCTTCTGGCGGATGTAGCGATCCACGTTGGTGATTTCAAAGGCCTGCTCAAAGGAGTTGGTGGAGGTGTTGCGGGAGACCATGATGTACGGGGAGACCTGATCCATGGGAGCCAGGGTGCGGATTTTTCTCCCGTCGCTGCGGTCGCCCCAGCGGCGGTGATACTGCCCGGTGGGATGCACCCGAATGCCGAAGGACATCAGAATGCAGGCCACCAGCACGACGATATCCGCATGGATCCGCACCAGAACATCCCAGTTGCGCTCCAGCAGGGGCGTGCGGTTGTTATAAAGCACCGTCGCCAGTGTGGCCAGCATGAGGATGGGCAGGCACCACACCATCTTCTGCCGGCTGCCAGAGGCGATCTCGCCGTAGACAAGGGTGAGGAAAATCAAAGAGGTAAAGAAAAGACCGATGTAGAGCTTGCCCTGAACGGCGTTTGTGACGCAGATGCCGCCGTACAGCGCCATCATGCCCACAGGGATGGTGGTCTTGTAGAAGCATTCCTCTCCGTCGGTGAGGATGATGATCAGATACAGCACCGTTGCCGCAATGGGGAGGACGATCTGCCCCCAGAACCCGACAGTTCCGGCATGCTTGGTGAAGCCAAAGACGACAATCCTTGCCACGATGGAGTAGACAAGGCAGATTGCCGTCAGCCAGGTGAAGGCGTTTTTCTTGGTGACGTATAGGTGAATCCTATTTTCCATGTTGCTCTCTCCTTTTTTATTCGCATCAGGCCAGCGCCTGCTTCAATGCCGCGATAAAGCTGGGGTCGGTGCCGCAGCAGCCGCCCAGCAGACGGGCGCCGTTGTCTGCGCATTGCTTCATAATTGCTGCAAAGGCGTCGGCGGACAGGTCATACTCGGCAATGCCGTCCTTGTTGATCACCGGGTTTCCCGCATTGGGCTTGCAGATCAGGGGCAGGGAGGTGTACCTTCTCAGCTTGCTGACGAGGTGCGGGGTCATCATGTCGGCGGCCACACAGTTAAAGCCCACCGCGTCAGCGCCCGCTTCCTCCAGCTCATGCAATACCCTCCCGGCATCCGTCCCAGAAAACAGAGAGCCGTCCGGCTGCATGGTAAAGGAGAACATCACCGCACCGGCGCTTTCCAACTCCGCCGCCGTCAAAATTGCCTCCGCCTCCTGGGGATACAGCAGCGTTTCGCCCACCAGCAGGTCTGCCCCGCCGTCTATAAGGCCGCGAATCTGCCGCCGGTAATTCTCTACCATCACATCGAAGCAATCCGGGTTCCAGCTTTCCAGATGCGCGGCCAGCGTGGCAATGTCGCCCGCAACCAGGCAGCCGGGAGCCGCCTGACGGGTCAGCGCAATCAGCGATGCGTTGATTTTTTCGGTTTGCTGCGCCAGGCCCTCCTTTTCAAGGGCAATGGGCTGCGCCTGGAATGTGGGGGCGTAGATGATCTGGGAGCCGGCCTCGCGGTACTGGCGCTGCAGGCGGAGAATGGCTCCCGGATTTTCCAGCACCCATTTTTCGGTACAGCAGCCCTTGGGCATTCCGGCAAGCAGCAGATTAGAGCCGGTGGCTCCGTCCAGCAGGCAGGGGCCTCCGCTTAAAAGCTGGCGAAATTCCTGTTTGCTCAGCATATTGCGCCGTCCTTTCTGTGTCAGGATTATAACGTTGTTACACATTATACATTATTTCATATTGAAATGCAACATCCCGATTTGAAGAATGTGCTTGACAAGCTTTGTTTTTGGCTGTATTATATTTATGCTCCAATTGGAGCATAAATATAATATTAAGAGAGGGAGCAGTGTGGGGAATGAACATCTTTCCGAAAAGGTTTCCGTAAATATCAATGCTTCGACCCTTTCCGGGATTGATTTGCTGGTGGATAATGGCTATTTTTCAAACAGAAGCGATTTTATCAACCAGGCGCTTCGCGAAAGCTTGCAAAAGCACCGCAGTACCCTTGACAGAATCATTGAAAAGAATTCTGAAATTGGAAGGCAAAGCAGCGACTGCTGGTTCATCGGTGTTTTGTGCCTGGAGAAGCGGGATATCGAGGCGGCGCTGCGCAGCGCTCACGCGATGGCGATCACCGGCTATGGTGTGCTTATGATCGGCGAGACGATCAATGAGCAGGATTTATTTGCAGCGGTTCACGCCATCCGCGTAAAGGGGAAGGTCGTATGTAATAAGAATATCAAGGCGCATTATGGTTTAAAATAAGATGATTGACCTTTGATAAAAAATCTGATAGGATACATTCAGTTCAAAAAAAGGAGTAAACGTTATGAAGAAAACGATTCTTCGCAAATATGCAAATCTGATCGTCCGCTGTGGCGCGAATGTGCAGAAGGGGCAGGTCGTCAATGTCTATGCCGACCTGGATCAGCCTGAATTTGTTCAGATGGTGGTGGAGGAGGCCTATAAGGCCGGGGCCAGTGAGGTTACGGTACAGTGGAGCTACCAGCCCCTGAATAAGATTCACTGCCGCCATCGCACCATTAAGAGCCTAGGCACGGTGAAGGAATGGGAGAAGGCGCGGCAGGAATATTACTGCGATGTGATTCCTGTGCGGATCATGCTGATTTCCGAGGATCCCGATGGAATGAAGGGCATGAATATGGAGAAATTCTCCAAGGCACAGCGGATGGCCTATCCCATCCTGAAGCCTTACTTTGACCGCCGGGAGAACAAGGAGCAGTGGTGTATCGCTGCTGTTCCCGGTGCGGCCTGGGCGAAGAAGGTATTCCCCGGCGAGAGAACCAGCACTGCCATCGAAAAGCTGTGGGAGAGCATCCTGTACACCTCCCGGGTCACCGACGATCCCATCGCCGCCTGGGATGCCCACAACAAGGATCTGGCCGAAAGGTGCAGGTATCTGAACAGCCTGAACATCCGCTCCCTGCACTATACCGCTGAGAACGGCACCGATTTTACCGTGGGCATGATCGATGAGGCTCAGTTCTGCGGCGGCGGAGAGACCAGCCTGCAAAATATCTATTTCAATCCCAATATCCCCACCGAGGAGTGCTTTATCTCCCCCAAGCGGGGCGAGGCGGAGGGCATTGTGTATGCTACGAAGCCGCTGTCCTACCAGGGCCAGCTGATCGAGAATTTCTCCATCCGCTTTGAAGACGGCAAAGCAGTGGAGGTTCACGCGGAGAAGGGCGAAGAGCTGCTGAAGAAGATGATCGAAATGGACGAGGGCGCTGCCTATCTGGGTGAGTGCGCCCTGGTTCCCCAGGCAAGCCCCATTGCCCAGAGCGGCATCCTGTTCTACAATACGCTGTTCGACGAGAACGCCGCCTGCCACCTGGCGCTTGGCATGGGTTTTGCTGATACCATCAAGGATTTTCACAACAAGACTCTGGATGAATGCCGCGCCCTGGGCGTCAATGATTCCATGATCCACGAGGACTTTATGATCGGCTGTGACACCATGAATATCGACGCGACCTGCGCCGATGGCCGAGTGGTGCCGATCTTCCGCGGCGGCAACTGGGCATTTTGAGAAAAAGATAGATTTTTTGAAAAAAACACTTGCAATCCGCATCGCAATGTGATACTATATCCAGGCGATTAAAAGATTGCCGGGGCTTTATGCCCTTTAGATGATAAGAAAGAGGTGAACGAAATGAAGGAAGGTATCCACCCCAAATACGAACAGACCACGATCCGCTGTGCCTGTGGCAATGTCTTTACGACTGGCTCCACCAAGAAGGACATTCGTGTTGAAATCTGCTCCAAGTGCCACCCTTTCTATACCGGCAAGCAGAAGCTGGTTGACACCGGTGGACGTGTTGATCGCTTCAACAAGCGTTTTGGCCTGAAGTAAGATTCAAAGTCCGCACTACGGCAACGTGGTGCGGATTTTTTGTACTTTTTTCTAGGGAAGCTCTGATTAAATCGGCAAGAGCTGTGAGCGAGAGATTTTTGGGCCAATCGAGGTATCGAAAACGGCGGAATACTGTATGTATTCCCCGTTTTCGGTACCGAAGAGTGGGCGAAAAAGATCCGCTCACAGCCGCAGACGATTTATTCAGAGGTTCCCTTGTCCGCACCACTCAAAATGTGGTATACTGACTGCGGTATACCCGATTTGATGGAGGGTTATATGGAATTGGATGAAAGAATAAAAACCCAGGATCGGGCGGTGCTGGTCGGCCTGAACGCCGACTGCTTCACAAAAGAGCAGACCGCTACCGACGAAACCCTGGAGGAGCTGGAGGCACTGCTGGAGACTGCGGGAGGCTTCTGCACGGCGAAGGTCTTGCAGAACCGCCATACCCCGGATGCTCACAGCTTTATCGGTGAGGGAAAGGCGCAGGAGGTCAGAATGCTGGTTCAGGCCACCGAGTCCACCATGGTGATCTTTGATAATGAGCTTTCCCCGGGAAATATCCGAGCGTTGGAAGAAATCATCGGTGTCCCCGTGCTGGATCGCAGTGCGCTGATCCTGGATATCTTTGCCCAGCGCGCCAAAACCAAAGAGGGACGCTTGCAGGTGGAGCTGGCGCAGAACAAATATCTGCTGCCCCGGCTTTCGGGGATGGGCACCAGCCTGTCCCGGCAGGGCGGCGGCATTGGCACCCGCGGCCCCGGCGAAACCAAGCTGGAAACCGACCGCCGTATTATCCGGGAGCGGATTACCCGCCTGGAGGCAGAGCTGGAGCAGGTGCGCCAGGTGCGCAGCGTCCAGCGGGAGCGGCGGATTAAAAACTCCATTCCCGTGGTTGCCATCGTGGGCTATACAAACGCCGGAAAATCCACGCTGCTGAACCGGCTGACCAATGCGGGAATTCCAGCAAACAACCGGCTGTTTGATACGCTGGATACCACCTCCCGTCAGCTGACGGTATCCGATAACCTGGATGTGGTTCTTTCCGACACCGTTGGCTTTATCGCAAAGCTGCCGCACCATCTGGTAAATGCCTTTCATGCCACGCTGGAGGAGCTGGAATACGCGGATCTTCTGCTGCATGTCATCGATTCCTCCGACCCCAACCGTGAGGAGCATATTGCCGTGGTGGACAGGCTGATTGCGCAGCTGGCAAAGCCCGGTACCCCGGTGCTGCGCTGCTATAATAAATCCGATCTGGTCAGCCCGGAGGAAATTCCGACGGGGGACGATGTGGTGGCTATTTCTGCGGCGGACGGCACCGGCTGTGCCGCGCTGCTTGCAGCCATCGAGCGGGCGCTGGATCATGCCCGGCACCATGTCAGGCTTTGCCTGCCCTATTCCATGGGCGGTCAGGTGGAGACCTTGCACAACAATGCGCAGGTGCTCAGCGTGGATTATTCCGCCGAGGGCATTGAGATCGAGGCGGTGCTGGACGATATTCTGTATGGCAGGCTGCGTGACTATATAACAAAGGAGTGCTGACCCTTGGAGGAATACCTGGTGCCCACCAGCTGCGCAGAGGCCGAGTTTATTGAGAAAAAATCCCGGTTTATCGGCAGGATCTGGCCGGTGGAGACGGAGGAAGAGGCGCTTTCCAGAATCCAGGAGATGAAAAAGCAGCACTACGACGCCACCCACAACTGCTGGGCCTATATCATCCACGGCGGCGCGGTTCGCTTTTCCGATGATGGGGAGCCGGGGGGTACGGCAGGAATGCCCATGCTCCAGGTGCTCCAGCGGGAGGGGCTGAATAATGTCGTCTGCGTGGTCACCCGGTATTTCGGCGGTATACTTCTCGGTGCAGGCGGTCTGGTGCGCGCCTACACCAGGGGTGCAAAAATTGCGGTGGATGCCGCCGGAAAATCCATGAAGCGGGTCTGGACGGTGCTGTATGTGCCCTGTCCCTATTCCTTTTACGAGCGGGTGAAGCTGGAAATTGAAGCCTTCGACGGAATCCTGCGCAGCACGGACTTCGGTGCAGAGGTGGATATGGAAATCCTGTTCCCGCAGGCCAATGCACAGCCGTTTTTAGACCGTCTGACCGACCTCACCTCCGGCACCGTGGAGGGCATGGAGACGGGGCAGGAATATCGGGCGATGCCAATTCGTAAGGAGGAAGTAACATGACAGTACGAGAAGAGCTGGAATATCAGGAGCACCGCAGGCTGAATCCACTAGCCGCCTTTGCCGACCAAAGCTCAGGCCGCCCTAGGCCGGAGGAGCCCTCGGACAACGATGTGCGCACCAGCTTTCAGCGGGACAACGACCGCATTGTGCACTGCAAGGCTTTCCGCCGCCTGATGCACAAGACCCAGGTGTTCCTCCGTCCGGAGGGGGATCACTACCGTACCCGCATGACGCACACGCTGGAGGTTACGCGGATCGCCCGCACCATGACAAGAGCCTTGGGCCTGAACGAGGATCTAGCCGAGGCCATCGCCATGGGGCATGACCTGGGGCATACGCCCTTTGGCCATGCCGGTGAGGCGGCGCTGTCCGGCTGCATCGGAAAGCCCTTCCGGCACAATGAGCAGAGCCTTCGGGTGGTGGACTATCTGGAAAACGATGGCCGGGGCCTGAACCTGACCAACGAGGTGCGTATGGGTATTCTGGGGCATACGGGAGATTATATTCCCGAAACCCTGGAGGGGCAGATCGTCCGGCGCTCGGATCAGATCGCCTACGTCAACCATGATATTGACGACGCCATCCGCGCCGGTATCCTCAGTGAAAGCGATCTGCCCAAGGATATTCTGGCCATCCTGGGCAATTCCCACAAGGAGCGGATCAATACCCTGGTGTGCGACCTGATCTTCACCTCCCGGGAGGCGGGAGCCATCTGCCTGACACCCACGGTGGACACGGCGCTGAAGGATCTTCGCAGCTTTATGTTTGACCATGTCTACCGCAACCCGGTTGCCAAGGGGGAGGAGAGCAAGGCAAAGACCATGCTCCAGCAGCTGTTTGAATATTACATTGCCCACCCGGAGTCCCTGCCGGCGGATTTCCAGCCCCAGCTCAGCTTTGACGGCATGGAGCGGATCGTCTGCGACTACATTGCGGGCATGACGGATAATTACGCAGTAAATAAATTTAACGAGATTTTCGTCCCGGCAGGGTGGAATATCCGGGGATAGTGTGATACAATATCAGTAGGGCAGTTGCGCCTGTGAACCGCAGCGAAGCCTTTAAAATGGACAAAAGGAGAGGAGGCGGAATGTATGGCGTTTCCACCGTCGTTTCTGGCGGAGCTTGCCGCACGCAATCCCATTGAGGATGTGGTGGGGCAGTATGTGAATCTGCGCCGTTCCGGCTCCAATCTGTTTGGCCTGTGCCCGTTTCACGGCGAAAAGACGGCGTCATTCTCCGTTTCGCCGGACAAGGGGATTTTCTATTGCTTCGGCTGCCACAAGGGCGGCAGCGTTATCAACTTTGAGATGGAGATCGAGGGACTGAGCTACCCGGATGCCGTCCGAGCCCTGGCCAAACGCGCCGGGATGGAGGTGCCGGAGGACGAGCAGTACCAGAACCGTTATCGCCTGCAGGAGCGATTGTGGGCGCTGTCCAAGGAGGCGGCCCGGTTCTTCAACGCCCAGCTCTATACCCCAGCCGGGGCAGAGGGCCTTGCCTATGCCCAGAAGCGAGGCATGCCCAAGTCCACCCTGACCAAGTTTGGCATCGGCTTTGCGCCGGATTCCTGGTCGGTGCTGTGCGACGCCATGCGGGAGAAGGGCTATACCGATGAAGAGCTGAAGGGTGCGGGGCTGGCATCCGTCTCCCAGAAAAACGACCACATTTACGATCGCTTCCGCAACCGCCTGATGTTTCCCATCATTGATATCCGCGGAAATGTCATCGGCTTCGGCGGGCGTGTAATGGATAATTCCACACCCAAGTACCTAAATTCGCCTGAGACGGTAATTTTCAATAAGCGCAAGAATCTGTTTGCTCTGAACCTGGCCAAGAAAAGCAAGCTGGGCTATATGATCCTGGTGGAGGGCTATATGGATGCGGTAGCGCTGCATCAGTATGGCTTTGATTGCGCGGTGGCGTCCCTGGGCACCTCACTGACGGAGGAGCACGCCGCGCTCCTGTCCCGCTATACCGAGCAGGTGATGCTGATCTACGATGGGGACGAGGCGGGGCAGAATGCCACCAAGCGGGCCATTCCCATGCTGGAAAAGGCGGGCTTGCAGGTGAAGGTGCTGCAAATGCGGGACGCCAAAGACCCGGATGAATTCCTGAAAAAATTTGGAGCCGACCGCTTCCGCCTGCTGCTGGAGGAGTCCTCCAACCGCGTGGAATATCAACTCCGCGCCATTCAGAAAAAGTACGATTTAAAAGAGGACGACCAGCGGATCCAGTTCATTTCCGAGGCGGCGGAGTTTGTCAGCACCCTGGGAAATGCCGTTTCCCGGGAAATATACGGCGGGCGGGTGGCCGAGGCGGCCGGGATCACGCCGGAGTCCATGAAGATTGAGGTGGACAAGGCGTTTAAGCGCCGGATTGTCCGTGAAAAGAAAAAGCAGGAGCGGATCGATCTTTCTCCGGCTATGGCCCTGCAGCCCAAGGACAGAAGCATCCGCTATGACAATATCAAGTCTGCCGTGGCAGAGGAAAGCGTCATTGCCATGATCCTGCGGGAGCCTGCCTTGATCGATGGGTGCAGGGAGCTTAAGCCGGATTGCTTTTCCTCCGCGATTCTGGGTCGGGCCTTTGAGCAGCTGTGCAAGGCCTACGCCGACGGATGCGAGGCGACGTTGGCCTCGTTGACGGATTTTAATTCGGAGGAAATGGCGCATATTGCGCGAATTGTCCAGCGGCATGACGGCCCTGTGTCCGAGCAGGCGCTGGCTGACTGTATCCATACCATCCTTACCGAGCACCAGAGCCAGACCGCCGCAAAGAATAATGATGATCTCCTTGCCTTTCAGCAGCAGCTATTTGCCCGAAAAGGACTAAAAACATGACAGAAGAAATTGAAACAAAGACCGACACCACGCTGGATGATGATATTCACCAGTATCTCAACGAAATCCGGGGAATCCCGCTGCTTACCGCAGAGCAGGAGCGGGATCTTGCCAAGCGCTGCGCTGCCGGGGATGAGGACGCCATCCGTCAGATGGTAAATTCCAATCTTCGGCTGGTGGTTTATGTGGCGAAGGAATACGCAGGGCGGGGCGTCTCCCTGATGGATTTGATCCAGGAGGGGAGTATCGGCCTGCTTGTCGCGGCTCGCAAATTTGACTACACCAAGGATTTCCGCTTTTCCACCTATGCGACCAAGTGGATTCGCCAGGGCGTTACCCGGTGCCTGATGAACAACAGCGGCATCATTCGCGTTCCGCTGCATACCGGCGAACGGATTCGAAAGCTCCAGGCCGTCCGCAGTGCCATGACCCAGGAAACAGGCGTCGAGCCGAGCACACAGGAGCTTGCCCAGAAGATGGGCCTTTCACAGGCCAAGGTGGAGGAGCTTCTGAGCCTTTCGCCGGATATTTGCTCTCTGGATGCCCTCACCGGGGACAGCGACAGCAGTACCGTCGGCTCCCTCACCGAGGATATCGATGCAGTGCAGCCCCAGGAGGAGCTGGTGCGGCAGGAGCTGGAAAAGACCATGCGGGAAATGCTCAGCTCCTTGACCGACCGGCAGCAGCAGATTCTGCGGCTCCATTTCGGATTGGAGGATGGGGTGGAGCACTCCTTGGAGGAGATCGGGAAAATCCTGGGCATCTCCAAGGAGCGTGTACGCCAAATTGAGCGACAGGCGATGGACAAGCTGCAAAAGATGGGCACCAGCCTGGGATTGGAGGATTTTCTGGAATGAGTGAATTCCTGTTTGACCAAAGCCCCTGGGAGGCATATCTGAATTCATGCAGAAGCGGCACCTCCGTCTCCGCCTGGAATTTGATTTCCATGCTGGAAAATGAGGACGACGAGGCGGTTGAGGATGCCTTTGCCCTGCTGGCAGACAGGCAGCTGGAATTGGATGTTTCGACGCTCCCGTCTCTGGAAGCGGGCGGGCAAACCGCTCAGCGGCTGAAGCAGGAGGCGGAGTATGTTCGCGGCGGCCTGCGCACCTCCGATATGGAGGAAAGCGATCCGCTGCGGCTTTACCTGGAGGAAATTGCCGGGACGCCTGCCTTTGGGGATGATCGGCTTTTGTCTGAGCAGCTTCTTTCCGGCGACGGGAGAGCGGCAGAGCGGCTGGCCAACCTGGGTCTGAGCCGGGTGATCGAAATTGCCTGTGAGCAGGCCGGGAAAATGGTGCTGCTGATGGATCTGATCCAGGAGGGCAACATCGGCCTGTGGGAGGCAATTCAGAGCTACTCCGGGGGGAATTATGATGCCCACCGGGATCGCCTGATCCGCAATGCCATATATAAGGCAATGGTTTTGCAGGCCCGCAGCAATGGGGTCAGCCAGAAAATGCGCCAATCCCTCCAGCGCTACCAGAGCGCGGACGAGGCGCTGCTGGCGGAGCTGGGGCGTAATCCCACGCTGGAGGAAATCGCCGCCAGAATGAATATCAGCCCCGAGCAGGCGCAGACCATTCAGAAGACCATGGCGGATATTCTCCTGCTCCAGCAGGCGGAAAAGCTGACGCAGCCCAAGGAGGAAACCCCGGAGGATGAGCTGGCCGTGGAGGATACCGCGTATTTTCAGATGCGCCAGCGCATCAGTGACCTGCTGTCTCAGCTGGATGATAAGGATGCCCAGATTCTGACCATGCGCTTTGGCCTGGATAAGGGCCTGCCCTTGAGCGCTGAGGAGGTTGGCAAGGCGCTGGGGCTGACTGTGGGCGAGGTCTCTGCAAGAGAGGCCGCCGCCCTGGCAAAGCTGCGGGCGGAGCAATAGCGTGCCTGCGGGTAAGGACTTTGCAAGCCTGCGATACCGCTTCTGGCGGCATTACCATAAAGAAAAAGGATGATTACAATGAAAACAATCTCCGTTGCCATTGACGGCCCCGCAGGTGCAGGGAAGAGTACCATTGCCCGCCGCCTTGCGGAGGAGCTGGGCTATCGCTATGTGGATACCGGGGCCATCTACCGCACCGTGGCATATTTTATGGATCTGTGGGGCGTCAGCCCCAAGGATGTGGATGGCGTGAGCCGCTACATCGACGAGCTAACGGTGGCCATCGAGTATGATGAAAACGATGTGCAGCACATGCTGATGAACGGCATGGACGTTACCAACGATATCCGCACCCAGGATATTTCTCAGAAGGCAAGCCTGATTTCTGCCCACGCCTGTGTGCGGGAAATGCTGCTGGATATGCAGCGGGAGGTGGCCCAGAAGTATAACGTGATCATGGATGGCCGGGACATCGGCACCGTGGTGCTTCCCAAGGCAACCGTCAAGATTTTCCTGACCGCCTCTGCGGAGATTCGTGCAAAGCGGCGCTGCGACGAGCTGAATGCCAAGGGCCAGAAGGCGAACTATGCCACGGTGCTCAAGGAGATCCAGCAGCGGGATTATCAGGATTCCCACCGGGAGATTGCTCCGCTGAAAATGGCCAGGGACAGTATCAAGGTGGATACGACGGATATGACCATTGACGAGGCGGTGGCACAAATCAAGCAGATCATCGCCGGAAAGGTTTCCGCATGAACGTCACGGTAGCCAAAAGCGCCGGCTTCTGCTTCGGCGTGAGCCGGGCGGTGGAGCTGGTGGAGAGCGCGGCAGGGCAGGGGGGCAGAACCTTTACGCTGGGGCCGATCATCCACAACCGTCATGTGGTGGAGCGTTTTGAAAAAATGGGTGTCCGGGTGATCGGGCAGCCGGAGGAAGCGTCCCCCGGCGATACGGTGATCATCCGCTCCCACGGCGTGAGCCGGGACGTATATAAAAGGCTGGAGGCGCGGGGCGCGGCGATCATTGACGCGACCTGCCCGTTTGTAAAGCGGATTCACAAGATCGTCTCTCAGGCTGAGAAAGAGGGCAAGCTTCCCATCATCATTGGCACTCCTACTCACCCAGAGGTAGAGGGAATCGCCGGGTGGTGCGGCCGCTGCAAGGTGTTTGCAGACGTGGAGTCCCTGGAAAAATGGGTGCAGGAAGAGGCCGTCCCGGCGGATTTGCCAGTTTGTATGGTTTCACAGACCACGTCCACAGAATTTTTGTGGAAAAAATGCGTTCAATTTGCAAAAAAACAGTTTACTTACTTGCAAACATTTGATACAATATGTAGAGCAACAGAGTGTAGGCAAAGGGAAGCATCCGAACTAAGTCAAAGATGTGAAGCAATGGTCGTTGTAGGAGATCTCAAAAGTTCCAACACAGGCCGTCTTGCGATGATTTGCCGGGAGCACTGCGATAAGGTCGTTCTGGTGGACAATGCGTCCGAGCTGAGGTCGGAGGATTTTCGCGGTGTATCTGATGTTGGAATCACTGCTGGTGCGTCGACACCGGCGTGGATTATAAAGGAGGTCAACAAGACTATGAGCGAAACTACCAATGTTGAGGCTGTGCAGGAGGAGAATTTTGCCGAGCTTCTCGAGCAGTCCATCAAAACTTTAAATACAGGAGATAAGGTTGTTGGAACCGTTACCGGAATCGGTAATACTGAGGTTCAGGTCGATCTGGGCACCAAGCATGCCGGTTACATTCCTTATGACGAAGTCAGCACCGATTCTTCTGTAAAGCCCGAGGATGTGTTGAAGGTCGGCGACGAGATCGAGGTTTTCGTCGTCCGCGTCAACGATCAGGAGGGCACCGTGCAGCTGTCCAAGAAGAAGCTGGACGGCCTGAAGGTTTGGGATGATATGGCCAAGTACGTGGAGGATAAGACCACCATCGACGCCGTCATTACCGAAGAGAACAAGGGCGGCCTGGTCGCCAATGTGAAGGGCGTCCGGGTGTTCATCCCCGCTTCCCAGTCCGGCATTGCCAAGGGCGGCGACATGGCTTCCATGGTCGGCAAGCCCGTGCAGCTGAAGATCACCGAGGTCAACCGTGCTCGCCGCCGTGCCATCGGCTCCATCCGCGCCGTCACCTCCGAGCAGCGCAAGGCCGCTCAGGAGAAGATCTGGAGCGAGATCGAGGTTGGCAAGAAATACCACGGTACCGTGAAGTCCCTGACTTCCTATGGCGCTTTCGTGGACATCGGCGGTGTGGACGGCATGGTTCACGTTTCCGAGCTGAGCTGGAACCGCATCAAGACTCCCGCCGATGTGGTGAAGGTTGGCGACGAGATCGATGTGTACGTCATTTCTTTCGATCCTGAGAAGCACAAGATTTCCCTGGGCTACAAGACCGACGAGATGAACCCCTGGAATCAGTTCATGAGCAAGTACAGCGTGGGCGACGTGGTCGAGGCCAAGGTCGTCAAGTTGATGACCTTTGGTGCGTTCGCCGAGATCCTGCCCGGTGTGGACGGCCTGATTCACATTTCCCAGATTTCCGACCGCCGCATTGGCAAGCCTGAGGACGTTCTGTCCGAGGGTCAGGTGGTGCAGGTGAAGATCACCGACATTGCCGAGAACAAGCGTATTTCTCTGTCCATCCGTGCTCTGCTGGAGCAGGACCCCGAGGATGCCGAGTAATAGACCGTTGAAAAACCGGGGCAGTATTTCTGCCTCGGTTTTTTATAGGGCAGCGCCGCGCCTTTTTCCCGGCTTTGCATCCGCCGGACGGGCGCAGGGCTTCGTGGTGATCCGAAGATGGTTTCGCGGTGCTGCCGCAGCTTTTTAATTACACAGAAAGTGAGGATTTATCATGGTTAAGCACATTGTTTTGTATAATCTGAAGGAGGGCGTCGAAAAGGAGCCGACCGTGAAGATGATCGCCTCTGTCCTGGAGCCGCTGGTGGGCAAAATCCCCGGCCTGCTTCACCTGGAAATTCGCCAGACCTATAATGGCATGGATTACGCCCTCTATTCGGAGTTTGAGAGCAAGGAGGCGCTTGCCGCCTACGCTGTCCATCCCCTTCACCTGGAGGCAAAGAAGCATTTCTTCCACCTGCTCGGCAGCCGCGTGGCCGCCGATTATGAAGCCTGAGGAGAATGGCGCATGAAGGCAATTGTTACCGTTGTGGGCCAGGATCGTGTGGGCATCATTGCGTCCGTCTGCACCCAGCTGGCAGGCTATAATGTGAACGTGCTGGACATCAGTCAGACAGTCATGCAGGGCTATTTCACAATGATGATGGCTACGGATATTTCCCAATGCACGATCCCGGTGGCCGAGCTAGCCAAGCAGATGGAAAAAGCGGGGCAGGAGATGGGCCTGTCCATCCATGTCCAGCGGGAGGATATCTTCCAGGCCATGCATCGGGTTTGAGGGGTCACTATGCTGAATCAGAAAGACATTCTGGAAACCCAGGCGATGATCGAGAAGCAGCACCTGGATATCCGCACCATCACCATGGGCATCAGCCTGCTGGACTGCTGCGACCCCGATCTTAAAAAGTGCTGCGATAAAATTTACAAGAAAATTACCCGCCTGGCTAAAAATCTGGTTTCCGTGGGCAATGATATTGAGGCAGAATTTGGCATTCCAATTGTCAACAAGCGGATTTCCGTTACCCCCATTGCCCTTGTGGCCGGTTCCTGTGAGGCGGAGTCCTATGTGGAGATTGCCAAAACCCTGGATGCCGCTGCCAAGACCTGCGGCGTGAATTTCATCGGCGGCTTTTCGGCGCTGGTGCAGAAGGGGGCGACCACCGGCGACTGGAAGCTGATCCGCTCCATCCCGGAGGCCATGGCTGCGACAGAGCGTGTGTGCGCCAGTGTGAATATCGGCTCCACCAAGGCGGGAATCAATATGGACGCCGTGGCCGAGATGGGCAGAATCATCAAGAAAACGGCGGAGCTGACCGCATCCGACGGCTGCATGGGCTGCGCCAAGGTGGTGGTTTTTGCCAACGCGGTAGAGGATAACCCCTTTATGGCCGGTGCGTTTCACGGCGTCGGAGAGCCGGAGTGTGTGCTGAATGTGGGTGTTTCCGGCCCCGGCGTGGTTCATCATGCGCTTCAGCAGGTAAAGGGGCAGCCCTTTGACGTGGTGGCTGAAACCATTAAAAAGACCGCTTTCCAGGTCACCCGCATGGGGCAGCTGGTGGGCGTGGAGGCCTCCCGTCGGCTGGGCGTTCCCTTCGGTATCGTTGATTTGAGCCTGGCGCCGACTCCGGCGGTGGGAGACAGTGTCGCCCGAATCCTGGAGGAAATGGGCCTGGAGGTCTGCGGCACCCACGGCACCACCGCCGCGCTGGCGCTGCTGAACGACGCCGTGAAAAAGGGCGGCGTTATGGCCTCTAACCATGTGGGCGGCCTTTCCGGCGCGTTTATCCCGGTGTCCGAGGACGAGGGAATGATTGCCGCTGCCGAGCGCGGGACGCTTGTCATTGACAAGCTGGAGGCGATGACCTGTGTCTGCTCTGTCGGCCTGGATATGATTGCAGTGCCGGGGGATACCAGCGCAGCTACGATTTCCGCCATCATTGCGGACGAGGCCGCCATTGGCATGGTCAATACCAAGACCACCGCCGTCCGAATTATCCCGGCCCTGGGTAAATCCGTGGGCGACCGGGTGGAGCTGGGCGGCCTGCTGGGCAGCGCCCCGGTGATGCCCGTCCACAGCGAGGGCAGCGAGGCATTTATCGCCCGGGGCGGCCGCATCCCTGCACCGCTGCAGAGCCTGAAGAACTAGGGAGGCTCTGAATAAATCGTCTGCGTCTGTGAGCGGATCTTTTTCGTCCACCCTTCGGTATCGGAAACGGGAAATACATACAGTATTCCGCCGTTTTCGATACCTTGATTGGCCGAAAAATCTCTCACTCACAGCCCTTGCCGATTTAATCAGAGCTTCCTTGGGGAACCTCTGATAGCCATCTAACCTGTGTTGGAGGATGTAATGGAAAGAAAGATAGATAAAGCCGGTATTTTAGATGAAAAATCCCTCTGGATTTCAGATGAAGCCTTTGCCAGATTTCAGAGCTTTTGCGGCAAGGGCCTTGGAACAAGGGTGGATGCAGTGCCGTCTGCGCAGAGTATTTTTATGAAGCAGAATCTGTCCATCGTCTTTTTCGCAACGATTCTGTTCCTGCTGACAAATGGCCTGTACCTTGTCAAAAACATAGTGATGAAAACCATGATCCCCATTGATATGATCCCGCTGTATATGATGGTTGGGTCATGCCTGGCGATGCTGGTGTTTCTGCTATTCTATAAGAAATACGGTTCACCCCTGGCCCGGTTTGCGCTGCTTGCTTTCTATACCATGGTAATTGCAAGCGTAGCTGTTTTCATGGTTTCCTGCAACTATCACGGCATCGGCCTGTCAATTTCGATGTGCTATCTCTTTGTGATTATGATTGCGCCCACGTACCAAGCTGTTGATACCATCGTGATATGTGCATTGATCTTTATCACCTGCTGGCTTCCTAAAATTTTCCCGTATGGAGAGAATTACAATCTCTTTAAGCATTTTCTGCTACGCTTTGCCATTGTGGTTGGCCTGATTGCGATTCGCTCCATTTTTATCCGCCAGTCCGACAACGAACGGCATATCAAGGAAATGAGCAATTCCTTCCTGACGCTGGCCTACAACGATGTGATGACCGGCACCCTGAACAAAAAGGCGATGGAAAGCTATCGCACTTATGTCGCGGAACAGCTGGCCCCCGAAAAGGTCAGCGTGATTATTTACGACATTGACAATTTCAAATCCTACAACGATCACTATTCCCATATAAAGGGTGACGAGGCGCTGAAGCGGATTGCCGGAAGCATCGTCCAGACGTTGGCGAAGTCCGACAGATACCTTTTCCGCTTTGGCGGTGAGGAATTTGTGGTGATCCTGCCGGATATTGCCGAGGACGAAGCCCGCCAGATTGCAAGCGAGCTTCTAAGCGCGGTGCGCGCTGCCGCTGTTCCCAGAGACGATCTGCCGGGGACGGACATTGTTACCGCCTCCTTCGGTGTTGCCTGCGGAACGGCCGAAGAGCTGAACAGCCTTTCGATCATTACCAAGGCGGACAAGCAGCTCTATGTCAGCAAGAACAGCGGCAAGAACTGCGTTGCGGCAGGCGGCGTCATTTACCGTTGATTTATTTGGGCGTATCTGAAAATATCCAGCGAGAGAAAACACTCGCTGGATATTTTTTATGGCTCGTCCGTGTCGCTTTCCGCGTAGCCGGGGTTGCACCATACGTCCTCCAGGTAGATAGATGTATGATCCAAAACCCTGGAGATTTCCTCGTCCGTTTCGCGGTCATACCGGCAGCGGTAGGCTGCCGCGTAGGAGGGGTGGTCGTCCACCCGGTATTCCATTTTAACGTAGTAGTCCCGCTGCTCCACGCCCATGATCCGAACCTTTACAAAGCCATCGGATACCTCGGCAAGGATTTTAACAGGCAGCTCATAGTCGTTGCGCAGCTTCAGGTCGGTTGTACCCCA
Organism: uncultured Oscillospiraceae bacterium; assembly: GCA_934565795.1. GTDB lineage: Bacteria > Bacillota > Clostridia > Oscillospirales > Oscillospiraceae > Faecousia. Next base: position 119,649 of record CAKTIM010000002.1, read on the forward strand.
GTTGACGGTGGCGTCCAGTCCCAGGGGAATGTAGCTTGCGGGATAGCCGTGGTTCCGGCGTTCCACCACGGTCAGCTCGGCAAACAGAGAGCTGAGATACAGCGTGGAGGAAACCTGGCAGATTCCGCCGCCCAGCTCGTCCACCAGCTCCGTGCCGGAATAGGCAGGGGCGGGGAGATAGCCAGCCTCCCGGGTTCTCTTCCCCAGCGTCTCATTGTAGGACAGGGTCTGGCCGGGCTGTAAAATGATCCCGTTTAGCTTCTCGCAGGCCAGGCGCAGGTTTTCGTTGCGGTTTTCATTGTCTGTGTACTCTGTTTTGCAGTAGCCAAGGGTATCCTGAAACCAAGCGTCCTCCTCGCTTACCGTCGGGGGGATGTATTCCATGGATATGCGCACCGTCTGACCAGCCGGGGCGGCATCCAGTAATGCGGTGGCCTGGTCGACATCAAAGCCATAGCCGTCCGTTCCCGGAATGACCTCCAGAGTTTTGGGATCCACCCTGGGATTCTGGGCAGGGACGGTAACCTGCTGATAGACTGCATCCAAATCCAGGGGAACCGGCTCCCGTTCCTCGCCGGGAGAATCCAGCGTCACCTGGAAATTTTGCGCTTCAAATCCGGCCAGCACCCGGTCAAGTGCATCCTGTAGGTCAACCAAATGCCCGGCGGAGCCACGGTTGAGCACCAGAGTCTGACAGTCGCCCTCCTTCAGCGCAACATTGGGCGCATCCCCCTCCAGCCAGTAGCCCGAGGGGGTGTAAACGCCGCCAAGCTCGTTGTAAAAGCCCGTCAGGGCATCCTGAATTGCCGCGCGATCCAACGAAAGCGCTAAAGAATCAGTGGAAGCCCCCTTGTCCAGTGCGGCGCGCACAGCAGTTTCCACGTCCAGGTGCGCCATGGTTACCGCAGGGGAGAGGGTGAAGCTGTGGCCGTCCACTGTGACAATCATGCTTTCCGTCTGATAGATGTCCACGACGCTCGCGCGAACGGCGGCCAGTGCCTCCTGCTCCGTCATGCTGCCAACGGGAATGCCTGCAATGGTTACGCCTGACGCAATTCTTACCTCCGGCGCGGGCGTCGGCTCCGTGGGCTGCTGCACCTGGGGCACGTCTGGCTGCGGCTGCTGCCCGGCCGGAATCAGCAGGAGCGTCAGCACCAATATTGCCAGCAGTCCGACCGCAATACAGCCGACGATTACCAGCCGACGGCCGGCAGTTTTGCTTTTCCTGCGGTAGGTTGTACGCTCGGTATCAATTTGCCTGGGGATAGTGATCTCCTCCTTGTATCGTGGGAAAGGCTGCCGCATCGGAATGCAGCAGCCATTGTTATTTTGCGGATAAATCCACTGCCCTGCGCAGAATGGAGTCTGCGGGTACTGCTTTGGGCAGCTGTATGGAAAACTTCATCTGTGGATTTCTGGGTTCCTCCAGCGGAAGACCGTCTGCATCCTGCATGATCCCTGCCTCCAGGGAGAACGGCCGCAGATTCGGCCCCACGACCTCCAGCGCGTCGCCCCTGCGGAACTTATTGCGCAGGCTGCATATGGCCCGCCCCTGGGCGTCGCAGAACTCCACGATGGCGCACACCTGCCACTGGCGGATGTAGCGGGAATTGTCGGTATACTGGCCGGGAGCGCCGAAATAGAACCCGGTGGAGTAGACCCGGTGGGACACATGCTCCACCTCATCCCGCCAGACCGGGTCAAGAGGTCTGCCTGCAAAGGCATCGTCGATGCAGTGCCGGTAGGCACCGGCCACGATGGCCGCATAGTAGGCGGACTTGGCACGACCTTCGATCTTGATGCAGTCGATCCCGGCCTCCATCAGCTCCTTCAGGTGATCAATGGTGCACATATCCCTGGAATTGAGAATATAGGTGCCCTTGTCATCCTCAAAAACAGGGAAGTATTCGCCGGGACGTTTTTCCTCCATCAGCGCATATTGATAGCGGCAGGGCTGGGCGCAGGCACCGCGGTTGGAGTCCCGCCCGGTCATATAGTTGCTCAGCAGGCAGCGGCCCGAATAGCTGACGCACATTGCGCCGTGCCCAAAGGTCTCGATTTCCAGGTCGGGGGAGACCCTTTGGCGGATTTCCGCAATTTCGCCCAGACTCAGCTCCCTTGCCAGCACCACCCGCTGTGCGCCCAAATCATGCCATGCCTGAGCGCAGGCATAATTGGCCACGGACTGCTGGGTGGAAATATGTCGCTGGCAGTGGGGGGCATATTTTCCCGCCATCATAAACGCGCCCAGGTCTGCCAGAATCAGAGCATCCACTCCGGCGCTGTCCAGCTGCTCTAAGTAGGGAGGAAGCTGACTGGCTTCCTCGTTGCGGGGCATTGTATTGACGGTTACGTGCACCTTTACGCCGTGGGCATGGGCAAAGGCCACTGCCTTGGGCAGCTCCTCCGGGGAGAAATTCCCCGCGAAGGAGCGCATCCCAAAGCTTGTACCTGCCAGATATACCGCATCTGCGCCGTATTTGACGGACATTTTCAGCTGCTCGGCATCCCCGGCGGGACATAAAAGCTCCATTTTCTTCATACTACACGCCCAGTCTTGCCCGGTTTGCGTCGTGCTCTTCCTGGGTGGTTGCGAACACATGGGAGCCGACGGTGGGATCGAGCACATAGAAATAGTAGTTGGTATCCGAAGGCTCCAGCGCTGCCCGCAGGCTGTTCAGGCCGGGGTTGGCGATGGGGCCGGGCGTGAGGCCCACATTGGTATAGGTGTTGTAGGGGCTGTTGACCCGCAGGTCTTCGGCGGTCAGATCCGTCTTGCCGTCCAGGGCGTAAATGATGGTGGCGTCGATGTTCAGGTAGGCAGGATTTCCGTGCCAGCAGAACAGACGGTTGTAGATGACCGAGGCGATGGTGTAGCCCTCCTCGGCGCTGGAGGTCTCCTTCTCGATCATGGAGGCCACGTTTACCACATCCCGCACGGTGAACAGATGGCTGTCGATATAGTCCTGAGCCTTTCCGTCCCGGCGCATCAGGTCGGTCAGATGGGCGTTCAGGGTCTGGATCTTGCCGCGCATATCCTCGTCGAAGCGGGTATCGAAGTTGTTGAGCATCTTCGTCAGAATGCTTCTGGGAGAATCGTTCTGATAGAATTCATAGGTGTCTGGGAACAGGAAGCCCTCCAGGCAGTAGCGGTCGCCTCTGGCCACACCGTCCAGGAACCAATAGTCGTTCAGTTCCCCGGAGGCGGCGTAGGACTCGATATCCTGCACGGTACACACCTTGTTTTCCTCCAGCAGGGCGAAAATCTGACGGCAGCTGTAGCCCTCCGGGATCATCACCTTTACAACGTCTCTGGAGGAGGAGGGGGACATCATTTTGACCAATGCGTGATAGTCGTATTTGGTATTCAAATCCCAGATTCCGGGCTTGATATCCCCATCGTCAACCGCAAATTGGGCGTAAAGCTTGAACAGGCCCGGATAGTGGATCAGCTCATTGCGGGCCAGCTTCTTTATGATATCGTCCATGGTGTCGGTTTCATAGACGGTAATGGTCACCGTCTTGTCCTCCCGGCCAAAGGCCAGAATTTCAGAGGCGCACACCCATGCCAGCCGCCCCAGCGTCACACTGATCAGCAGCACCAGGCAGGCCCATACGCAGGTCACCAGAATATTGGGAATGCCCAGCAGTCCCTCGCCCTTTTTCCGGCGGGGGCGGCCCTTTTTGACGGGGCGGGTGCGGCTGCGCTGCTGCGGAGGCGGGGCAGGCTCCTCCGGCATCTCCGGCTCGCTGTATTCATGCGGCGGAAGCACGGGCGGGACATCGCCCCCGTCGTACACCGGCTGCTCCGGGGCCTCCTCCGGCTCCCGTGCGTCAATATACTCTAGCTGCGCATTATCCTGCTGATACTCCTCCGTATTTTCCTGCATCGGCGCTTTGGCGGCAAATCTGCCATGATAAGCCACCGGCGGCTCGTCAAGCTCCGGCGCCTCGCTGCTTGCAAACGCACCGGGAACAGGCGCTTCCGGCTCCTCCGGCAGGCTATCCTCAATGGGAGCGGGCAGCGGCTCTTCGGCGGGGAAGAACGCCGGGGGCGTCAGATGCGTATCCTCCTGCGCGGCAGGCGTATCCTCGGCAGGCTCGGGGAGATTTCCCTGCTCCTGATCCGAATTGGGATCATAATTCATGTGGATTCCTCCATTATCGAATGACAATTTGTTCTCTCACTCTCTGCGCGGTTTCCTTGCCTTTTAATGCCTCTGCCAGGGCCAGGCCAAAGGGAATGGCGCACCCGGCAGAGGTGCCGGTGATCAGCCTACCGTTTACCACCACGGCGGCATTTTCCTCCATGATGGCACCGCCCATATTGATCTCCTGCCCAGGATAGCAGGTGGCGCGGCGGCCCTGGGTGATGCCGAGATCGGCCAGTACCGTCGGCCCGGCGCAAATCGCCGCAATATATTTCCCGTTTTCCCAGCCGAATTTCAGTGCCTCCAGTGCCTGCGGACAGGCGCGAAGGCTGGCGACACCGCCCATCCCGCCGGGGATAATCAGCATGTCCACATCCGTCAGATCCATTTCATCCAGCGTGATGTCAGCCACCACCGGGATTTTATGACTGCCGCAAACGGTCTTTCCGTCGATGCCAACCGTCAGAATTGCGACACCGGCCCTGCGAAGAATATCCAGCGGTGCAATTGCCTCCGTCTCTTCAAACCCGGTGCCAAGCAGCATGTATACCATATTCATTCCTCCGTGATACAAATCCATTCCCATTTTATTGTTCCATTGGAAGCGGGAAATATAAGGGTATCTGATATGTTTGCATCCTAATATACCATATTTTTCCCCGTTTGTCCACTGTGAGCCAGGTTTCAAAGATTAATATTCTACGAATTTTCTACAAATTACGAAATTCCGCAATGTAAGGTTGCAAAAGCGGTGCAAAAATGATAGAATTATTTTTATCGAAAAAAGATTACGATTTAAGGAATACAGCCATGGAAGAAAAGAATGTAACATTTGAAGCCCTCGGCCTGTCCGAGGCAATGCTGAAGGCCCTGGAGCAAAAGGGCTATGGCTACCCCACCACCATTCAGGCAGAGGCGATTCCCCCCTTCCTGGAATGGAAGGACGTGATTGCCAAGGCCCCTACCGGCACCGGGAAAACCTTCGCCTTTGGCATTCCGATGATCGAGCACATTGATGCCGCAAGCCCCGAGGTGCAGGGGCTGATTCTTGCGCCCACCCGGGAGCTTGCCATCCAGATCGGCGACGAGCTGCGCGGGCTGCTGACCTTTTTTAGCGGCATCCGGGTCGCGGTGCTCTATGGCGGTGCGGGCATTGGCAGCCAGATCCGGCAGATGGAAAAGAAGCCCCAGATCGTCGTCGCCACTCCGGGCAGACTGATGGATCACTACAACCGCAAAACCATCCGCCTGGATAAAATTCAGACGGTGGTGCTGGATGAGGCCGACCGCATGCTGGACATGGGCTTCTTCAAGGATGTCACCCGGATCATCGAGAAGATCAAAAACCGCAGGAACCTCGGCCTGTTTTCCGCCACCATCTCCCAGGAGGTCATGACCGTCTCGTGGATGTATCAGCGCGACGAGGTGGAGATCACCGTGGAGCCGAAGCAGGAGGATCGGCCGGACATCGACCAGTACAGCCTGACCTGCACCCCGCTGGAAAAGGCGGAGACGGCGCTGCGCCTGATGCGCTCTCAGGGCTATGAGCGGGTGATGATCTTCTGCAACACCAAGCACATGTGCCAGCGCCTTTGCGACGAATACCAGCGGGCAGGGCTGGACTGCGACTGCCTCCACGGGGACATTCGCCAGAGCCAGCGGGAAAAAACCATGCAGAAATACCGGGCCGGAAAGCTGCCGGTGCTGATTGCCACGGACGTGGCCTCCCGTGGTATCGATGTGGATGACGTGGAATGCGTCATCAACTATGATATCCCGGAGGAGAACGAATATTATGTCCACCGCATCGGAAGAACCGGGCGGGCAAAGCGAAAGGGAATTGCCTGGAGCATTGTCAGCAATTTCCCTGAAAAGGCCAAGCTGGATGAAATCGCAAAATTCTCCAATTACAAAATTCAGCCCATGCTGCTGAACGCCGACGGAACGCTCACGAAGGAAGAGGTAAAGGCTCCCGTGGCACCCAAAAGGCGGTTTAAATGAATCCGAAGGACTGCGGCTATCTGCTGCTGTCCAGCAGACTGGGCGACCCCAGCCGGAGGCCGCTGAGTACGCCGCAGCTTCGGCTCCTGGCACAGAAGGCCCCGTATCTGCCGGAAGGCAGCGCGGAGGCCGAGCTGACGACGGCGCATCTGATGTCTGCCGGGGTAGAAAAGTGGCTGGCGCAGCGCACAGTGGCGCTCCTGAGCGACGAGCTTCAGCTGGAGGCGTACCTGAAAAAGGGGAAGCGTCTGGGCTGCCAGCCCATTACCCGCGCCGGGAGCAATTATCCCCCGCGCCTGCGCAGCCGCCTTGGGCAGGAGGCACCCGGATGCCTCTGGGCAAAGGGAAACCTGGAGCTTCTGCGGCTGCCCGCCGTGTCCCTGGTGGGCAGCCGGGATTTGGCTGAGGAAAACCGCCGTTTTGCCCAGCAGGTTGGAATCCAGGTAGCCAGGCAGGGCTATGTGCTTGTCTCCGGCAATGCCAGGGGGGCCGACAGCGCGGCCCAGGCTGCGTGCCTGGAGGCAGGGGGGCAGGTGATCTGTGTGGTTGCCGATTCTCTGGAGGAGCGCTGCCCGGATGGCCGCGTCCTGCTGCTCAGCGAGGATGATTTCGACGAGCCGTTCACCGTCCACCGGGCGCTGCGGCGCAATCGGGTGATTCATGCGCTGGGCCAGATTACCTTTGTTGCCCAGTGCACACTGGGGCGGGGCGGCACCTGGGACGGAAGTACGCAAAACCTCCGCCGGAATTGGAGCCTGCTGTATTGCTTCAGCGACGGCAGCGCCGCCTGCGCAGAGCTGGAGCAAATGGGCGCGCGCCTGATCGGCGTGGATGAGCTGCTGAATTTTAAAGCGCTTTCAGATATTCAGACAGATTTATTTTCCTTAGGGCGTATCTAAAAATCGGAAATATGCCCAACAGCGAGAGATTTTCCGCCTGATGAAGCCATTTTTTCGCGGGAATACTTTGTGTATTGCAAGAAAAAATGGTGTACAGCAGGCGGAAAAGATCCGCTGTTTGGGCGTGTTGACGGTTTTCAGATAGGCCCTATAAAAAGCGGCAGACTCTTTCCTAGAACGGATCGAGTCTGCCTTTATTAAAGTTCTTAGAAAATCTTTAGATTATCCACCACAGCCTTGTCAGGGCCGACATAGCCGTTGTGGATCGCCTCTTTGGCGGAGAAACGGATGGAGTTCAGTGCCTCGCTGACGGAGCCCGAAATGGAGATGCCCGTCACGGGGGTGATTGTTTGCCCGTCACAATAGTACGCCAGACGAATCTCACCGCCGATGTAGTCGCTGAAGAAATCCACCTGCAGGCCGGACATGGACACGACCTCCAGGTATGCGCCCTGCTTCATTTCCTCCTCACTCAGAGAGCCGGTTGCTACACGCAGGCAGGGGAGACTGCCGGTGGGCTTTTCACCCAGGTACTGACCAAAGCGGTTGTCACCGAAATAGTTCACGGCCTTGCCGTCGTGGACGATGTTCATCTTGTCCAGGGACATGCCGTCGCTGTCGAACCTGGCACTGCGGATATTTCCCTTGATGGCTCCCTCCATGGTGATCTCAATGCGGTCGCCGGTGGGGGCCTTCTGGATATCGTCCCCCTTGTGGAATACGGTGGAATGGTTGTAGACCGAGGAATAGGTCAGTGCCCTGGCGATCTCGCTGAACAGCTCGTGCACCTCACCCTTGTTCAGAATCACCTTGCATTGCGGTGCCTGCTGGGGCTTGACTGCCTCGTAGCGTGCCTTCACCGCCGCCATCATGTCCGCGATTTCCTGGTAGAGCGTCTCTTCATCCAGGGCGCTGAAATTATACTGCTCGTAAAGCTCTACGCTCTGCGTCTCACCGTTATAGGTGGGGATGGCCTCCACCATGGCGTCGTAGCGAACCTGACTCTTACGGATGCCCCGGCTGTTGCACACCGTCTCATGGTGCCGGTTGATGAATATCTCCACGGCGTTCAGGGAGCCGTTGTCAATCCGATTGGCGCTGAACACCGTATTGGCCACCGTTGCGGCCAGCCCCTCCGGGCTGAATTCGGAGAAATTGCTTTCAACGGTGTACTCGCCCTCCTCGTTGGCGGGCAGAGAATAGGGCTTGTTATCGATCAGCAGTGCCTTCTGGACAGCCTCATCGATCAGTCCGGGCAGCTGCTCCTGGGTGGTGGAGGGATACACCCGGAAATCGGCGTTGCCCAGGAATTCCCCGTGGGCAGCGTATACCGTTACCGTCGTGTCGCAGACATTGGCGCAGCGGACGGTCTCCAGCTTGCCCTTGACAAAGAACATCTCATAGCTCTTGCGCTCATGTACATTGATCTTGTAATCCGTCACCCGGGCATCGGCGCGGAGCATGGCTTCCAAACTTTTCATCCCAGTTTCACCCTCGCTTTCAGTGCAGGGCCGCCGTCGCTGACGCGCACCCATTCTTTATATCCCTTGCCGCAGGAGCCTGCGCCGGAAATCTCAAAGTCGTCGGAGATCATGGAGATGGATTTCAGCAGATCGGGCACATAGCCGCTCATGACCACGGGGGAGACGTAGTTGTCCGTCAGCTTCCCGTCCACGATCTCAATGCCGTACTGGGCAACGCACTGGATGGCCCAGTTCTTGGGATCCTCCATGCCGTTGCTGGTTTCAAAGAGCATGTAGCCGTGCTTGATGGAGGCAATCATGTCCTCCAGCTTATCGGTGCCTTTCTCGAAGAAGGTGTTGGTCATTCTGGCGTATGCCTTCCGGCGGCAGGATTCCCGGCGGCCGTTGCCCGTGGGCACCGTGCCCAGCTGGGTAGCAGAGGCCAGGTCGGAAAGTCCGGCAACCAGAATGCCATCCTTGATGATCTGCGTATCTCCGGCCAGTACACCGTCGTCGTCAAAGAAATAGGAGGCAACGCTCAGAGCCGCTGCCGCGCCGTCGCGCATGTTGCATATGGGGGAGGCCACGTATTTTCCCACGTATTGCTTTGCCAGCGCCCGATCCTTTACGAACTGATCCATCTCAACGCCGTGACCGAAGGCCTCGTGGGCGATCAGGCCGGTAATGGAGGGATCGGTGATCACATCATACATACCAGGCTCTATGGGCTTTGCCAGGGTCAGGCAGTGCGCCTTCTTCACCAGGGCATCCATCTTGCCGGGGAGCGCGGCCATCACGTCGCGCATCTGGTCAGAATCGACGAAATCATAGGCCTGCACGGTCTTGCCGTTTTCCTGGTAGACGAGCACCAGCATTCCGTTGATCCATACATAGTTCTGATCCAGCTCCCGGTTCTGGGAAACAAAGAGCTTGGAAACCTCCATGGTGGAGATGGCGACAAGCGCATTGCGGATGTACGCACTTTTTGATTGAAGCTCCTTCTGGTTCTTCACGCAGAAATCCAGCAGCTGGGCATCGGAGAAGCTACCCAGATCCGAGGGACGCTGGAAGGATTTCACCAGCGGCGCATCCTCCAGATGAATGCCTGCAATGGTTTCCTCCTTGAGCACTCTGCTTACGACGAAAGCCTCCTGAATTTGTGCGGCCACAGCCTGCACATCCCCATCGATATCGTCCAGGGAGTATTCAAAGAAGCAGCCGCCGTTGTGAAGCTTCACAACAAAGCCGCACTGCATGTCCCATCCGTCGCTGATGCTGCTGGTGTTGGAATTTACGCGGACTGCCTTGGACTTTGTGTCCACGCCCAGAATGCTGACATATTCAAATTGCTCTTTCAGCTGCTTTACAAGCGCTTTCGCCTGCGCACGTCTGGAATTCAGGAATTCCGAAAAAGCCATAATGAACGCCTTCCTTCTAAAAAATCTGTCCGGCTTTCACCGAACGTGACATAGTAATTATATCATATTTTCACCGCAATGCAACCCATTGCGTTTCAAAAAGCAAAAGGGGAGGCGCAGGTTCTGCGCCTCCCGGAAGATCACTTTTGCGTGTGGCAAGAGCCGTGCATTGCACAATGCGCACAGTTGCCGCCGCATGTGGATTTACCCTGCTTCTTCTGTCGCACCAGATAGTGAACGATTAGGCCGACGACAGCCAGCAGCACGATACAGATCACAATCGTTCCAATATTCGCGGAAATCCATTGCAGCATGTCACATCACACTTCTTTTCTAGGGAATTAAACTTTGGACAGCTTGGTAGCTTCCTTGTAGGGCCGGAACAGCATGTAAACCAGGTACACCAGCAGGGCAATGGCAACGACCAGGCCAATCACATTCAGGTTGCCGGTGAACGCATTGCCGAACTGATTGATCATCAGGGCGATGGCATAGGCAAAACCGCACTGATAAGCGATGGCGAACCAGGTCCACCTGGTGTTGTTCATCTCACGCTTGATGGCGCCGATGGCCGCGAAGCAGGGAGCGCACAGCAGGTTGAACACCAGGAAAGAATAGCCGGTGATACCAGTGAACGCATTGGCAATGTTCTGATACACGGTGCCGTCTCCGCCGCCGTACAGAATGCCCAAAGTACCAACGATGTTCTCCTTGGCGACCAGGCCGGTGATGGAAGCAACAGCAGCCTGCCAGTTGCCCCAGCCCAGAGGCTTGAAGATCCAGGCAAGGACGGTGCCGATGCGGGCCAGGATGGAGAACTCGACCTCATCCTCGGTCAGCATACGGAAGGTGCCGTCGGCCCAGCCAAAGTAAGTGGTGAACCACACGAAGATGGTGGACAGCAGGATGATGGTGCCGGCCTTCTTGATGAAGCTCCAGCCACGCTCCCACATGCTGCGCAGGACGTTGCCCAGGGTGGGCAGATGATAGGCGGGCAGCTCCATAACGAAGGGAGCGGGGTCACCGGCAAAGGGCTTGGTCTTCTTCAGGCAGATGCCGGAAACGATGATGGCAGCCATGCCGATGAAGTAGGCGGAGGTAGCGACCCATGCGCTGCCGCCGAACAGAGCGCCGGCGATCATGGAGATAAAGGGAACCTTTGCGCCGCAGGGGATGAAGGTAGTGGTTATGATGGTCATCCGGCGGTCGCGCTCGTTTTCAATGGTACGGGAGGCCATGATACCGGGCACGCCGCAGCCGGTGCCGATCAGCATGGGGATGAAGGACTTGCCGGACAGGCCGAACTTACGGAACACACGGTCCAGAACGAAGGCGATACGGGCCATGTAGCCGCAGGCCTCCAGGAAGGCCAGCATCAGGAACAGAACCAACATCTGAGGCACGAAGCCAAGCACAGCACCAACACCGGCCACGATGCCGTCCAGAATCAGGCCGGACAGCCAGTCGGCGACGTTTGCCTTCTCCAGCAGGTTGCCGATCAGCACGGGGATGCCGGGCACCCACACGCCAAAGTCAGCGGGGTCAGGCTCGGTGCCGTAGGCATCCAGAGCAGCCTGGATCGCCGCATAGTCGGCAGTCTCAGTGGTAACTTCCAGGGTCTCTTCATCTTCCAGCTCATAGTCGATGGAAGAATCAGCAGAAACAGCGGCACGCAGGGTGTCAATTGCTGCGGCGGCAGCCTCTTCGCTGTAATCCTCGCTCTCGGCATCCAGCGCCTCGGCTACTGCGTCATCGCCGTACTGGGCAACCAGGGCGTCAATGATCTGGTTGGTGTCGCCATACTCTTCAGCGGCTGCTTCGTAATCAGAAGAGCCAATACCCAGCAGGTGCCAGCCATCGCCGAACACGCCGTCGTTGGCCCAGTCGGTAGCGGGAGCGCCAACGCCGACCATTGCGACCCAGTAGACCAGGAACATCACAACGGCAAAGATGGGCAGGCCCAGCCAGCGGTTTGTGACAACGCGGTCGATCTTATCGGAGGTGGACAGCTTTCCGGCGGAGTGCTTCTTGTAGCACTGCTTGATAACCTGGCCGATGTAGACGTAACGCTCGTTGGTGATGATGCTCTCGGCGTCGTCATCCAGCTCGCTCTCAGCAGCCTTGATGTCGGCCTCAATGTGATCCAGGACGCTCTTGTCCAGCTTCATCTGATCCAGAACCTTGTCGTCACGCTCGAAGATCTTGATGGCGTACCAGCGCTGCTGCTCCTCCGGCATGGAGTGGACGGCAGCCTCTTCGATGTGGGCAATGGCATGCTCCACAGGGCCGGAGAAGGTATGCATGGGAACGGTCTTGCCGTTCTTGGCAGCCTGCACGGCAGCCTCAGCGGCCTCCATGATGCCGTCGCCGCGCAGTGCGGAGATCTCAACGACCTTGCAGCCCAGCGCCTGGGACAGTGCATTGGTGTTGATCTTGTCGCCGTTCTTGCGAACCACGTCCATCATGTTGATGGCGATGACCACGGGAATTCCAAGTTCGGTCAGCTGGGTGGTCAGGTACAGGTTACGCTCCAGGTTGGTGCCGTCGATGATGTTCAGGATGGCATTGGGGCGCTCGTTGATCAGATAGTTACGAGCCACGACCTCTTCCAGCGTGTAGGGGGACAGGGAATAGATGCCGGGAAGGTCGGTGATGGTCACATCCGTGTGCTTCTTCAGCTTGCCTTCCTTTTTCTCAACAGTAACGCCGGGCCAGTTACCAACAAACTGATTAGAGCCGGTCAGCGCATTGAACAGGGTGGTCTTACCGCTGTTCGGGTTACCGGCAAGAGCAATTCTAAGCTCCAAAGTAATTTCCTCCTCTTTCTGTTAGCAAACGCTAACATTCAATGAAATCATTATGGGGCATCGCCCCAGAAGATACGTGATTACTCAACCTCGATCATTTCGGCATCCGCCTTACGGATGGAAAGCTCGTAGCCGCGAACGGTGATCTCAACAGGATCGCCCAGAGGAGCAACCTTGCGGACATACACCTCCACGCCCTTGGTAACGCCCATATCCATAATGCGGCGCTTTACAGCACCCTCACCGTGGAGCTTGACGACCTTGACGGTTTCGCCGACCTGAGTCTGTCGAAGAGTTTTCATTGCCAATTCCTCCTTTTATTCTTTCGGCATTCAGAAGACCATCAGACCATGATCTTCTGCGCCATTTCTTTACTGATTGCAACACGTGATTCCTTCACCTTGACGATCAGGTTGCCTCCGATGGTGTTGATCACGGATACGCCCGTTCCAACAACAAAGCCAAGATCCTCCAAATGCTTCTTGACCTCGGCATTTCCACCCATTCGCTGCACCACGTATTCTTCACCGGCATCTGCGAGAGTAAGCGGCATCATTGTCCCACCTTCTTTTTCTGTGAAATAATTAGCAACTGCTAACTTTTGCATCCGCAAATGGTTAGCTCTCGCTAACCATGGGTAATATAGCACGCCTGATTTCCGTTGTCAAGGCGGACTTAAAAATTTTTTGCGATTTGATGTAGAATGCCGAATTCTCTCCGCCGGAGCGGCAGGACGGTTGTCACGTTTGACAAGGGGACTTGCTTTTTCCGGCTCCGGGGGGGTTCCGGCAGAGGCTTTCTCACCGGAACAGGGAGAGGCTGACCTTTACCACCTGGGTGACAAAATGGATTGTCTCCTCTTTGCTGTACTTGTCGTAGCCCTCTACCACCACGTGCATCAGCCCATTGGACAGGTGGGTATACATCATTTGAAGCTCTGTCTCGCTGGCCTTTGGCAGCTCCTGCCGCCAATAGGCAAGGCTGTTCTCCTTGGCTACGGCAATCATCTTCATCAGAATGGTGGAGCCTGCATTCCCCAGGATGAGCACCCGGCAGGCCTCCCGGTTCTGCTCCACCATGTCGTAGATGGCCTCAATCAGTGCGGTCACGTCAAAGGAGTTGACATAGCGCAGGGACTTCTCAAATGCGGCAAGGAGCTCATTTTCGATGCACTCCATCAGGGCAAAGCAGTCGCTGTAATGGGCGTAGAAGGTGGCTCGGTTCAGCTGGGCCAGAGCGCAGACCTCCTTCACGGTAATCTTGTTGACGGGCTTTTCCTTCAGCAGTGTCAGAAAGGACTGCTTGAGTACCATCTGGGTATAGCGTTTTCTGGCATCCGGTCGTTCCATACACTCGCCTCCATAAAAAGTTTACAAAATTGGGCAACATTATTGCCGGGGATGTTGCTTATCTTTCAGCTGTGCCGGGTGTGCTGATTGTTTCTGCCTTCCATTCCCAGTATACTGTACTTGTGAAAAATAATCAACACTTGTCTGCTTTGAAAGGAGGCAGCGGATATGTATAATCAATATTTGTTGACAGGGGCCACCGGCTTTTTGGGCCGGGCCGTGGCAGAGGAGCTGGTTCGCCGGGGGGCCCGGGTGCGTGGGATGGTGCTTCCGGGGGATCCGTACAGCGATTTGCTCCCGGGGGAGGTAGAAAGGGTCTCAGGGGATGTGTGTGATGAAGATGCTCTGGGGGCATTCTTCGCCCAGACTGACGGCAATACCTGCGTGATTCACTGCGCCGGCATTGTCTCTGTGGCCTCCCGGCCCGGGGCGAAGCTCTATCAGGTCAATGTGGGGGGCACGTGGAAGCTCCTCCGGCAGTGCGTGGAGCGCAATGTGGGGCGGCTGATTCATGTCAGCTCCGTCCATGCCATTCCGGAAAAGCCCAGGGGCAGCGTAATGACGGAGGACTGTACCTTTTCCCCCGGGCTGGTGGATGGCGATTATGCCAAAAGCAAGGCCGCTGCCACCCAGCTGGTTTTGGACGCAGCCCGGCAGGGGTTGCGGGCCAATGTGGTGTTCCCCTCGGGAATCATCGGGCCGGGGGATGTGCAGGGGGGCAGCTTCACCTCCATGGTGCGGGCATTCCTCGCCGGGAAGCTCCCTCTGGCGGTTCGTGGAGGATATGACTTTGTGGATGTGCGGGATGTGGCCCGGGGAATCCTGGCCTGCGCCCAGAAGGGCACCCCCGGCAGGGGCTATATCCTGTCCGGCCACTATATCACCATCGGCAGAATGCTGCAAATTGTGGCAAAGGCAGCAAAACAAAGGCGTCGCTCCCTCTGCCTGCCCTTGTCCCTGGCAAGGCTGGCAGCGCCTTACTACGAAAAGCGCTGCCTGAGAGAGCATAAGCCCCTGTTTTTTACGCCGTATTCAGTGGATGTTTTGGCCTCCAATGGCCAGTTCAGCCATGGGGCTGCATCAGAGGACTTTGCCTATCAGCCACGCCCTTTGGAAGAAACCCTGGAGGACATGACCTCCTGGATTCAGGAGGCGCAAAGGCTCTGACGCCAGCCCTGCTCCCCCCTGGGGGGAGCAGAGGCCCTTTTCAGCGGGAATGCCGGGGTTAGCCTGCATCGGCGGCGATGGCCTGGTCGATGAGCTTTTGCAGGGTGGCTGCCTGGCTCTCTTCGGTGACGGCACCCAGAATGGGCTCGCCCACGATATAGCCGTTCCGGTCTACCACATAGGTGGTGGGGAAGGCAAAGATGTTGGTGGTGAACTTACCGGCCTCGCTGTTGGAATCGAAATACACGTTGGGATAGGTTGCGCCCTTCTTGGACAGCACTTCCTTTGCATCGGCAATGGCAGTCTCGTCGCCGTCCAGGGTGAAGCTGTTGATGCCGATGAGGGCGCCGCCCTTTTCGGCCAGAGTCTTGCTCAGGGCTTCCAGATCGGAAAGCTCACCCACACAGGGGCTGCAGGTGGTGAACCAGAAATTTACCACAGTGACGGCGTTCTTGGAGAACAGCTCGTCGCTCTTCACCACATTCCCCTCCAAATCCTTACCCTCGAAGGCAGGGAACTTCTGCATGGCACTGTCGGCGGGAACGCTCATGCCGCCGCCCATGCTGGTGTCTACAATGTTGGGGTACTTCTCCTCCAGGGCGGTGAGCTGGTTTTCAATCCGGCTGATTTCGGCAGCACCTTCCTTCAGCATAGCCAACTCATCATCGGTGAACTCCTTCTTAGCGGACTCAATGGTGTCCAGCAGGAAGTCGCCGTAGTTCTTGCCGTCCTCCAGCATGGCCATGCCCTTGTCGGCGCTGAGGAAGACCTTCTCCCACAGGGCGGTATTCTCGGAAAGAATCTCATTTTCCCGGTTCATCAGGGAGTTATACAGGGCGGTGGCCTCCTCCTCGTTCTTCGGCTCCTCGCTGTCAGCTTCGGTGGCAGCCTCGGTGGTGTCAGCTGCGGCTGCCTCGGTGGTTGCGGTTTCGGGGGTCTTGGCTGCGTCCTTAGCGCCGCAGGCGGCCAGTGCCAGTACCATCAGGGTAGCCAGCAGCAGTGCGGTAAGTTTTTTAATGTTGATGTTCATTTTGTTTCCTCCGTATTTGATTTTGTGATTTTTTCTTTTCCGTCTCCAAATCCGTAGTGGAAGCGGATGGCATTTGTGGGACAGGCCCGGATGCACATGCCGCAGCGGATGCATTCGGTGTGATTGGGACTTTTGGTTACGTCCACGTCCATTTTGCAGCTCCTGGCGCATTTTCCGCAGGAGATGCATTTATTGGCATCCACCTTGATTTGGAAGAGGGATACTTTGTTAAGCAGGGCGTAAAATGCGCCCAGGGGGCAAAGCCACTTGCAGAAGGGGCGATAGAACACCACACTCAGCACCACCACAGTCAGAAGAATGCTGAATTTCCAGGTGAATAGCTTGCCCAGCGCCGTGCGAATACCGGAATTGACAATGGATAGGGGAATTGCTCCCTCCAGCACGCCCTGGGGGCAGAGGTATTTGCAGAAGAAGGGGTCACCCATGCCCACATCGTTTACCGCCAGAGCCGGCAGCAGGAAGACCATTACCACCAGAACCGCATACTTCAGAAAGGTCAGGGGCTTGAGCTTCTTGGTGGAGAGCTTCTTTGTGGGGATTTTATGCAGCAGCTCCTGCAGCCAGCCAAAGGGGCACAGGAAGCCACAGATAAACCGCCCCAGCAGCACCCCCAGCAGAATGAGAATGCCGGTGATATAATAGCAGAAGTGGAATTTCGATGACCCCACCACCGCCTGAAACGCCCCAATGGGGCAGGCCCCGGATGCTGCGGGGCAGGAGTAGCAGTTCAGACCCGGCACGCAGACGGTTTTTCCGGGGCCCTGGTAAAGCCGCCCCTTCCAAAAATTCGGCAGGTGCCAGTTTGTGAGCAGCGTTGCCCCTGCCTGAATCCACCCACGGAAGCGGGCCAGGGACTGGGAAATTCCGGAAGTTTTCTTATCCAATACCCACACACTCCAGACATAGTTTGATGGCCTTGCTCAGCACCGTTGCTGCCTCGCCCCGCAGAGCGCCATAGCACACCATGGCCACCCCGGCAGCCAGGAGCACCGCCTGGGCAACGGCTTTTTTTGATAGAGACAATTTGCTCACTCCTTTCGTTACGCCCCCATTGTAGCACATGGATGTTAAGATCTTTGTTAAGAAAAGAAAATTAACAGAAATCTTATGCTTCTGTGCTATAATGAAACCGTTACTAGATTACAGTGCGGGAGGATAGTATGCGTATTCTTGTGGTAGAAGATGAACGTGCGCTTTGCCAGACCATTGTCCGCAGTCTGCGCCGTCTTGCCTATAGCGTAGATCCCTGCTATGACGGGAACACGGCAATGGAGCTGCTGGGCTCGGAGCAGTATGATTTGGTGCTTCTGGATTTGAACCTGCCAGGGGCGGATGGAATGACGGTGCTGCGCACCCTGCGGCAGACCGACCGGAATACAAAGGTGCTTATCCTTTCGGCACGCAGTGAGGTGGCCGATAAGGTGGAGGGCCTGGATGCCGGAGCCAACGACTATCTGGCCAAGCCCTTCCATCTGGAGGAGTTGGAGGCCCGGATTCGCAGCCTGACCCTACGGCAGTTCACCCAGAACGATGTGGTGCTGACCTGCGGGCCCCTGTCCTTTGATACCAAGTCCCGCACAGCCAATGCTGCCGGGCAGCCTCTGACCCTGACCCGGAAGGAGACAGGGATTCTGGAATACCTGATGCTCCATCGGGGCCGCCCGGTGAGCCAGGAGGAGCTGATGGAGCATGTGTGGGACAACAGCGTGGATAATTTCAGCAATTCCATCCGGGTACATATTTCCGCCCTGCGGAAGAAGCTGCGCACGGCGCTGGGGTATGACCCTGTCCGCAACCGCATCGGCGAGGGGTACGTGATGGAGGAGGAAAAGCCATGAAGAAACTGTCGCTGCAATGGCGGATAACGTTAATGACGGCGCTGCTCATCGGCCTCACCTGCGCGGTGATGAACTGGCTGATTGGCTGCTCCGGCAGGCACTATATGGATTCCATCGGAACCTATCTGTTCGCCTCCGGTGATATGGCGGAGGGGGAGCCGGACTACTTTGACCTCGGCCGCAGCGGGCCGGACCAGGATTTGACCATTGTGATTTACGGGGCCCAAACCTCCTTTACCGCCACCAACTGGTATATCACGGCGGCGGTGACCCTGCTCAGCGGCATTCTCGCCTATTTTGTCAGCGGCCATGCCCTGCGCCCTCTGCGCAGCTTTGTGGCAAAGGTGGAGCGGGTGCAGCCCAACAATCTGGGAGATATGAAGATTACCGAAGAGGTGCTGCCGGATTTTCGGCAGTTTGCCAATTCCTTCAATCAGATGCTGGACCGGCTGGATGAGGGCTTTGCCGACCAGCGCCAGTTTGCCGGGAATGCCGCCCACGAACTGCGCACCCCCCTGGCACTGATGCAGGCCCAGCTGGAGCTTTTCTCCGCTGAGCATCCCAATGTGCACCCGGAGACGGTGGATTTTCTCCGCCTCCTGGGAGAGCAGACAGAGCGGATGACCCAGATGACAAAAACGCTTCTGGAAATGAGTGCCCTTCGGGCCGTGCCCTGCAACGACCGAATTGAGATAGCCCCCATGGTGGAGGAGATCTTCACCGACCTTGCCCCGCTGGCAGAAAAGAGGGGGATTTCCCTGGTGCAGGAGGGCGACGGCATCATTACCGGCAGCGACACCCTGATTTACCGGCTCCTGTTTAATTTAATGGAGAATGCCATTCGGTACAACCGCCCCAACGGAACGGTGTGCATATCCACATCCGAAGGGGAGAAAGCGCTGGTTATCCGGATTGCGGACACCGGATGCGGCATCCCGGAGGCTCACTGGCGGAGTATTTTCCAGCCCTTTTTCCGGGTAGACAAGTCCCGCAGCCGGGAATACGGCGGCGTGGGCCTGGGGCTGTCACTGGTGTGGGAGATTGCCTCCCTCCACGGTGGCTCGGTGCAGGTGGAGAAAAGCTCGGAAAACGGCACCACCATAGCGGTGGAGATACCGAAGACATAAAAGGTTTTTTGATTTGCAGAGTTGTACCGATGCAATCCCATTAAATCATAACCACCACTGAAGTGGTGGTTTGCAAAAGCCCTAGAAGGGCTAATGGCAGGCTTCGGGCGCATTTTGCAACGCGCCCGACAATAGCCTATTGATGCAGCTTTGATACGTATTCTTTCAGGGCTGCCACATCCCTGGCCTGGAGGAACATTCTCTGGGTGGTGGCGTGCTTTGGCTCCGAAATGAGCCGGAGCGTGTCTTCCAGCGTGTGCCACTGGACGGCTGTTCCGTTTTTGATTTCAGCCTCTGTCAATTGTGCAGCCTGCGCGGGATGGTCGGTGGTGACTACATAGTAATAGGAGCGGCATGTGTAATCCTGATGGGCGCGGTTTTCGCAGACAAATCCCAGCTCCTCTATATGGTCGCAGGAGCACCCGGTTTCCTCAAAAATTTCTCGCCGCAACGCGGCAAGAGAATCTTCTCCCTCTTCGATACCGCCTCCGGGCAAACTGTAAAGGCCAAATTTCTCTGCGTACATCACAGCGTACAGTCCGTCCCGATTCTTTACGATTGCACGTGCTGTCAGCCTTGGCGGCCGCGTGGATGTGCCATCCAATCCCAGGATCATTTTATCGGTTATTTCACACAGGCATTTCATATACGATTCCACCCATCTTTGATTAAATCGGATTTCGGAGCCGTCATAATACGGGTAAAAGCCCGTCGGTGTCCCACCGGCGATATCCTGCTCCATTTTGGCTTTGATTTACGCTTGAATCTCTTTCAAAGTTCTCTGCCTGCTGGGTAAATGATTTCTGAATCTCAGTCTGGTGTGCAGATTTCATTACAGCGCCGTTCCTTTCTTTGGGATGTAGAATTGATTCATATCTGCCTGCTCCAATTCCAGGAGCTTATATTTCTTGTCGATGCCGCCCGCGTAGCCTGTCAGGCTGCCATCCGCCCCCACGACCCGGTGGCAGGGGATGATGATGGAAATCTCATTGTGCCCCACCGCGCCGCCCACCGCCTGAGCGGACATTCTGGTCAGCCCCTGCTGGGATGCAAGCTGCCGGGCAATATCCCCATAGGTAATGGTCTGGCCGTAGGGAATCTGCAAGAGAATCTTCCACACGGTCTGACGAAATGGAGTGCCGACCGGGTGCAGCGGCGGAAGCCAGTCCGGCCCGCTGCCCGAAAAATAAAAATCAAGCCAGCGCCTGGTCTGCGAAAGGACGGGGGAGTCCTGCTCAATATGCTCCTTGGGCAAATGATCGGCAAAGTATTTTTCCCCATCAAACCACAAGCCGGTCAGCCCGACCTCATCCGCCGCCAGCAGAATGCCGCCCAGCGGCGAATCATAGTGTTGCGTAAATGTCATTGTGTGCACCCCTGTTTCCTCGACCTGAAATACGTAATCGATGCGAAATAAACTCCCTTTATAGAACATTATATCGTATTTTTTAGCAATAGTCCAGCCAATATTTCAAAGGGACGAGAGAACACTGTGCGCAATTTGAACCTGTTCGTTTGGTGATGGGGAAAATGGAATATCCCCGGAATCTCGAAGACTCCGGGGATCTGATATAAACTCGAAAGAACGACCTGACGATCAGCGCTTGCTGAACTGAGGAGCCCGACGGGCGGCCTTCAAGCCGTACTTCTTTCTTTCCTTCATTCTGGGGTCGCGGGTCATGAAGCCAGCGGCCTTCAGAGCGGGGCGGTACTCGGGGTTCATGACGACCAGAGCGCGGGCGATGCCGTGACGGATGGCGCCAGCCTGGCCGGAGACACCGCCGCCGGCAACGGAAACAACGATGTCGACCTTGCCCAGCTGCTCGGTGGTAGCCAGGGGCTGACGGACGATCAGCTTCAGGGTCTCAAGGCCAAAGTAATCGTCGATGTCACGGCCGTTGATGGTGATGGAGCCGGTGCCGTTCTCGTAAACGCGAACGCGGGCGATGCTGGACTTACGACGGCCGGTGCCGTAAAAATACTTTTTCTTGCTCTCGTACATACTATGTTACCTCCAATTAGTCCAGAGTCCAGGCTTCGGGCTTCTGGGCAGCATGAGGATGCTCAGCGCCCTTGTACAGGTGCAGGCGGGTCATGCAGCTGCGGCCCAGGGTGTTCTTGGGCAGCATGCCCTTGACGGCCAGCTCCATAGCATAGTCGGAGCGCTTCTCCATCATGGTGCGCGCCTTGGTCTCCTTCAGACCGCCGATCCAGCCGGAGACGCGATAGTAGACCTTCTGCTCGGCCTTTTTGCCGGTCAGGACAGCCTTGTCGGTGTTGATAATGATGACATTGTCGCCGCAGTCAACATTGGGGGTAAAATCGACCTTGTGCTTGCCGCGCAGCAGGCTGGCAGCGATAACAGCAGTGCGGCCCAGGGGCTTACCGGCTGCATCGATGACATACCACTTACGCTCCAGGGTCTCCTTCTTAGCGAGGGTAGTGGACATATGCGTTCCTCCAATTAGGTAAAATATTTTGACAATTTCACGTATTTGCAGTACAATAGCCTGCGAACACCTCAGTTTTATATCATATTCAAAATTAATTGTCAACAGCAATTTCAAAAAAATCTGCGCAGCGCAGGATAAACTTTCAAATGCTTTCAAAAGCTCTTGAATGCTCTCTTATTCTCATGCCGCATTTTTCTTTATTTTAGGAGGAAAACCATACAATGCAAAAACTTATGGGCCTCGTCCGCCGGTGCGTGGAGGACTATAGAATGATCGAAGCGGGGGACAGGATCGCCGTCGGTGTGTCCGGCGGAAAGGATTCTCTCGTTCTGCTGACGCTACTGGCAGGCCTTCGGAGCTACTATAACAAGCCCTTTCAGCTCGGCGCCATCACCGTTGACATGGGTCTTGGCATGGACTACAGCGAGATTGATGCGCTGTGCCGGAAGCTGGAGGTGCCCTATACCGTTGTCAAGACGGAGATCGGCCCCATTATTTTTGACTACCGCAAGGAGAAGAATCCCTGCTCCATGTGCTCCAAAATGCGCCGGGGCGCGCTGAATCAGGCACTGCTGGAGCAGGGCTATAACAAGCTGGCTCTGGGGCATCACTACGACGACGCGGTGGAGACCTTTGCTATGTCCCTGATTTTTGAGGGACGGATCAGCTGCTTCCAGCCGGTGACCAATTTGGATCGCACCGGCGTTGTCCAGATTCGCCCCATGCTGTACATCCATGAGAAAACAGTGGATCACTTTGCCCGGCAGCAGGGCCTGCCGGTGCTGACAAACCGCTGCCCGGTGGACAAGCACACCAAGCGGGAGGAGGTCAAGGATCTGATTTTTGACCTGGTAAAGACCTACCCCGACCTGAAGGGGCGGATTTTTGGTGCCATGCAGCGCTACCCCCTGGCAGCGTGGGAACCCCAGGGGCGCTATAAGCGGCCGAAGGACGAGGAGTAATTATGGGCTATATCATGGATTTGCGGAAAATCGTAGGCCACCGAACCCTCTTACAGGTGGGGGCCAGCGTGATTGTGGAGGATGCCCAGGGACGCGTGCTGCTGCAAAAGCGGACGGATAACCACTGCTGGGGCTATCCCGGCGGCTCTACGGAGCTGGATGAGCGGGTGGAGGACGCGGCGGCACGGGAGCTTCTGGAGGAAACCGGGCTGGTAGCTGAAAAACTGGAGCTGTTCGGCGTTTTCTCCGGCCCGGAGCTGCACTATGTCTACCCCAACGGAGACGAGGTATCCAACATTGACGTGGTGTTTCTCTGCCGGGCATATTCCGGCACCCTGCACTGCCAGCAGGAGGAATCGGAGGCGCTGCGCTTCTTTGCACCGGGGGAGCTGCCGGAGCAGCTTTCACCGCCCATTGTCATCCCGCTGAGAACCTGGGAGTGGAAGCGCCTCGGGCAGGAATAAATCTCCAATTTTTCGGACATGCTTCCTTCGAGTAAAAGGAGGCCGAAAAAATGGTTAAAGGTATTTCCAGGCAGGTCATTGTTGTCCATGCTCCAGAGCCGAGGCTTTTTGAGCAGGCAATTTTCATTCTGAAGGAGGACGCCGCCCAATCAGGCGTCACCGACGAGGCGCTGCTGAAGGAAGCAGAGCAGGCGATCCGAACAGGGGACAGGCTGCCCAGGAAGCGGAAGCTTTTCTGCTACGGTGCGTTCTGGGCCGCCATGGGCGCGGCTGCCACCGGGATCGTTTGGCTGCTTACCGCACTGCTGTAATTATCCACTGAAAGAGAGAGAACCATGCAAATTGGAACAATTCAGGTTGAGAA
The DNA here is from genome assembly GCA_934565795.1 of uncultured Oscillospiraceae bacterium. Lineage (GTDB taxonomy): Bacteria > Bacillota > Clostridia > Oscillospirales > Oscillospiraceae > Faecousia. The sequence goes on from CAKTIM010000002.1 coordinate 143,163, forward strand.
TCCCCTGTTTCTTGCCCCTATGGCGGGGGTGACCGACTGGGCATTTCGCACCATCTGCGCAGAGCTGGGGGCGGGAGTGACTGTTACGGAAATGGTATCCTCCCGCGCGCTGGTCTACCAGGATAAGAAAAGCGCAAAGCTCCTGCGGAAGAACCAGGGAAGCGTCTGCGGCGCACAGATTTTCGGCAATGATCCCGCAGTGATGGCCGAGGGCGCAAGGCTGGCGCTGGAGATATCCGGCTGTGACTTCATCGATATCAACATGGGCTGCCCCATGCCGAAAATCGCCAATTCCGGCGACGGCTGCGGCCTGATGCGCACCCCGGAGCTGGCAGGGGAGATCGTCACAGCTGTTGCCAGGGCGGTCAATGTGCCTGTTACCGTCAAATGCCGCCTGGGCTGGGACAAGGGGAGCATCAACGTGCTGGATTTTACAAAACGGATGGAGGACTGCGGCGCAGCCCTGATTACCGTCCACGGACGCACCCGCAGCATGCTCTATACCGGCATCGCGGACTGGGATACCATCCGCAAGGTAAAGGCGCAGCTCTCAATTCCAGTCATTGCCAACGGGGATATCACCGGCGCGGATGCGGCCCTGCGCTGCCAAAAGTGGACAGGGGCGGATGGCCTGATGGTGGGCAGAAGCACCTTTGGCGATCCCTGGATTTTCCGGGAGATAAATGAAGCGCTGGCAGGGAAGTCCGTCACCCCACGTCCTGCCCTGAAGGATCGGGTAGCGGTGGCAGTCAGGCAATTTGAGCTTGCCCAGCAGGATCTGGGCGAGCACATCGCCTGCTTGCAGGCAAGGAAGCATTTTGCCTGGTACCTGCGCGGTGTACCCAACAGCAGCTTTTATAAAAACGAAATATCCTCCCTGAGCACCATGGAGGACATCTACCGCGTGGCCAAGGACATTGTGCGGGATTTGCGGTAATGCAAACTCTCCACCAAAGCTTTCCTTGTATAAAAGAAGAAACGCTTCACATTCTAAACCCTGAGGTGAGGATATGAAGCGTTTTTTACTGCTGTTTTCCATAGTTTGCCTGCTGGCTGTTCCGGCTGCAGCGGAGCCGATCAAGTGGGTGGATTTTGATGTACCCTATGAATCGATGAAGTATGCCATGAATGTGGACATCCAGACCTTTGAGCAGGAGAATCACATTGATTGGATCGACATTCTGGCCGTCGCCGCCTGCCGAACCGGGGGGAAGTGCGGCCTGAACGCGGTAAAAAAGGCTGCCGCAGATCTGAAATCAGCTGGCAATCCCCAGGAAGTCATGGGGGATGGAAGCAAGTATCTCAGCTACTATCAGCAGGCCTACCGGGCGGTGCTGGGCGGCTTTCTGGGCAGCTACGCCATCCAGAAGGACGGGCAGTGGGTGCCGCAGTACGGGCTGAAGGCATTTTGCCCCATTGCGGAGGGCTTTTACTATTCCCACTACGACGATTTTGGGGCCAGCCGTTCCTTTGGCTTTAAGCGTAAGCACCTGGGCAACGATCTTCTGGGCAGCCAGGGCACGCCCATTGTCGCCGTAGAGGGCGGCGTGGTGGAGGCGCTGGGCTGGAACCGCTACGGCGGCTGGCGGGTGGGCATCCGCAGCCATGACCGCAAGCGGTATTACTACTATGCCCACCTGCAAAAGGACACGCCCTTTGCGCCAGGGCTGACCGAGGGGCAGACAGTGAATGCAGGGGACGTGATCGGCTTTATGGGCCGAACCGGGTACTCGGATCAGGAGAACGTCAATAATATTGACATTGACCACCTTCACTTTGGCATGCAGCTGATTTTCGATGAAAGCCAGAAGGAGTGCAACAGCGAGATATGGATCGACGTATACCAGATCGTCCGGCTCCTGTCCCAGCATTGCAGCAGCGTCCGCAAGGTCGACGGAAGCTATCGGCGTCTGTATCCCTTCTGCGACCTGGATATCAGTCCACTTCCAGAACTGTGAGCGTATCGCCTGAGACGGTGAAGCGGATATTCAGCCCCGCAAAGGTCAGCCCATAGACGCGCCCGGCGGTGCGCTGATAGGCAGGCCTGGGGTCGTGGGAGAGTACGCCGATGGCCGCCTGACGCTTCTGGGCCGGCAGCTTTTCCAGCAGAGAGGCAGGAAAATCCACCCGAAGCAGAAAATCGTCCGCGTGATCCGTAAAGCCGCCGGTGGCGTCGGGCTTGCAGTCGCTGTAGGGAATGTAGGGCTTGATATCAAAAATCGGAGTGCCGTCCATCAGGTCGGCTCCGCCCACGTGGAGTACGGTTCCCAATTTCTCCGTCCGCTCCACCTGAATCAGGCGGACGCACGACAGCCCCAGATTATTGGGCCGGAAGGGAGAGCGTGTGGCGAATACCCCCAGACGGGTATTGCCGCCCAGCCGCGGTGGACGCACCGTGGGAGACCAATCCTGACGCACCGCCTGGGAAAACTGCCAGATGATCCACAGGTGAGAAAAATCCGATATGCCGCGCAGCGCTTCCTCGTTCCGGTATTCCGGCTCAAATACGATGGTGGAGCGCAGCGCTTCCACCAGTCCGCTTTGCCGGGGGATTCCAAACTTTGTCGCAAAATCGCTGTGCATCCTGGCAATTACATTGAGAGTTACTTCCTGCACAAAACCACCGCCTTTTTCTCGGAAACCTCTGAATCAATCCACCGATTGAATCAGAGCTTTCCCTGAGAATACCATAAATGCTGCAAAAAGTCCACCCCGCGGGGGTGGACTTTCGAGATGTAGGCTGATTTACTGATGGGCTTCCATCCAGGCCTTGAGCTTGGTCTTGGCCAGGCGGATGATATCCTCGGTGGGATATGGAGAAGTTTTGCCGCCGCCGACATGCAGGAAGTACAAACCATTGGGAGTCTGGTAAAGATCCTCTTCATAGCCAGCGGGATCGCCCAGCGTTCCGTAGGAATATGCCTTGACCAGCGTAGCGGTATCAGTGTCGAACTCAATTTTGCTGATGATTTTCTTCATGGGCCAAACCTCCTTTCAGGTGTTTCTTCGATCCCTGCTATTATACATGTTGGAATTAAGAAATCAAGGGTAAAAAGGGAGAAAATTCCGTTTTCCAAAAAGAATTGTGAGTTAGAAATGTTTTTTATATTTCAAATCAGATTGTTCATGTGCAAATTCTACAACAAATAGAGCTTGCCGAAAGCGCAGGGCTGTGGTAAAATCTCTTCCAAAAGGGGGAGAAGGATGAAGGACTTTCCTGTTTTTCCGACGGAGCACGGCGTCGCCAGCCTGATTCTGAAGGAGATTCCATACCGCCGGGAGGCGTTTATCCGCATTCAAAGCTCCCAGGAGCCGGAGCTTCTTCTGCACGAATGCGTCGGCTTCTGCACCGCCTGCGGGGCGGAAAAGGTATACGCCTGCGGGCATGAATTTTTAGAGCAATACCCGCTCCATACGGCGGTGTACCGCATGATCGGCCAGATCAGATTACAGGAGGAAGCGCAGGTGCCCTCCATGTTCCCGGTCACCCGTCAGACGGCGGCGCAATGGCGGGAATACTACAATGAGCGGATGCGGCACGTGGACAACGCCTCCACCCTGGAGCAGCAGGATGAAGAGAAGCTCCTGACCGGGGGTGCTTATTTTATCCACGCGGCGGGAAAGCCCCTGGGCATCGGCTGGCTGGAGGGGGCGCATCTGCATGCGATTGCGTCCTTGCAGCCGGGGGCGGGGGAAGCCATATGCAGGGCCATGCAGTCGCTCATCCCCCAGCAGTCAATAACGCTGGAGGTCGCCTCCACCAACACAAAGGCCATCCGCCTGTACGAGCGTATGGGCCTACTAAAGGTAGAGGAAATTTCTCGCTGGTATCGGGTAAAATGATCTTTGTCAAGGAAAAACACTTGACAAACCGCCGCATATCGTGTAGAATACCCGAGGATGTCAAGGAGAATCCCTTGACACACAGGAGGAACCCATGGAACCGCTGGAAATGACATTGCTCTACGATTACTATGGTGATCTGCTGACACAGCGGCAGCGCTCCTGCGTGGATCTTCGCTACAATCAAGACCTTTCCCTGGGAGAGATCGCGCAGGAGCTGGGCGTCAGCCGCCAGGGAGTGTTCGATAATCTCAGCCGCGCAGAGGCGCTGCTGCGCAATATGGAGGAAAAGACCGGCTGTGTTCGCCGCGCCTTGCAGGCGAGAAAGGCGATCCGTCAGATCGTGACGGCTGCCAATCAGCTGGCAGATTATCCCGATCAGAATGTTTCCCATCTGGCAAGTGTGATTCTCACTGCGGCCGGATCAATTGAGGAGTAAGCTTATGGCATTTGAAGGCTTAACGGAAAAAATCAATAATACCTTCAAAAAGCTTCGCGGCAAGGGCAGGCTGAAAGAGGCGGATGTGAGGGATGCCATGCGCGAGATTCGCATGGCGCTGCTGGAGGCAGACGTCAGCTATAAGGTCTGCAAGGATTTTACCAAGACGGTGACCGAGCGCTGCATTGGCGCGGATGTTTTGGAATCCCTTACCCCGGCGCAGATGATCGTGAAGATCGTCAACGAAGAGCTGGTCAAGCTCATGGGTTCCGATACCAAGCACATTACGTTCAACCCCAACGGGCCGACCGTGGTGATGCTGGTGGGCCTGCAGGGCGCCGGTAAGACCACCAACGGGAGCAAGCTTGCTGGCCTGATGAAGCGCCAGGGGCGCAATCCCTTGCTGGTTGCCTGTGATATTTATCGTCCCGCCGCCATTCAGCAGCTGAAGGTCTGCGGTGAAAAGCTGGGCATCCCCGTGTTCGAGCGCGGCACCCAGGATCCTGTGCAGACTGCAAAGGAAGCAGTGCTCTATGCCCGCCAGCGCGGCTATGATATGGTGTTTCTGGATACCGCCGGACGCCTACACGTGGACGAGCAGCTGATGGAAGAGCTGAAAAACATCAAGGCCGCCGTCAAGCCCAATGAGATCATGCTGGTGGTGGACGCCATGACCGGCCAGGACGCGGTGAACGCCGCTCAGACGTTTAACGAGTGGCTGGATATTGATTCTGTGATGCTGTCCAAGCTGGATGGCGATGCAAGAGGCGGTGCGGCGCTTTCTGTCCGTGCTGTCACCGGCAAGCCCATCAAGTTTTCCGGCATTGGTGAAAAGCTAGAGGATATCGAGCCGTTCCACCCCGACCGTATGGCCAGCCGAATCCTGGGCATGGGCGACGTGCTTACGCTGATTGAGAAGGCGGAAAAGGCCTACGACGCGAAAAAGGCCGCTGAGATGGAGGAGAAGCTGCGGGCCAACCGCTTTACCCTCCAGGATTTCTACGATCAGATGGTGCAGATGAAGTCCATGGGCTCCATGGAAGAGCTGCTGTCACAGATGCCCGGCGGTGCAAACCTGAAGGGTGTCAAGCTGGACGAAAAGGCCATGGCGCACACCGAGGCCATCATCCTTTCCATGACCCCCAAGGAGCGGGAGAAGCCCGAGATCATCGGTGCCAGCCGGAAGAAGCGGATTGCCGCGGGCGCGGGGCTGAAAGTGGAGGATGTAAACCGTCTTCTCAAGTCCTTTGAGCAGATGCGCAAGCTCATCAAGCAGTTCTCCGGCCCGGGCGCGGGCAAGAAGATGAAGCGGATGCGCGGCTTCGGCGGTTTCCGTGGCTTCCCCGGCATGTAATTTGGTTCGCTGTAAGCAAAATGCTTTGCGATATAAAAATGAAAGATTAATTTTGGAGGTGAAACTCTCATGGTTAAAATCAGACTGAGAAGAATGGGCGCGAAGAAGGCTCCTTACTACCGTATCGTTGTCGCTGACTCCCGTTCTCCCCGCGATGGCCGCTGCATCGAGGAGATTGGCATTTACAATCCTCTGACCGAGCCTGCCACCATCAACGTTGATGCCGAAAAGGCTCAGGCCTGGATCAAGAACGGCGCACAGCCCACCGACACCGTTCGCGGCCTGCTGAAGAGCGCTGGCGTCCTGTAATTTCCCTGAAGGAGTCACACAATGAAGGAACTTTTGCAGTATATGGCAAAAAACCTGGTGGACAATCCGGATGCGGTCACCGTCGTGGAGCAGACCGATGAAGATGGGAAAGTTCTGGAGCTGCATGTCGCCGAAGGCGACATGGGCAAGGTAATCGGCCGCCAGGGACGGATTGCGAAAGAAATCCGAACCATTATCAAGACTGTAGCCCAGCGCACCGGCGAAAAGGTCACGGTCGAAATCGTGGAATAATGCCGCAGCCTTTGTGGGGCGTTCGGCAAGAAACGGCTATGCGTGGCGATTTTCGTCACGCATTTTCGTTCTTTTGGTAATAAAGGAGCTGTTTGATATGAAACTCCAATATATTGATGCCGGTCAGATCGTCACCACCCATGGCATCCGTGGGGAGATGAAGGTGCTCTGCTGGCTGGATTCCACAGAGGATCTGTGTGATTTTGAACGCTGCCGGATCGACGGCAGAGAATATAAAATTGCATCCTGCCGGGTGCAAAAAACCTGCAATCTATTAAAGGTTGACGGCATTGACACCATGGAAGCAGCGCAAAGCATGCGCGGCAAGGTCGTGCAGCTCTACCGGGAGGACATTTCCGACGAGGTCATCTTTGCGGCGGAGCTGGTGGGAATGGAGGTATACCGTGCCGGTCAGCGCCTGGGGGCGATTGAGGATGTGCTGGATTATCCCGGAAACCAGGTGTATGTGGTGCGCGGGGAGCATGAGTATATGATCCCGGCGGTCAAGGCCTTTGTCCACTCCACCGATTTGGCGGGAAACCGTATGGAGGTTTCCCTGATCGAAGGGATGCGCAGCGATGAGGATTGATATTCTGACCCTTTTCCCCGACACTCTGGGGGATGTGCTCTCCGAGAGTATCCTTGGCCGTGCCCAGGAGCGGGGCTTCATCCGTATTGAGGCCCACCAGATTCGTGACTACACCTCCAACAAACAGAACCAGGTGGACGACTACCCCTACGGCGGGGGCCGGGGCGCGATCATGCAGGCAGACCCGCTGTACCGCTGCTGGGAGGCAGTGTGCGACGAGGCAGGCGGCCCGGTGCACACCATTTATCTCTCGCCCTGCGGTCATACGTTTACCCAAAAGGACGCCATCCGCCTGAGCAAGCTGGACAATCTGATCTTTGTCTGCGGCCACTATGAGGGCATCGATCAGCGATTCATCGACGAATGCGTGGACGAGGAGCTTTCCCTGGGTGACTTCGTTCTCACCGGCGGAGAAATTGCCGCCATGGCCATGACGGATGCCATCTGCCGCATGGTGCCCGGCGTCCTGGCCGACCCGGAGTGCTTTGAGGACGAAAGCCACTTCAACGGCCTGCTGGAATACCCCCAGTACAGCCGCCCCGCCGTCTGGCACGGCAGAGAAGTGCCGCCGATCCTGCTTTCCGGCAATCATAAGCTGGTTGCCCAGTGGCGAAGAAAGCAGGCTCTGCGCCGCACCCGGCAGCGCAGACCAGATATGTACGAAAAGCTGGATTTATCCTCAAAGGAGGATAAAAAGCTTTTGAAAGAAATGGAGGCTGAGGATCGTGAGCAAGCTGGAAACCCTGAAGCAATGGATTGACGAGAGCCGCCGCATGGTTTTCTTTGGCGGCGCAGGCGTGTCCACGGAATCCGGCATCCCGGATTTTCGCAGCGTGGACGGGCTGTACAGCCAGCATTTTGAATACCCGCCGGAAACCATCATCAGCCATAGCTTTTACCTGCAAAACCCCGCCTACTTCTTCCGCTTTTACCGGGAAAAGATGCTTCCGCTGGGCTTTGAACCGAATATCACCCACCGAAAGCTTGCCCAGTGGGAGCAGGAGGGGAAGCTTACCGCCGTCGTCACCCAGAATATCGACGGCCTGCATCAAAAGGCTGGCTCCAAGACCGTGTATGAGCTGCACGGCAGCGTGCTGCGCAATTACTGTACCCGGTGCCGAAAGTTCTACAGCGCCGAATACATTCGGGATTCAGAGGGCATTCCCCGCTGCCCCTGCGGCGGGATCATCAAGCCGGATGTGGTGCTCTATGAGGAAGGGCTTGACCAGGACACGGTGGAAAAGAGCATTATGGCGATCCGTGACGCCGATCTGCTGATGGTGGCCGGAACCAGCCTGACGGTTTATCCCGCTGCCGGGCTGCTGCGCTATTATCGCGGGCACCGGCTGGTGCTGATCAACCGGGATGTCACCCTCTACGACGGCGCGGCGGATCTGGTCATTCACGACAGCCTGGGCAGTGTTCTTTCACAGCTGTAAAAATGAATACGCACACGGATGGGCTGGCAGGCGAAATGCCCTTGTTCCCTCCGTGCGGATTCATCTTCAAAGGAAGCGAAAACCATGAATGCAAATATTGATGTTACCGATGTGCGCATCGTAACCGACCGCCTGATCCTGCGCCCCTGGACGATGGCGGATCTGAATGATTTTTATGAATATGCCCGTGTGGACGGCGTGGGTCAGATGGCCGGATGGCTGCCCCACAAATCCATAGAGGAATCCAGGCAAATTCTTAGCTCCTTTATCGAGCAAAAAAAGACCTTTGCCCTGGAGCTGCGGGAAAGCGGCAAGGTGATCGGCTCCCTGGGCGTGGAAGAACTGCGCCCGGATCCAGTGGGGGAGGGGCGCTTTGGCCGGGAGCTGGGCTATGTGCTCAACAAAGACTATTGGGGCCGTGGCCTGATGCCGGAGGCAGTCAGGGCGGTGATCTCCTATTGCTTTTCCGAGCTGGGGATGGATTACCTCACCTGCGGCCATTTTCTGCGGAATCAGCGCTCCCGCCGTGTGATCGAGAAGGCAGGCTTTCAGTACCTGCGCGATGGGTTGTATCAGACGCGGTATGGAACGCAGGAGCGGGAGGCCCTTTATATCCTGCATAATCCGGCAAAGATATCTGCGCCCTTTGATGCCTCTGCCACCCGCCTGGAGACGCCGCGCCTGCTGCTGCGTCCGCTGACCCCGGAGGACTGGAAGGCCTTGTATCCCACACTGACCGACCGGGAGATCGCCGACCTGACAGGCTGGAAGCCGGTGGCGACGGAGCAGGAGGCGCAGGCCCATGTTCAGAGGCACGTTGAGGAAAACGAGACGCTTGCCCTTGTCCTGAAGGAAAACGGCCAGATGATCGGCACGCTCTCCGTCCAGAAGCGCCCCTGGGGGGAGTATCCCATCAATCAGGCGCTTCGGGGCCGGGAGCTTGGCTTCGACCTGAGCCGTGATTACTGGGGCAGGGGACTGATGCCGGAGGCGGTGCGGGCCATGTGCGAGCACTGCTTTGAGACCCTGGGCTATGATTTCGTCACCTGCGGCGCATTCCGGCGCAACGGGCGCTCCATGCACACCATCGAAAAATGCGGCTTTGCATTTTTGAATGAGGCCGAGCGCCAGCTTCCCACCGGCGTGACGGAGGATATTCTTACCTACATCCGCTATTCACCAAAGAATCCGACAGGAGAATTTCACTATGTTTAAGCTTCTGAAAACCGAGGGGAAAGCCCGCCGGGGCGAATTTACATGTGCGCACGGCGTGGTGCAGACCCCTGTTTTTATGAACGTAGGCACCCAGGGTGCAATCAAGGGCGCGCTCAGCGCCGCTGACCTGAAGAACATCGGCTGCCAGGTGGAGCTTTCCAATACCTACCACCTGCACCTGCGCCCCACGGACAAGGTGGTCAGGCAGATGGGCGGCCTGCATAAGTTTATGACCTGGGATGGCCCCATCCTCACAGACTCCGGCGGCTTCCAGGTGTTCAGCCTGGCTTCCCTGCGCCGCATCAAAGAGGAGGGTGTTTATTTCTCCTCTCACATCGACGGGCGGAAGATATTCATGGGGCCGGAGGAGAGCATGCAGATTCAGTCCAACCTCGGCTCTGACATGTGTATGGCCTTTGACGAATGCATCGAAAATCCTTCCCCCAGGGATTATGTGCAGAAGAGCATCGACCGCACCTATCGCTGGCTGGTGCGCTGCAAGGCAGAGAATGCCCGGTTGAACGCACTGCCGGATACGGTGAACCCCCACCAGATGCTCTGGGGCATCAACCAGGGCGGCACCTATCGGGATCTGCGCGTACAGCACATGCAGCGCATTGCGGAGTTGGATTTGCCCGGCTATGCCATCGGCGGCCTGGCGGTGGGTGAAACCGCCGAGGAAATGTACGATATCATTGAGGCGGTGGAGGAATACATGCCCGCCGAAAAGACTCGCTACCTGATGGGTGTCGGCACCCCGACGAATATCATTGAAAGCGTTGCACGGGGTGTGGATTTCTTCGACTGCGTGATGCCCGCCCGGAATGCCCGCCATGCCCGTCTCTTCACCTGGGAGGGTGCCATCAACCTGAAAAATGCCAAATACATGCTGGATGAATCGCCCATCGACCCACAGTGCGATTGCCCGGTGTGCCGCCGCTATTCCAGGGCCTACATTCGCCACCTGTTTGTGGCAGAAGAAATGCTGGCCATGCGCCTGGCGGTGATGCACAACCTTTACTTCTACAATAAGCTCATGCAGCGCATTCGTGATGCTCTGGACGAGGGAAACTTTGCCGAGTTCCGCCGGGAATATTCGGAAAAATTGGCACGCAGAATCTAATTCGTACTTGCTTTTTCCTCTTGAAATGATATAATAAAAAAGATATTAAACACAAAAGGAGTTTTTCCAATGAATCTTTTCCTCACCGATGCAGCCGCCACAGGCACCGCAGCCGGAGGCATGACCAGCACCATTGTTATGCTGGTGATGATGCTGGCCGTTTTCTATTTCATGCTGATCCGTCCTGAGAACAAGCGCAAGAAGGAAGCCGAGCAGATGCGCTCTGCCGTGAAGGTGGGCGATAAGATCACCACCATTGGCGGTATCTGCGGTACCGTCGTCAGCGTGAAGGACGACAAGCTGGTTCTGGAGACCGGCGCCGACCAGGTTCGCATCGAGCTGGCCAAGTGGGCAATGTCCACCAACGAGACTGCGGTAGAGGCCAAAAAAGCCGAGGCCAAGAAGGCCCAGGAAGCCAAAGCAAAGGCAAAGGCTGCCAAGAAGGTCAAATAAATAAACTTTTTCAAAACGGCAGACCCGGAGAGATCGGGCCTGCCGTTTTGTCTGGTGTGCTGAGTGAGCGCACGCCCCAATATGTGGAAATCCCAGGTCTGCACAGTAGTAGCGTTACTTTCGCCCAATCCATAATCCATGGAGGCTTACGCCTGTGTATCGGGCAGTTACTATTCTGTGTCTGTGAGTATTTAAAAAAATTTTGAAATTCCTCTTTACAAACACCAGCCGCACTGCTATAATCTATTTAAGAAAAATTTGAAATATCCGGGAGGTGCCAGCTTGGCAATCAATGAAGTCCTGGCGGCTTTGGCGGACGACACCCGCCGGAGGATCCTCCTGAAACTTCAGGAGGGGAGGATCAGCGCAGGGGATTTGGCGGCAGAACTGAATTTGACGCCCCAGGCGCTGTCCTATCACTTATCAAAACTGAAAAAAGCGGATTTGATTTACGAAACCCGCCATAAAAACTTTATTTACTACGAATTAAACCTGACAATTTTGGATGAGACCATTTTGTGGATCAGCAACTTGCGTGGAGGTTCAACATGAAAAAGAAGCTCGCCTTTTATATCCTGATGTTTTTGCCCTTGGCCGCCGTCCTGATCGCGCTGCATTTTTTGCCTGACCAAATTCCTGTCCACTATGACTTTGACGGCCAGGTGACGCGGTGGGGGAGTAAGTATGAAGCTCTGATTTTTCCCGCAATGACGCTGCTGCTGGGCCTTATTATGCTTGCCTTGACGAGATTTTCTTCCAAACAGGAGGAAACCGGGAGCAATAACGAGAGGGTATGCCTTGCCGTCGGCATCGCCTCTATGGCGCTGCTGAACGCAATGACCGCTTATTTCCTGTATACCGATTTCCATGCAGTCCAAAATCTTTCCGCGATGGCACTGGACGTAAATCAGATGATGTTTGGATTACTTGGCATTGCAATGGTCGTCCTCGGCAACATCATGCCGAAGCTGCGCATGAACTCCGCCGTCGGATTGCGCACGACCTGGAGCATGAAAAATGAAACGACCTGGAAAAAAAGCCAGCGCTTTGGTGGAATCTCCTTCATTGTCGGTGGCGCAGCAATCATCGTTACGTGCTTTTTAACCCGAGGAACTGCCTGCTTTTTGTGGGCAATGGCCATTCTGGCAGTTCTTGTGGCTGTGGATATTGGTTACACCTATTCTTTGTCAAAAAGATATTGATGTACCTGAGGTGGGAAAAACTTTTCCGCTCTGTTGCGCCGCTTGACATTGGACACAAAATATAATAACAGGCTCTATGGAACTGCTATGATTTAGGTTCCATAGAGCCTGCTTTTACGCGCCCGGCGGGCATAGATTCCAGTGGGCAAAGCCCCCGTGCCCGCTTCACAGCGTTTCTTTAAGGAACCTCTGAATAAATCGTCTGCGGCTGGACAGCGGGCCTTTTGCCCCCATGCTGCGGGCTGAAAAGTGGGAAATACACAAAGTATTCCGCCACTTTCCAGCCCTTGCCTGGGAGCAAAATTCTTCGCTGCCAGCTCTTGCCGATTTAATCAGAGCTTCCTTAATTCTGCATCTGAATCTTTTCTCCACGCAGCATTGGATAGGAGATCAACGCCTCGCCATCCAGCTTCTCCCTGTGCATATCCACGCCGGAGATCTGGTGATTGTCATAGGTGGTGTAGTAGTAGATGCCCTTGCTGGCATTGCAGCAGGAGGTGTAGATGGTGTATTCGTATTTGCCCTCAGCCACCTCACAGCAGCCCCGCTGCTGGTCGACGGAGCCGAGAATGTGGAAAAACTGGCTGACGCTTTCCGGCTCTGAATCCCCGGAGACGGAATTCAGCTTCACAAACGCCGCCCGAACAAACCGGGACTGGGAGGAAAGATCCCCGGGCAGCCCCAGTGCACCCATGCCCCGGCTGTGGGGGAAGAGCGGCAGCTTTGGGGAAAAATGATTGCCGGGCGCTTTGGCGGATAAATGCATATAATTATTCAGCTGAAGCATCTGTTGGTCAAAGGGTGGGTTATTGGTCAGTACTCCAGCTGGGTTTTCATAGATCCGCAGGCCATCCCTGACACATTCAAGGGTGATCGCCTGCGTTTCGTCCGCGATGATCCAGTGCAGCTGGGAGGCGGGGAGGGAAGTACTGAAAGAATCTCTGGTAATGTTGATTCTGGAGAGCAGCGCCCTTGCCTCATCTACCGTGGCGCATTTGCCCAGCACCCAAGGGATCAGCTCGAAGGAGGCAATGTTGTCAAATTCTTTGATCGCTTCCTTGTAATCCGCGTTCCCCACAAAATTCAGCCCGGCCATGCCCAGGCCCCTTTCATTGATGGCATCATAGTAGAGCGGCATTCCCTCTGCCACATGTGCCATGCCGATCAGAGCATAATGCTGATCTATTTTTCCAATGTGCCGAAAGTTCAGCGAAAACCGGCGCGGCATGATGACGATCTCTTCCCCATAGGAGAATTCGTAGTCCAGCGTCCTCCCAAAATAAAAATCCTTTGTCTTGTACGTTGCAGCGGTGCACATATCCTTTCCCTCCATATGGTATTTTCTTTTATTATGCCAGATATTCCTGAAAAAAGAACTGAGACTTTGTTGCGGCCCAAACCTTAAACAGGCTGCACGCGGCCTGCTATTCCGCCATCTGTACGTAGCTGTGGCAGACCTTTTCTTCGCCCAGTCCCTCGAAGAGGTAGGAATAATCCTCTTCGTAGTGGTAGCCGCATTTTTCGATGGTTTTCCGGGAGGCTTCGTTCTCCACAAAGCAGTCGGCATAGCAGGCGGCGAAGCGGGTCAGGAGATATGGGGTAATGGTGTTCAGCATTTCGGTGCCATAGCCTTGGTGCTGCCATTTTGTTCCGATTACAAATCCAACGCTGACGCAGGGCTTGCCCACCAGTGCCGGATTGTCGGATTCCTCCTTGTTCACATGTACATAGCCGATCAGCGTATCATCAAGATAAATCCCCAGCGCCGTGTGATAGGCGGTCAGGCCGGTGAAGAATTCGTTGAAATCCTCCTGCGTTTTGGCCACACGGAATCCTGCCGGCTCAGTGACCGCCGGGTCTGATAAAATCTGCGCCAGAGCCGGCTTGTCCTCCTCCGCCAGCAGCCGATAGCGCAGGCGTGCAGAGCAGAGCGTTTTTCCCTCTAATCCAATCATAAAGAATCTCCCCTGTTTTTAATGAAAGTGCTGCCCCGGCAACTCGAAGGAGTTTCCCTGATATGATGCGCGCCTCGCCGGGGGCGATTGAGTAAGTTTTTTCGGTTTTGATCAAAAACACTGATTTCTATGTGGAATGATGCCATATTAAGGCAATTATGCTCACTATTAATGTAAAATGGATTTTACAGAAGCTTATTTAAAACTCATTTTTCTTCGTGCACACCAACCTGCGTCTGATGCAAAAACCAATCTTCCACAATGTCCTGATGGGTTACGGCTAGTGTAATGTCTGCGATCTCTTCTCTGGTGAAAAAACGAAGCTCCCGGGATTCCGGGCTGATGTGCAGCTCCGGCTCCTTTACCAGCTCCAGGCCATATACCACGATCACCATACGCCAGACGCTGCCGTCCTGAAAGGCGGCGATCCGCCCCGGCTCACCGTACACCTGTAACTTGCGCAGCTGAGTCGGCAAAATACGCAGCCCCAGCTCCTCGTAAATTTCCCGGATCATTCCCTCTATGGTGCTCTCGGATTTTTTCACGCCGCCGCCGATCAGCCCCCAGGTGTTGGAATCCCGGCGCCGCTCCAAAAGCAGCCGCCCGCCGCAGGTGATGATGGCATTGGCCCCCAGGTGAGCGGGCATGGTGGTTTTCGGTGCATTGGCTGGGTCGCCTCGGTAGAATGTGACGATTGCCATCGGAATCCCTCCTTTGTACCTGATTATACTCCATCGTGGGGACGAACGCAACCGTCAATCGCCGGCACGTACGAACCAGCGGTGGGATCGGACAAAATATTTTAGCTCCAGCACATTGATTTCCCCTTTCCCGCAGACGCGGCATAAAAAGGTGTGACTCTCTGCCCCAAGGAGCGTATTCTGGCTGCTGTGAAGAATTTCGCGCACGTTGCCGACAATCACATGATCGAACCCCGCCGCTGCACGAACCCGCAGCGGGCGAATCTCTCCGTTTGTACCGCTTAAGAAAATTACATCTGCCGGATGCAGACTTTGGCTCATAGGGCAGCCCCTCCTTTCATAGCTTGATAATAACACATATGTTCGATAAAAACAATGAGATTTTTGTTGCCAACTTCTTCCTTTTTTGCTATAATCTGCGCAAAGGAGATGATATTATGCTGCGGTATCCTTGCCTGGTGCTGGATCATGATGATACGGTGGTGCAGAGTGAACGGGATGTCAACTTTCCGTTTTTTCAGTACATATTGAATGAATTCCGCCCCGGTACGGCTGTCACATTGCAGGAATACACCGATGGCTGCTATCATCTGGGTTTCGCCGACATGTGCCGAAAGAATTATGGCTTCAGTGAGCAGGAACTGACGGACGAATACGAGGGTTGGAAAAAATATATCCGCACCCACGTCCCCGCTCCGTTTCCCGGAATTGAACGGGTCATTCACCGGCAAAGGGAGCAGGGGGGTATCCTATGTGTGGTGTCCCATTCTTGCGAGGAAAACATTACCCGGGATTATATGACCCACTTTGGCATCCTGCCGGATGAAATTTACGGCTGGGATCTGCCGGAGGAGCACCGCAAGCCCAGTGCTTATCCGCTGGAGCAGATCATGGAAAAATATCACCTTGCGCCGGAGCAGCTTCTTGTGGTGGATGATATGAAGCCTGCGTATGATATGGCATCCCGGGTAGGCACGCCCATTGCCTTTGCCGCCTGGTCAAGGAGGGACTGCCCGGAGCTGAGTGATGAAATGAAGCGGCTTTGTAATTTTTCTTTTGATTCTCCGGCGCAGCTGGAGCATTTCCTGTTTGATGGCTTGACAGATATGTTATAATGACTACAGTCGGTTGTCCTGGGAGGTGAGGCTGCTTGGAAAAGGAAGGCATCAAGGTGATGGCGCGCAATCGAGAGGCGTATCACGAGTACTTTGTGGAAGAGGAAATGGAGGCTGGCATTGAGCTGTGCGGCACCGAGGTCAAGTCCATCCGCCAGGGAACGCTGAACCTGAAGGATTCCTGGTGCGGCATCAAGGACGGCGAGCTGATCCTGAACCAGATGCACATCTCGCCATACGACCATGGCAACATTTTTAACCGGGATTCCAAGCGCCCCCGCCGCCTGCTGATGCACAAGCGGGAGATCATGCGGCTGTTTGGCAAGGTCAAGCAGGATGGCTATGCGCTGATCCCGCTGTCCGTCTATTTCAAGGGCAGCCGGGTCAAGGTAAAGGTTGGCCTGTGTAAGGGCAAGAAGCTGTACGACAAGCGCCAGGCGGCGGCCGAGCGGGACGCAAAGCGCCAGATCGACCGGGCCATGAAAGAACGCTGAAAAGGAGAAAAACAATGAATCCGACTTTTAAGATCACGATGGAAAACGGCGGCGTCATTGAGGGAGAGCTGTATCCTGAAAAAGCGCCCCAGAGCGTGCGCAACTTTATTGATCTGTGTAACCATCATTTTTATGACGGGCTGATCTTCCACCGCGTTATCCCCGGCTTTATGATCCAGGGCGGCTGCCCCGAGGGCACCGGCATGGGCGGCCCCGGCTACTGCATCAAGGGCGAGTTCTTCTTCAACGGAATCAAGAACGACCTGAAGCATAAGCGCGGTGTGCTGAGCATGGCCCGTTCCTCCTCTCCCAACTCCGCCGGAAGCCAGTTCTTCATCATGCATCAGGATGCCAAGCATCTGGACGGCCAGTATGCCGCCTTCGGCAAGGTGACCAGCGGTATGGACGTGGTGGATGCCATCGCCGGGACGAAAACTGACGCCAGCGACCGCCCTCTGGCAGAGCAGAAGATCGCCTCCATCACCGTGGATACCCATGGGGAGGAATATCCCGAACCCAATAAGCTGCCTGATCCTTACGGCAGATTCTGATTTTTTAAAACAGCCCCGGGGATCATCCCCGGGCTTCCACGGGGCCGTACTGGTTTCGACGGGGGTAGTGAGGCTGGAATAGCGGGTCGTGGCGCCTGGCCACGATAAAACGGGCAATTTTTTAAACTTAACTGACAACAATACTGTTGCTCTGGCTGCCTGATTAGGCGCCCATCCTCCCCGGAAGGTCCACGAGCCGGGCTAGGGTGTGATTTGAGTGGAGACCGTGCGTGTGCTAAGCTTTGCGTACACCATGAATCATGAAGCTACCAAATCCGATAGGGTGTTTGTTCCCGCTCGGATGAGGGAATGTAAATAACAAACTGCACCCGGAGAAGTTCTTTCCAAGTTGCTTTCGGACAGGGGTTCGATTCCCCTCGGCTCCACCATAAGTCCACCGTAATTTTGATAGAATTACGGTGGGCTTTTTCTATGCCCGAAAACCGCTTGAAATATGGGTTTTCGGCTGTTCCGTCATATAACGAACCCCGCTGCAGACCAATTCTGCGGCGGGGTTCGTGCGTTTTAGGAGGATTGTAGCTTTCTGTGTCGTTGTAATCGTTAAACGGCTGAGGTAATCGTTGAATCACAGAGGCATTCGTTAAACAACCGGGTTCTGATAATACTCCTTATGAGAAGATCGGCGATGAAGTGCATCCTTTGGATACTCCCTTTGATAATCCCGAAAGCTGGGAGTGAATTCGATTTAAAGATTTAGTCGACTATTCGATGGAAAAAACGCCTCCGCGGAAAGAGACGGAATACTGGAGCAACAATACGCTTCCTTGGGTTTCTATTGCGGATTTGATGGCAGATGGGACTATAACTGTAACTAATGGATGTGTCAATAGCCTTGCGGTTGAAACACATTTAGAGGAAAAATCAGCAAGGCTGGTACATTGTTGATGAGTTTCAAGTTGATGGTCGGAAAGGTGTCGATATTGGGAATCGATGCATTTCATAACGAAGCCATCATTTCAATATACCCGTATGTTGACCCCGATAAAATAACCACAATGTTCCTGTTCGCTACGTCGTCGCTTCTCTCACGAAGTGGCAATACAAAATCGTCAATCAAGGGTAATACTCTTAACTTGGATAGCTTAAATCGGAAATCTCCCTGTTCGTCAAATTTGTATAAACGCAGGCATTGCTTGCCAAGTGTAACGTCTCAGACGCGGCTTCTTCTTTTCAATAAATGCCTGTGGCTGCACAAGCAGAAAATCAAATCCCATCATTCTTCCGCAAGATCGGCAATCAACTTGGCGTCGCTGACTGCCAGGGCAAGCTGAAGCTTGTTTTCAAACCCTGTTTTTTGCAGCATGTTTGCCACATGGAATTTGACCGTCGACATCTCGCAGCCCATCTCCGCCGCGATGCGCGTGTAAGACAAGCCCCGCATCAGATGCCGCAGAACTTTCAATTCCGTCTTTGTAAATTCCGTGCTTTTTGCCATGCCGATCTCAACTGTCGGAGGTGCGTCCGGAAAAACATGTTCACCCGCCAGCGTTTGCCGGACGACATCCATCAAACGCTTCTGCGTCGAGTCCTTGTACCACAGGCTGTCGGCCCCGGCCCTCTTTGCCTCATCCAGAACGGCACCATCGATCAGCGAAGTCACAACAATGATTTTACTCTTCGGCTGTATGGCTTTAATTTGGCGAACAGCAATCAAACCGTTCTCACGGTTCTCTGTTTGCACATCCATCAAAATCAGATCGACAGAACTTGTCCGGCACACCTCAACCGCCTGCTTTGCACCGGAGATGGACGCCGTGATCCGGTATCCGTCCTCGGCACGGAAATAGCTTTCCAGCAGACTGCGGATCATGGTCTGGTCTTCAACGATCATCACTCTCATGTGCTGCTTCCTCCTGTTCCGGCAGACTGAGCATCAGCTTAAAGCGAGGGATGCTCCAAACCTCCATTTTGCCGCCTGCTTCTTCTATACGTTGACGCAGCATGGAAAGGCCTCCGCCCTCTGTGATCTTTTCCTTTGGCACCGCACCGTTGTTGGTCAGGGAGACCTCCATGCAGTCCGGCTTCTGCCAAAAGCACACATACAATTCTGTGCCATCTGCGTGACGGACACAGTTCGCCGCACATTCGCAGATCGCCAGTGCGCTCAGTGCGCGTATCCACTGCGTTTGCGGCTCATCCCCTGTCAGCAGAATGCTAACGCCTAGCTCTTCCGCTCGTTTTTTCGCTGCCTCCAGCGGTTCGGATTGCGCCGTTATCTGGCTGGAGCGGTAAAGCACTGAAATTGACTGTTCCCACAGCGCCGCGTTTGCACGAATTTCCTTCTGTCCCGTGTGCTGGAGCAGCACACGGCGCGCCGCGAGAATGCTGTGCCCAATGTCATCGTGCACACGCAGCTTCATCGCCAGCGTCTCTTCCTCCCGGATGATCTCCGGCATCTGCACAAGCAGCAGCCGAAGCCGCTCATTCGCCTCCGCCAGCTTCGCGTTTTCCGCTTTCAGCTGGTTCTGCTTCCGGATCAGCTCCGTAACGTCTGCGGCAGTGATCTGCGTATAGCGGACGCCCGCTTTTGTTGTGATCTGCTCCTGCGCAAAGCGCAGCGCCTTCCCGTCCGGAAAGCGGTAGATCCGAAGGCGCAGATCCAGACAGCGCACGTTTGCGGGCGGCGAGTGCAGGGCGCTCTGCATCTCTGCAAGCGACTGTATGCCGCCTTTTCGCAGCCAGTTTGCAATGGCAAGCATCCGGCGGTTGATAAGCCGCACCACGCCGTTTTTATCGAAGAAGCAGGCCGCGATGGGCAGACTGTCGAAGCTTTCCTTAACCCTGTCCATGCGTCTCTACACTCCCCGTTCTTTCCAGCTTCTGCGTCACATATTGCAGTCCGTCCTCATCCTGCTCCCATTCCAGACCCGGAAACTGCGTGCGCAGTCCGCAGAGCGGCTCCACCGCTGAAACGCAGAGAGCAACTTCTACCCACTTACCAATCTCTATGGAGAGCAGCAACGCACGCAGCGATTCCAGTTCCGTCTCTACGACCGCCTCAAACAGGTCGTAGACCTGTGTTGCCTGCTCGACGGTAAGTTGGCCTTCCCCCTTGACGATCGTCTTACAGTCGGCGCCATAGACAATGATATTCTCGGAAGATTCATTGAGACACAGCCGAAGCTCCTGCACACTGATTGCACCGCGCTGCACGCCGACAAAAATCAGGTTGCTTCTACGCTTGATGTAGGTTCCGATGATGATGACCTGCCCGAGCAGGTGTCTGGCTCTGCCGGAATCTTCCGTCTTTTGCAATTCAGTCAGCAGATCCCGCAGCATCGCGATCTGCCGGGCGGTTTGCGTCTCCATCATGTCATACAGGCGGTTTTCTTCTGTCAGCTTCAGCCATCTTGCGTGCTGTGCTTTCTCCGCTGCCAGAACGTCGCCGGTATCACGCAGCTCATCCCTTGTCAGCTCCAGCTCCTTTCGGATCTGATTCAGCGCGGAAATGTCCTCCTTCCAGAACACCCAGCCGCGGCGCAGCTTGTGCCGCTTCAAAAGCGTATCGTCGCCCAGATGGACAGTATACTGCTGCATCTGCCGCAGTTCACTTTGCGGCAAAGCCTCCTGCATGGCGGCAGACACATATTGGGAGCAAAATGCAGGATCCGTAATCTGGACGGGCAAACTCGTTGCCTCAAAAAGTTCGTCGTATCCGAGGTTGGACTGAATCAGCCCGCATTGAATGCAGCATTCAAG
>CAKTIM010000003.1 GCA_934565795.1 uncultured Oscillospiraceae bacterium
GTCTTGGAATAGCTGTTCCGTCCTTCGCCCATGATTTCCAGCTGCTGTTCATACAGCTTCCACCTCTGGCACAAATTGTCCAGCTTTTCCCACTGCCGCTGCCGCTCTGTTTTTCGCTTTCCCTTTCCGTAAACAAATTCGATGTTTTCCTTCGCGTTTATACTGTCTTTGCGTTTCAGAGTTTTTCATGACAGTTTAATTCTAACGCAAAAAACCACATCAGCCAACCCCTTTTTGGGGGGATGGTCGATGTGGTTTTTCTTTCGGGCGCATTTTGCAACGCGCCCTTTGCTATGCGTGTTGAACAATTGGCTTGCGGTCTTGCGCTGATATGTGAAGCCAATAGTTGACACCGGAAATACGATTTTTGGGTCTAACATCACAGTTTGTTGGGGGGCGGGCGCTTTGAAGGACCAGTACGCGGAAGTACTTATGCAGTATGACTAAATAATAAAACAAAACATTGCATTTGTTCATATTATATGAACAATATTGAGCACTATTCCATATTGACACCCAAAATGTCCAATGATATCATGAAATTAACAAAACAAGAAGAAATGGAGGGATATTCGGATGGTTCGGTACATCGGAAAAAGACTTCTGCAAACAATTCTGCTAGTTTTTTTGGTCTCTGTGGTAACTTATTTTTTGGTTGAACTAATTCCAGGCGATCGGGTATTCCTTACTTATGGCGAGAATATCACCAAAGAAGATTATGCCGTTTATTACGAGCAAATGGGATTAAACAAGCCGGTAATCGTTCGCTATTTTGCTTGGCTGCGGGATGCAATTTGTGGCAATTTTGGTGTGTCTACCCAGTATAAGCAGCCCGTTGTTGGTTTGATGCTGGTAAAACTTCCCATCACCGTGTATCTTTCTCTGATTTCCGGTATCATCAGCATGCCGTTGGGAATATTACTGGGTGTACTATGTGCGACACATCAGGGAAAATGGCAGGACTCTCTTTTGACTTGTGCGGCTAACATCGTTGGCTGTTTGCCGTCCTTCTGGTTGGCAATGTTGCTCATGCTTGAACTGTCTTTGAAACGGCATTTGCTTCCTTCGTTTGGATTCACCTGGTTTACTGTCAATGCAGGGGAGCACATTCGCAAGCTGATCATGCCCCTCATTTGCTTGGTGGTCGGTGAAATCGCAGGTATTTGCAGACAGACACGATCCAGCGTGCTGGAGTGCATTCGTCAGGACTATGTTCGAACCGCTCGTGCAAAGGGCGTTCCGGAATCTGTCGTGATTCGAGTGCATGTGATGAAAAATGCCATGATTCCAATTGTGACTCTGATAGGCAGTCGTCTTGCGGGCTTGATTGGCGGATCGATTTTCGTCGAGACAGTATTCTCTATTCCCGGCATGGGCTCTCTTCTTCAGACGGCAATTACCACCAAAGATATTCCCGTTTTGGTGGCCATTGTATGTATGACCGCTTTGGTATCCGGTATTGCTTATATTCTGACGGATATTGCCTATATGGTGTGTGATCCTCGAATTGCTCTTACCAATGATTGAGTGAGGTGAACTGGGGAATGAAAACAAATGTAATATCTTTTCGGAAACTTCAGAAAAAAGCCGCGGATATTTGGTCTCTGTTTGTTGCAAGAAAAATCAATGTTGTTGCGTTGGTAGGCGTTCTTTTGTTTGTTCTTATTGCTGTTTTTGCGGAACAGGTCTCTCCCTATGACCCCAATGCGACATCTTTCTTTGAACGATTACAAGCACCATCTGCCGCACACATTCTTGGCACGGACACTTTTGGAAGAGATGTTTTTTCTCGTTTGGTTTTCGGCGCACGAGTTTCTCTGCTGGTCGGTACGCTCTCTGTGCTGATTGCAGCAGCAATCGGAACGGTGCTCGGAATGTGCTGTGCTTATTTTCACGGATGGTTTGATAATGTTGTGATGCGAATCTGTGAAGCATTTCGTGCTATTCCGCAGGTTATTATGGCAACAGTTCTTATTGCAATTCTGGGAAATAGCATGCGAGAGATGACTCTCATTATGGCACTGACTGCGGTACCTACCTACATACGTATGATGCGTGCTTCGGTATTGAGCACAATGAGTAATGAATACATCATGGTAGAAAAATTGCAGGGACAGCGAAGTATTGAAATCATGTTCCGACATCTTCTGCCCAATAGCGTTTCTCCAATTATTGTATTAATGACCCAATCCGTTGGTTTTACCATTATGGCAGAATCTGGATTGAGCTTTCTGGGACTCGGAATTTCTATCCCTACCGCATCCTGGGGAACAATGCTTAATGATGCAAAAGACTATTTGATGATGCAACCCATTTATGCGATTGCTCCAGGCGTTGCAATCACATTGCTGGTGTTGTGTTTGAACCTGTTGGGTGATGGTATCCGGGACATTATGGACCCACGGCTTCGTGGTACACTCAAAGGAAGGTGACGGTATGGATCATGTACTGGAAGTCCGAGACCTGGAAACAGTGTTTCGGGTAAATGGCAAAGATGCCGCAGCAGTAGATCGTGTTTCCTTTCATTTGGATAAAGGAGAAATTGTAGGTGTCGTTGGCGAGAGTGGAAGCGGAAAGTCCGTTGCTATGATGAGTCTGCTGAAGTTGATTTCCGCTCCGGGGCGTATTGTGGGCGGTGACGTTCGCATTGACGGAGTGGATGGAAATGTATTGGAATTTCCCGATCCCTCCAAAAAGCTTCTTAATGTGCGTGGAAGCCAGATTGGCATGGTATTCCAAGAGCCAATGACATCGCTGAATCCTGTGCTGTCTGTGGGATATCAGATTCGGGAATCGATTCTATATCACACAAAAATGACGAAGGCAGAAGCAAAAAAGGAAGCAATCAAACTAATGGAACAGGTTGGCATTCCAGATGCTTCAACCCGGTACAACAGCTATCCGCAGCAGTTTTCCGGTGGTATGCGCCAGAGAATTATGATTGCGATTGCGCTTGCCGCAAAGCCACAGATCCTGATTGCGGACGAAGCAACCACTGCTTTGGACGTAACAACGCAGGCACAGCTTCTGGATTTAATGCAATCCCTTGCAGAGCAGACCGGAATTTCTGTTATTATCGTTACTCACAATTTGGGTATCGTTGCCCGTTATGCAAAACGAATCTATGTCATGTATGGTGGCAGGATTATGGAGACGGCGAACACAGAGCGGATATTCTCCAACCCGACTCATCCGTATACTCGAAAGCTATTGAAGGTGGTTCCGCGGCTATCTGACCGCAGAGACAGAAAGCTGATTCCTATTGAGGGTACACCGCCATCTATCGAAAACAAGCCTGCGTATTGTGCTTTCTATGGAAGGTGTCCCTATCGCGTCGATGCCTGTATGGCGGGAAAACCGGATTTGAAAGAGGTGGAGCCCGGTCATGAATATGCCTGCTATCGTACGGTAGAAGAGCTCGAAGAACAGGATCGGATACTTGCTCTACAGGAACAAGCTTCTGCGCCCCAGCGGGATGTTGGGGAAGAAGTGATTCTGGATGTTCAGAATGTGAGTAAAACATTTCCTGTATTGCGA
This sequence comes from uncultured Oscillospiraceae bacterium, assembly GCA_934565795.1. Taxonomy (GTDB): domain Bacteria; phylum Bacillota; class Clostridia; order Oscillospirales; family Oscillospiraceae; genus Faecousia. The sequence goes on from CAKTIM010000003.1 coordinate 3,538, forward strand.
GGTGTTTTGCAGCGTCAGGTTGGCGTAGTTCATGCAGTCAATTCTGTGAGCTTTACCCTGCACAAAGGTGAAACATTGGGAATTGTGGGCGAGAGTGGGTGCGGCAAGACTACTTTGTCCCGGGTTATTATTCACGGGTATCGTGCGGATTCGGGCAAGGTAATATTCGAAGGAAAGGACTTGCCTTCTGCATCCGATCAAGAACTGCGCCCCTATCGTTCTAAAATTTCCATGATATTCCAAGATCCGTTCTCTTCCCTCGACCCCAGACAGAGTATCGGCTCCATAGTAGGCGAACCGCTTCTGATTCATAAGCTTGTAGCAAACAGCCAAGAGTATGATGACCGAGTGACTGAATTGTTGGAGTTGGTTGGTTTAGATCCCACCATGCGAGATCGCAAACCGCATGAATTTTCCGGTGGTCAGCGCCAGCGGTTGGGAATTGCGCGTGCTCTGGCCTCGAATCCTTCTGTTATTATTTGCGACGAGCCAATCTCAGCATTGGATGTTTCTATCCAGGCGCAGATCATCAACTTGTTGGAAGATTTGCAGCGTCGCATGGGGATCGCGTATATTTTCGTTTCCCATGATTTGGCTGTAGCCAAGCATATCAGCAATCGCATTATGGTGATGTATTTGGGTACCGTTGTGGAATACGCAGAAAGCGAAGACCTTTACGACCATCCCATGCATCCTTACACGCAGGCACTTTTGTCGGCGGTGCCTGTTGCAGATCCCGGGATCGACAAATCCAGAGAAAGAATCAAGCTGTGTGGTTCCGTTCCCAGTGTAATGAATAGGCCCTCCGGCTGTCCTTTCAGCGACCGTTGCCCACAAGCACAGGAGCGTTGCAAAAAGGAACAGCCCAGCCTGCAAGATCACGGAAATGGTCATCTCGTCGCTTGTTTCTTATAAAATTACTGTGGGACTAATTGCAAAATGCAATGTGTTCAAAATGAAAAGGGAGGTTTTTCCATGAAGAAACTTATCACCATGTTGCTGATCTGCACCATGCTGATCGGCCTTGCGGCTTGCTCCGGCAAGTCTTCCGCACCGACAGAAACCCAGGCACCAACTGCCCCGGCGTCTACTCAGGCACCTCTGGAAACCAAGCCCGCAACTGAGCCTGCCGGAGGCCCTGTTACCGGCGGCACCTTGAACATTGGTATTCACATTACCCCTGACTCCATGTGGCCTAACCGGGATAACGGCGGTATCTACTGGCTGACCTACGCTGTTGAACAGCTGGCCTACTATGATACCTACTCCGGCAAGTTGGTCTATCAGCTGGCAACCGACATGAAGGAAGATTTTGACAATAATACCATTACGGTTACCCTTCGGGACAATGTTTTGTTCCATGATGGCTCCAAGCTGAACTCGGAAGCTGCTGTATGGAACCTGCAGATGTATCTGGACAGCAACCACGCCAGCTCCATTGGTTCTCCTGCCTCTTTTGAAATTATCGATGACCTGCATTTCGTCGTAAAGTATGACAAGCTGAGTCTAGAGTCCATCAAGGCTCTGGGTGGTGCATGGATTTTCTCTCTGGAAACCTATCAGGAAAAGGGTGCGGATTATTATGTAACCACTATGGTTGGTACCGGTCCCTTTGTTCAGACGGAATACATCATCGATGACCATTGGACCTTCGAGCGCAACGATAACTACTGGGGTCAGACTGCATACCTGGATAAGATCATCGTTCATAGGATTACGGATCGTCAGGCTCTTGTTACTTCCTTCTTGAATGGCGATATTGATATGGTCTATACCGGTAACGAGACTTATTTGAACAATTTGACCAGCAATGGCCATCAGCCCGAATTCTCCACCTCCACTGCCAGTGTCATCTATGGCATGGTCAACAACGCCCTTCCCGACAGTCCTTGGGCAAATGATGATGTCCGTAAGGCAGTATTCCTCTATGGTATTGACTTCGACGCTCTGGCATATAGCTGTGGCGGACAGTATGCCGAGCACTATTACACCTATTCTTACAAGTACGATTGGCATCATGGCGAAGACGACGGCAAGAGTCTGTATGATCCTGCCAAGGCAAAGCAGATGCTGACCGATGCTGGTTATCCCGATGGCTTTACCACCCATATCTATTCTTCTGGCCGTCATGAGAATGAGGCAACTGCACTTCAAGCAGCACTGAAGATGTTGGGCATCGAGGCTGAGATCGAAATTACAGAGGCTGTTTTTGAGTATCGTGACGGCGGAACTCACGAGGGCATTATCATTGTTGGTAGCCAGACCAATGTCAATAACTTCTCTGACTTCCAGCTCCTGTGGAGTGCAGACGGTTGGTGCAGCAATATGTTCAAGTATAGCGATTCCTATTTGGAGATTGCTGATAAGTGTGCAAAGGCTGCAGACGAGACCGAGCGAACCGAACTGCTGAAGCAGTGGGCACACGCTTTGGCTTATGATGATGTTCTTGTTATTCCCATCGACTACACTCCGGAATACTACTTCACCCAGCCCTATGTCCATGGCTTCCAGGAGGCATTCCACGGAACTGCATCCTACGAAGAGAACTTGATTTGGGTGGACGCCCACTAATAGACAATCGAGACGGAGGAGATCCTTGATCTCCTCCGCTCTCCCAAACACTTGCAAAGAGGTGATTGACATGAGCGACCAGCAGGCACCGAAACTGAAAACCTTGTTTTGGGCGTTTAAGCTGTTGGAATGTTTTGATCAGGAACACGGAAGAAGAAGTGTAACAGAGCTGTCAAAACTAACCTCTATCCCGAAGAGCTCGGTTTGGAACGCTTTGCAGACCTTTGAGCAGCTCGGGTATGTGCGCAAGCATGGTGCAACCGGACAATATTCGCTGGGTCCGAAAACGCTTTGCTTGTATCACGCTTATTGCGCCACCAACAGCGATGCTATGCTCTATCAGCGCGAGTGCAGAATTCTAAGCGATCGAACAAATGCCATTGTTCATGTGGGAGCCAGAGTAGATGATAAACTGATCTGCTTGGCCAATGCATATCCTCCCAGATATTCCCAAACCACATTGCCCGGTGGTGCATTTCCGTTCCATGCTACGGCAATTGGAAAATCTATTCTTGCTTTTATGGATGAGTCCCAGCAAGAGCGAATCTTGGCTGACGGGCTTCCCTCATTTACCAGATCTACAATCACAAATCGTGAGAAATTAGAGGACAATCTGAAGATAGTGCGAAGACGCGACTATGCAGTAGATTTTATGGAGTACGAGTATGGAATGTGCTCCGTCGCCGTTCCGTTGTGGCGAAATAATACAGATCATACACAGGTTCCCAAGTACGCGATTAGTATGACGGTTCCTGCAGAAAAACTAACAGATGATCAGGTGTTGGATTATGTTAAGATCATCCGCGACACACACAAAGAAATTCGCATGCAGATTTCTGCAGATTCATAAAGACGACTTCAAGGTAATAAATGATTTTGAAAAGGGTGGGGTGCAGGCATGAAACAAAAGAAAATTGTATTTTGGAGTACAATGTTCCTGTTGATTTTTGCAATAAACACTGTTGTAAACATCGGACAGCAGATGGTTAACACCCTAGTACCCAAATATGCCGCATCCCTCAGTAGCGCAGCTTCTGTTGTTGGAATTGTTGGTGGAATGTTTTCCTTTAGTGCATTGTTGCTGCGTCCCTTCACCAGTCCTGCGTTTGACAGTTTTAGCAAAAAGAGAATGCTACAGATTGCATTACTTGTTCTGTGTGCAACGATGCTGTTGTATGCCAGTGCAGATTCAATTCCTGTTATTCTTTTTGCAAGAGCAATGCACGGCATGAGCTATGGTTGCATCGGTACTTTGTGCCTTGCATTTGCGGGAGATTCCCTCCCGACGGAATCTCTGGGTTCCGGTATTGGTATCTTTGCGCTTGCGCAGGCAGTCGCGCAAGCAATCGGTCCCAGCATTGGCCTGTGGGTTCAGCGTATGGCAGGATACTCCGGAGCGTTTCTGGCCGGTCTGTTTATGATGGTCATTGCGTTTGTTATGACTTGCTTCTTGAGGGAAATCAATCCTGAGGTGCTTCGTCCGCCTTACCGACTGCGGTGGAATAATATTATTGCTCGCGAAGCAGTGAAGCCTTCGGTCATCCTCTTCTTTATGGCATTGGCACAAGCGAGTATCGTATCCTTCTTGGTGATTTACGGAGAACTGCGAGGAATAGCGGATGTGGGCCTGTATTTTACCGCCCATGCAATCTGTTTGTTTATCAGCCGCCCCATTGCTGGAAAACTGTCTGATAAATTTGGTTTTGAGAAAGTGATTATTCCAGGTATCCTCTGCTCAATTTGCGCTTTTTGGGTGATCAGTTGCGCTGATCGGGTGGAATATCTGATTTTGGCAGGTATGTTGGCGGCGTTCGGTTTTGGAGCAACACAGCCTGCAATTCAGGCAATGAGCATGAAGAGAGTTCCGCAACAAAAACGCGGAGCCGGTGCGAATACGAATTATATCTTTACGGATTTGGGCGCAATTGGAGGATCCTATTTGGTGGGAGCTGTGATCGATCTGCTGCGGAGCACAGACTATTCGCTGGTAGAGGCATATAGTGCTGCATTCCGCGTGATGACAATTCCGATGGTAATTGCGGTGATTTATGCGATTTTCGCATTTGGAGTTCTTCCGACGAAACGAGGTGAAGGTCATGCGGCCGATTGAAAAATGTGTTGTGTACCCACCTGAGCGCGTAATTCGCTTGGAAATTCCTGTTGGGAAATCTCCGCTTGGGTCGTGTCAGCGGCAAACAACTCCTGTTGATCTTCAGGCTCTGGGATATGTGGAAGAGGAATATATCATTCAAGGAAAATCCAATGTCTATTTGTGGCCCAAAGATAAGGATAGACCGCAGATTCGGATTGAGAATGCGCCATATAGCACTCGTGTACTGATCTATAAACCAAAGGATCCGAAAAGATTCAGCGGTGTTGTGGTTATGGAAAACTTCAATAACTCTGCCAGAATCGATATGTCTAAAGTCGGATGGACAATCTGTTATGAGGAACTTGCTGCACAAGGAGACGCCTGGGTTGGCTATGATGTGCAGAAAGTCGGTTTTCGACTTTTGGAAACTTTTGACCCGGAACGGTATTCTCCGTATCATTTAGCATTTGATAATCCGCTGCCGCCGGAGGAACGGGGGCCGTTAGGCTGGCATATTTTACGGCAGGAATTTGCACGTATGGGAATAACCCCTGCGCTTGAGGTGCCGGATGATTTTGAAAAGGGATTAATGTTCGACATGTCATACCAGTTGGCAGCTCTTTGCAGAAGGTGTGCTGAGGGAGATCCTTTTGATGGATATGCGGTGACGCATATTTGTGGTGCAGCTGTGGCAGATTATAATTTGTATGTTGCAGGCTTTGAGCCTTATCTGCGTCGTGAAAACGGAAGGCCAATGTTTGATGGTTTCCTGAAGGTAATGTCAGGTTCCGGCGGAGAGATTAGCCGGGAAGCAGATATGTGGCAGTGTGATGACCCGCGAAGCATGACCTATTCTGAAGTTCCGTTTATCAAAATTGAAACTGCGGGTGATATGCGAAGTATCATGCCGCATCCTTCCATGGCTTGTAAGCGCCGAATGACTGACCAGAATGAAGAAGGGCAAAAAGCGTGGTGGTATGAGCTTGCGGGGGTGGCGGTCAAATTTACAGAACGATATGATGTAGTTGCCTGTGCCTGTGAAGCAGATTACCAGCAGTTGGGACTAGAACGCCCATGTACCGATAGTGGGACTCTATATCCTAGCTATTCCGGAATCCGATTGATTGAAGCGGCATATCATAATCTACGGGAATGGATTCTTCACGGAATAACACCTCCGCATATGGAGCATTATCTGGAGCTGCATGGAGAATATCCTAATGTAGAATTTGACCTAGATAATAACGGAAATCACATTGGTGGTGTCAGATCGTCGTATGTGGATGTGCCGGTTGCATCATATATGGATGACGGCCGAGTGGAAATGTTCTCGGCAGAGAAACTCGACGCTTTATATGGAACCCCGGAAGCATATGCTGCAAAAGTCGATGAGTACCTTGCTCAAATGGTTTCTGATCGCTGGCTTTTACCTCGTGGTGCTCAGCAAATCAGCAATCAGGCGCATGCTTTTTCATGGAAAAAGGAGGATGTAGATAAATGATACCTCAATTCAAAACCAACGAGGAATTTTGGAATACCCCTCTTCCTCATCGTCCCGGGCAGACTGCTAGAGCACTGATGGACGATGGTCTTGGTGACAGCGAGTACTCCTTTGAAAAGTATGTCAGTGGAGCATATGGCGACAAAATTACTGAGTACTTCAAAACCTATGCTCTCTATACTGGCTTGGATGATCATCCTGATGTTCTTGAGTACTGGCGTAACTATGGAAAAGGACTTCACAAGTATGTGCATTTCCACGAAGATCCCTATCAGAGCTGGTCTGCTTATGTGCCTTGTTCATATGATCTGCCGGAAAACAAATCCAGGAAATACCCATGCATCATCATCGGTCAGCGCACGACTACCATGATGCAATATGAGGCAAGCAGTTTTATTCACATGGCAGCACGGAACGAAATCATCGTCTTGACCGGAAATGATGTCAATGAGGATGATTATTTTGAAAACATTCTCGACACCGGACTGGCAGAATACCCCATTGATCCGAGTCGGGTATATCTTCATGGCCATTCCTTTGGCGCGGTTTTGTCCGGCAGACATGCGATTAAGTATGCCAGACGGATTGCGGGTGTGTGCATGTCCGGTTCTCAGTATTATGGCGCTGACTCTTTGCAAAGTGAAATCGAGGATGCGAGCAAAGTTCGAATGCCGCTGATAGCCATTCATTGCACCAATCAGTCTCGAAATCTGCTGCCCTATAATGTAACACCTCGCAGGCATATGTCCCCGAAAAACCGGATGAATGCGACTACTTCGGATTTTTCCTTATTGACGGGTTATGAAGAAGTAAAATTCTGGCGGATGGTTAACCACTGTAAGCCTGTTTCTATGGAATATATGCGCAACATCCAGAAGCTTTCAGAGGATCGGTGTGAACAGGTTCTGGGTATTCAGTTTGACAAAACATATATTCAGCAACACGATGGAGTAAACCATTATTTCGGTGATATATACGATGATAATCAGACTGTTATGCTCCGCTATGTAGCCGTTGAGGGTGGCCCTCATGCAGTACCTCCTTTTGCGGGGGATATTGCTTGGGAGTTCCTTTCGGAGTTTTCCAGAGACGTGCAAACAGGGGCGCTGATTCGTCAGGGGAAGGCTGTGGGAGATGTAGATCCCTTCTGGACTACCGCTTTTCCGATGCTTGGCTATCGAACTCCCGGTGAATATGTTGCTTTGCACGGAGATGAGACATTCTGCTTCAAAAATCTATTTACAGCAGAACTAACAGATACCATGAAAACCATTCTCCATACGCGGCTGCACTTCAGTGGCGTAGAGCATGAACTGGCTGCTTACTGGGCCGATCAGGGAATCCGCAGGGAAGTTTTGGAATCGGATGGAAAGAAGTGGGTGCTTTATGCGCCTGCTGTCTTCGTGAAAGCGATGTCTCTGGTAATCTATCTTGGTGATACAGATGATGTGATGGATGCTGAGGCATCCGGAATTGTACAGACAGCCGCAAACCTTGGCATGATGACTGTGATTCCGGAAGATGTGAATAATGACAGCTTGATGGATACTATCGTCGACATGTTGGAGCGATGGGGAATGCTGAAAAAAGGCTGCACTTACTTTGCGGGCTTTGGATTTGGCGCCCAATGCGCCGGCCGCCATGCGATACGAATGGCAGGGAAGATTGGGGCAGTTGCGCTTCTTGGTGAGCAGTATTACGGCTATGATAATGTACCGGAAGAGATTGCCGGAGCAGCAAAAACAGGAATGCCTGTCATAATGATTCACGGAAGCTGCGAAGAACGGGGAATTCTTCCCTTCTACGCGAATTCTCATTGCCCGCTGCCGCAAAAGCGTGCGGATAATGTAACTGTTTCTACGCTGTCTTTGATTTCCAGTTTCGCTGAGCATGCGTTCTGGCGTCAGATAAACGGATGCAAGACGGTTTCTCTGGCAGATATGGCAAATACGGAAGCCAGTGAGGATATGTGCCAGTGCACAATCGGTGCGCCTTTGGACGAAACTTGGACAGAAACTGAAGACGGGATTTCCATTCTGGCAGGTGGAATTATGAATGAGACAGGAAAACAGGTGATTTGTTATACTGCACTGAAGGGAGCACCCCATTACCCACTGCCGGCTGCAATTAGGCGGGCTTGCCGCTTCTTCGCGGATCATTCGAATAATTTATGATACAGGGAGGTTAATCTATGGAGTACCCTGAAAAGAAATTGTGGGATATGCCGATGATTGGCTTGCAGGATCGAAATCTTGATCCTGTAGAGAATCCCAAAACACTTCGTCAGGTCAGACAGGGGTCTGTGACCAATGATTTTGATATGGAAGCACATATCAATTCCGAAGATGGACAACGCCAAGCTCAGAATTGGGCGAATGTAATTACTTGGCGGGATGAAATGGATCCCCATGTATTGGCGTACTGGGAAAATCTCGGATGGAAGAAGAGTCTGTATGACACCGAAGATCAGGATAAGCGCTGGTCCTGCTTTACTCCGATTTCATCTTTGAAGGAAGAAAACAAAGATCGAAAATACCCGCTGTATTTTATCATGCATGGTGGTATCACTCCCGTCTACGAGATGGAAGGGTATGGCATGATTCAACCCACAGCCCCTGACGAACCCTTTGTCATCATTCCATACAAGTTGGATCTGTCACGCTTCCTGGAAATTTACCATTACGCAATTACCCATTTTCCCATTGATCGGGGGCGGGTATATATCTTCAGCTACTGCGGCGGAAGTCGAGCAAATCAATTCGGTTTGCGATACCCGGAACTCTTTGCAGGCATAGCACCTTGCGGAAATCCTTTGCGTGAAAACTATAAGCCTGTCTTGTGGTATTCCGATTATGAGCGGGTACGTCGTCTGGGACTTCCCTGCATCCATATGGACGGTCTGGATGACTTGACCCAGTTGCTTCCCATTTACAGCACCGGTGACAGCAGACGCTCAGAAGATCCCGACTATCCCGGACGTACTGGCAATATGCCGCTGGCAAAACGGGAATACAAGGTTAATTGCCTGCGGGATATGCTCTTTACCTTCGGATGTCGGGATGTAACTGCAGAAGAGGTTTATGCCTGTGAGCAAAGCGAGGATGAGGTGCGGCGAAAGGTCGGTGTGCCTGCCGACAACACTTTTGTGGAAACAGTGCTGGGAAAGCGCCACTATGTAGCATCTTTCAATAATCAGCATGGTGACGATCGGATGCGTATTGTCGGCATAGAGAGCATGGGCCATTTCCCAGATGCTACACTTGGAATGGCTGTGTGGGAATACCTGCGAAAATTCCGCAGAAATATGGAAACCGGGGGTATTGAGATCATTGGACAGGAGTCTAAGGAGCCTGCTCAGGATTACGGTCCTTTTGATCCGGACCGGTATTTACATGATAACGGTAATCGAGAGCATGGTTATACCACTGCTTGGGATGGAACACCGGTATAAGAATGATTGAATAATGGATTCGGGCGGTGCAGCCAGCTTGCAGCAGATGCAGGATGCTGCACTGCCCTTGTTCTTTACAGGGGATGAGTATATGAATACACAGTGGTACTCAGAGGAATTATGGCATCGCGTGTTTCCCGCAATTGGAAATCGTACTGCTTGGAGCGTTGTGGCAGGACCTAAAGAGTCGGATCCTGCCGTTCGGGAGAATTTACATAAGCCTTACTCCAAACGCCTTATGGAGCATATGCAGCCGTGGCTGACATATGGAGAAGATGGAAGTAATTCGGAATTGATTCGTTACTGGGCAGAAAGAGGAATCCGTAAGGAAATCCACAGCTGTTCGGAGAATCCAGATCGGACTTGGGTTGCATATCTTCCGGAGCATGCGGTGCAGTTAGGACTTTCCTGCCCAATATGGTTTATTAATCATGCAAAAGGCAGGGACTTGCTTGATATAGAGTGCTGGGGATTTGTGCAACTGGTGGCAGAAAAGCAGATTATTGTTCTCACTGTGGAGGAAGGGAACTCTGACGAAATTGTTTGGCAAACAATACTGGAAGCTGCCAGACAATATCCCGTTGATCTTTCTAGAGTTTATATGGTCGGCCATTCCTTTTCAGGTTCGGTATCAGGAAGAATAGTCATTGCAAATCCGGAGCGATATGCCGGTGTCTGTATGCTCGGCAGCCAGTATAGTGGATTGGATTCTACGAAGGAGCAAATTGCCAATGCCATGCGATATCGGATGCCTAGGATTGATGTCCATGGTACTGCAGAGAAAATCCTCCCTTTTAATCAAACAAGTGGAATTCCTGCTTCGCCTAGAATTGTTGACAATGTTACACCGACAGATATGGGGGCAGAAGCATGTTATGCCGAGCAATGTCTTTGGCACAAGCTAAATTGCTGTGAGATGGTTGAATGGCAAGATGCTGCCAATATTCAGCAAACATCGGGGGATATAGTGGAACAGAAAATCGGCACAATACTTCAAAACACGCGTGTTCGGGTGCTGGGAATGGTGCCGCACTATATAGGTGATGTCCTGGATCATGAAGGTTTTGCTCTCATTCGTCATATTGGTGTTGAGGGAGCCCCACACTATCCATCCGCATATTGTGCCGAGCTTGCATGGGAGTTCTTACACGGCTTCTCACGAGATACGCAGACTGGTGAATTATTGTGGTATAATCATAAAACCCGCTAGGAGGGAAAACATGGATTTTCAAAAACTGGATGCTTACATGCAATCACTGGAGACTGCTTTTGGTGTTCCTTCTTGTGAAATAGCAGTTACACAAGGAAAAGAAACAGTATTCAGCAAAACATATGGCTATTCGGATGCGATGCGGAAACAGCCTGCAGCAAAAACAGATCTTTATCGACTGCTCTCCATGACAAAACTTGTTACGGTAATTGCAGTGCTTCAGCAAATCGAACAAAACAAGCTCTGCTTAGAAAGCCTTGTGGAAGAATACCTTCCTGATTATAAGGAAATGAAAGTTGCGGACTGCTTCGACCGATATCAGGTTCCGGTACAGTGGCCCACCATGGACACACCATTCCATCCGGCTCGCACGCCCATCCGAGTGGTAGATTTGCTGACTATGACCGCAGGAATGACTTATGACTTGTCATCAGCGCCTGTGGCTTTCATGCGGAGCGTGCACTGGGAAGATGGTACCACACAAGAAGTGGTTGCCCAACTGGCAAAGCTTCCATTGGTGTATGAACCAGGGGAACGATGGGTATATAGTTTGGCACATGATGTATTAGGGGCAATTGTTGAGATCCTCTCCGGGCAGAAGCTGGGGGATTATATGAATACTCATATTTTTGAACCATTGGGCATCGAACCGCTCTATTTTCATTTGGATAGTACGCTTCAATCTCGGGTGGCGGCATTGTATCAACAGCCAAGAATGACGCATGATATAATACCAGATGACGGGAAAGTGAGCGACAGCTTTAAAGTCACCCGGAACTATGAAAGCGGTGGAGCCGGACTAATTGGAACGGTATCTTCTTATAGTGCTATCGTGCAAGCGCTAGCCTGTGGTGGACTTGGCAAGAACCGTATTCTCCGGGAGGAAACTGTTGCATTGCTATCGAAACCTTATACGAAAGGTATACAGCAGAAAGACTTCTCCGGTACCGGAAAGAATGGTTATGCGTATGGATACGGAGTACGAGTGCTTACAGATGCATCGACATCGCGCTCTCCTCTGGGCGAATTCGGCTGGGATGGAGCTGCAGGTGCTTTTATCATCACCTGCGGCGCACCGGATACAGCCTTCACCGAAACCATGCTGGCAGCCCTGCGCGGCTTTACCTGCTGCATCCCGAATGCCAAGGAAGGCGGCATTGTTCTGGGTGTGGGAGTCATGGAAGCCGGTGACATCCGCAGCTCTGCCGCAATGGAGGAAGCCTACCAGCTGGGACGCAGCGTTTGATCGGATTTCTATGCCCGAAACAGCTGGAAATACGGCTTCCCGGTGCGAAAAGCTGTTCTCCTCTAAGGAACCTCTGAATAAATGGCCTCCCATTCTGCCATTCTTGCTATTCAAGCAATTTTTCAATATCGGACGGGAAAATGCTTAAATTGCACGAGTTTCAAGTATTTTCAGCCGCTATTCCCTGCAAAAGAGCAGACTGCCCCCTCTCAGGTTGCGGAAAGCCTTCGACCTGCAATTGAAAGCAGTTCGTTTCATTTTTGCTGTCCTCCTGTAGCCTTGGTTACGGCTTCAGGGGGCCATAGAAGTAGCTGGCTGTTGCGCCGCCGTCGATCAGGAATGTGGAGCCGCTGATGAACGCGCCCTTGTCGCTCATCAGAAGTTCTGCGACATTTGCAATTTCATCCGCAGTGCCGGGACGGCCTGCCGGGCACTTGGCAAACATATTCTTATAGAAATCTCCCCGGGGGCCGTTGAACTCGTCCAGTGCCAGCGGGGTGACGACGATACCGGGTGCAATGTCATTGAGACGTGCGCCGCGCTTGCCCCACTCCACAGCCTGTGCCATCACACGCTTTTCGTTGCAGCGCTTGGCCAGCTGGTAGGCGTGGAGGGCATCCCGGATATTCTCCGGCTTCAGGAAGTCGAGAGAAAGCAGCTCTTCTGTAGGCGTAGTGGCAAGCAGCCTGTCCTGTTCCGCTGTCAGGGCAGGCATACGCCAGCCGGACTGACTGGAGATGGTCACGCCTACGCCGCCGGGAGCGATAACCTTGCCGACCTCCTCCAGCAGCACTGCCGTGCCGTAGAGGTCAACCTTCAAGATTGCTTCAATGGGTGCCTGGCTGGGAGAAACGCCTGCGGCGTTCACCAGCATCTTGATCTCACCGTATTTCTGCCCTTCGGCAATGAGATTCTGAATAGATTCCCGGCTGGACAGATCCATTTCCACAGGAACCACATCAAAACCGGCCTCATTCATGGTCTTTGCAATGGCCTGTGCATTCTCCAATTTCTTATCGCCTACTACAATTTTCATTCCCGTACCCATACGACGGGCGATGGCCATGCCGATCTGTCCGGCACCGGCCCAAAGCATTACATTTTTCATTTTGCTGCCTCCTTGGTGCTTTTTCTGGTTTCATTGTAGCCATTTCTCCAGCCGCAGTCAATTTTACTTTCAGCTTCTTTTCATAAGGAAAACTGATATGAAAAACGCCGCCCCCAAGGCACGGGGCAGCGTTTCTCTGTAAACTGTAATTTACCCTGTAAACTGCGCTTTCAGCAGTTCGGCAAACGCCTCCACATAGTAGCCGGAGTTATCCTTTTTCCAAAAGGCACAATAGTTCCGCAGAATCGATTCTCCTCCCCGCACCAAGGGAAGCCGCACGATAGAGGCTCCCGTGGTTGGAAGGGCGGACGCCCCCTCCACCGGGAGGAAACCCTTGCGGCCAATGACCATCAGGCGCGCCTCCTCCATGCTTTCCGCATACAAAAACTCGCCCTGGAGCCCTATGATCGTCCGATAATATTCCTTCTCCGTTTCCCTCTGTGCCTGGGAAGCCACCAGGATGCAGGGAATGTTTTTCAGCTCCGGCGGGGTAATTTGGGGAAGCTGTGCCAACGGGCTGCGAGCAGAAATCTCCACATAGCTTTCGCAGGTGGTCAGCAGCAGATTCACATACTCATCCGAAAATGCCCGCCGCTGGTCGTTCAGGATCAGATCTACTTCCTCCGAGCGCAGCATGGCATACAGTTCTTCATGATTTCCATAGAGAACGGAGACGGAAACATCCGGGTGTTTTTCCGAAAACAGTCCTAACGCATGATGAAACTCACTGCCGGTATAGCAGCGAAGATAGCCAATTTTCAGGCTTGCCTGATTGCCCTTGGCAATCTTTGCAGCTTCGCTGCACATCCTTTCATAGTCCGCCGTCAGGATCAGACTCTTTTGATAGAAGTATTCCCCGGCCGGTGTCAGGGTAAAGGTGCGGTTTTTCCGTTCCAGAAGCAGAAAGCCAAGCTCTCGTTCCAACGCCTGCACCTGTTGAGAGATGACCGACTGCGAAATGAAATTTTCCTCTGCGGCTTCGGAAAAACTGTTCAGCCGAACAACGGACTGGAAGTATCTGAGTTGTTTGAGCATTTGCACGCCTCCCGTTTCAATTTCATATCAGTTTTTTTAATTATAGCGCAAAGGCGCAAACAAATCTACCGTTCGGAGTCAAAGAGCTTCCCTAAAAAACCAGCTCAGCGACATCATGCGAGCTGTGTATCAGGTGGAAAACATACAGAAACAAGAAGAATGATAGATTATGATGCGCTCTTGTATTTGTAATCTTTTCCCTCATAAAAGGAGCGGAAGCATTGCCATGTGCAGTGCTTCCGCTCTTGGTTTTGGGGTAGTCAGATCCCCGCGTTCTTTATTTCCTTAACGGTGATATCCACCAGCTCCATGCAGCGCTTTTTCTTGTTGCCGAAGGCGGCGCTCATGCTGCTCAGGCCATCGGTCAGGCTATCGAGGATGGCATTTTTTGCCATGTTTCCGAGGCCTGCCACCTCCGCGCTGCGCATGACGGTGAACTTTCCCTTTGCGCCTGTAATCCACACCTGGTTATTCCGATCAACGGGCGGGAATACGATCACGGAGCCGATGCCATGCTTTGTGAGTTCGGGAACGCCTGCTTCAAATTTGACATTCTTCATTGCGTCCAGAAGCTCTGCCAAAGAAGCATAGTTTCCTTTCAATTCCAGCTTGACGTTTTTCACGCCCATCATTTCACCAAGTCCCATATAAGTACCTCCTCATTTCTGTTTTATATTGAAAATCTTAGGGAAGTTCTGAATAAATCGGCAAGAGCTGGCAGCGAGGGATTTTGTTCCCAGGCAAAGGATGGAAAATGGAGGAATACTTTGTGTATTCCCCATTTTTCATCCTGCGGCATGGGAGCAAAAGGCCCGCTGCCCAGCCGCAGGCGATTTATTCAGAGGTTCCCTTATGATCTTCCGCCCTTTGGTGCGGCTTTGCGCTTTTGGGAAAGCTCGCCGTAAAGGACGAAGTCCTCCAGCAGCTCCTTTTCCAGCATCGCTGTGATATCGGTACTCTGGGGAACAAACACGAAATAGCAGTTTGACCTCTTTTTCCGCCCCCAGAGGATTTTGGCCGCATGCTGCCCATTTTTCAGCAGCCTCTCGGCCTCGCAATGCTGATCTGCCGTTGCCGCGCAGTCCAGATCGCACGGGACAAGCTCCGGAGTGGAAAACTGGATATAGTACGAGTACTCTGTCCGGCTTTCATCGTCAAAATTGTCCGATTCCTCCTCATACACCGCGTCGATATAGATGTCCGCTATAAACAGATCACCGTTTGCGATCAACTCCTGCGCGGTGCGCAAGCAATTCCCAAACATCTGCTTTTTCTGCTCTCCCAGAGCAGTCGCCACACTGGCGGGCACACTCTGCCAATTGAGGGAGGAAAGCGGCACCGGCTCCTTGGCCTCACGCCCGCAGGCGGTGCATTTCCCGCCGCTTAGCTCCTGACCGCAGAACAGGCAATAGCTTTTCGGATCCTTCTTTTTGAAAAAAAGTCCCATGATCGATCATTCTCCTTTTTAGCAGCTTAGGCTGCGTCCTTGCCCTTACAGCAAATTGATTTCTCTTCCCCGGTTGACGGCCTGCTGCCTGTTCTGCACCTGCAGCTTGCGAAAGATATTGTTGGTATGGAATTTTACGGTTCCCGTCTTTTTTCCCAGTCTTGCCGCAATCTCATCATTACTGAAGCCCTGGGCCATCAGCTGCAGCACCAGTTTCTCCGTCGCAGTCAGCGGCTCAAAATATTCCGCCGGGGATTTCAGATAATTCGGGAAATACCGGCCGACCTCAGAGGCCAGGGCCATGAGCTGGGCGGTGAATTCATCCGCGCCCCGTTCCTGCTGGTAAACGAGAAGCATCTGCACCATACAGCTCCCCTCGTCCGCAAGCAGGCGGATATATCCGTGCTTTCTGGCAAGGGCAAGCGCGTTTTCCAGCTCCTCAACGAGGTGCTTTTTGTCATTGGCCTTCAGGCAGATAATGGCGGACAGCATATAGCACTCGCACAAATCCTTGTACCGATTCACCGGCGTCAGCAGTGTTATCAGCTGCTTGACAAGCACATGGGCAACCATGTATTTTCCCATCTGCAGATAGCACCGCACCTTGACCAGGTAGGCATACATATCCATCATAAAGATGCCCTTGTTTTCATCCGGCGCGGTTTTCTCCAGCCATTGCCCCACCTCGTCCTGCCGTCCATCGTAGCAGGCGGCCAGGCACTCCAAGGCATTCAGGCTGCTGGTCAGCTCCTCCCAGCCCGTTTTGTGGATTCGGTCACGAATTTTCTCCACCAACGGCTTTGCCGTGCGTGTCTGCCCGTTTACGAGCAGAATCCTCATCTGGAGCGCCAGCGCCACAAACAGGCACCGCATATCCTCTTCCTGCTCCATAAGAGGGATCGTCCCCGTCACCAGCACAAGGGCATCAAAGCAGTTATTCTTCTGGTAGTTCCACTCTGCCAGGGCGATCTCGTATACGCCCGTCCCTCCATTGCCATAGAGCTTCTCCGCCAGCTCCACAACCGTGTACTTATAACGCTCCAGGTATGGCCCGAACCGTGTAAAATCCCGGAAGCCATTGATAATGCTCGGGCGGCAGGCAGTTAAGGTAAGGCTCCTGACCGGCGTCGCGCCTGCCTCTATCAGGCAGAACGCAATCCGCAGAAACAGAAAGTCATCCGTATAGGGCATGACCAGCTCTGCCATAACGCGATAAAAATCACTCTGGCTAAGGTTCTGAGGCTTAAAATGCCGGGGCGTTTTTCCCAGAAGCCTTACATACGCCTTTGCGTCCTCCAGTCGCCCCGCCATGGTGGAAAGCATGGCAAGGTGAGGAATCAATATTGGGTTGTTCTCGCAGGCCTCCCGTTCTATGGCCCAAAAGTATTCACGGCAATCCCACAAGGCGGGCATAGAAAACGGATGCTTTGCAAATTCCTCCAGCACCGTCTGCTGAAGCGTTCCCTGCTTCTCCGCCGACTGCATGATGTGCAGCATCTCTTCCCTGGAGCGTGGGTAAGCCCGTTCTTCATTTTTCGCCATATCACCCATTCCTATCTGAAGCCCGGAGTTCCTCTATGAGGGAAGCTCTGATTAAGTCGGCAAGAGCTGACAGCGAGAGATTTTTCACCAGATGAAAGTATCAAAAGTGGAGGAATACTTCTATGTATTTCCCACTTTTGATACTGCACAGCTGGGGGAAAAGATCCGCTGCTCAGCCGCAGACGATTTATTCAGAGATTCCCTAATTTTATTTTACACCCTTTTTCCTCTTTTGTACAGCAAACTTTAGTTATGGAAAGTGCCAAACCTACAGCCAAACTCTTCTACTGCCGAAGTTGCGGAATTGATTTTGAAGCAGGTGATTTGTTCAGAGGTTCCCTTATGTATATGCGAACCAAGGGCAGAAATCCGTAGGGGCGGATACCAGCCGCCCGCAGCCCGCCGGTTTCGATAGCAGTAAGTTGAATGGCACCAGGAAAAACACCTGAGTCCCGTAGGGGGCGGCAACCTGCCGACCCTCAGCCTTGCGGTCTATGAAGCAGTAAAGAACACCGTATACCCTCAAGTATCCATCCCCAAGCTTCCCTGTGGGGGAAGCTGTCGCCGCAGCGACTGAAGAGGGCACTCAGGTGATGGTTTTGAGAGAGACTTCAGTTAAAAAGGTACAATGTTAAACACTCTGAGTCCGTAGGGGCGGATATTAGCCGCCCGAAAGGTAACGAACGTGAGCTGTACAGACGAACCGCTCAATCCCGGTACACAGCGGGGCGACAAATTGCCGCCTCCTACGGGCTCAGAAGCTTTTGGTGATGTCCATTTAACTGACAGTCCAATTCCGCGACGTTGCGGGCGGCTGATATCCGCCCCTACGGATTGACGGGTACCATTCAACTTACCCTTAATAAAGAACCAAGTGCGGTAGGCCCTCTTCAGTCAGCCCTACGGGCTGCCAGCTTCCCAAGGGAAGCTTTGGAGGGAGCGTCAAGCTGCCTCCATTCAACGTACCGCTCTGTTCCGTTACGTTGCGGGGCGACAGATTGCCGCCCCCTACGGGCTCAAAAGCTTTTGGTTATGTTCATTCAACTAACAGCTCAATTACGCGACGTTGCGGGCGGCTGGTATCCGCCCCTACGGGATCAGAATGTTTTAATTTTCTCGTTTTTACCGGGAATTTACAAATATTTCTATTCTTGATTTGCATTTATATAGTAAATTATGCGCTCCTGGTTTGGGTCAGGAGATGGTTTGGAGGTAGTCGCTGAGCTGCCGCAGCTCGGAGGCCAGAAGATAGACAAGCTCGGTAAGCTTGTTGGATTTTTTTACTTTCTCCGGGGTGTCCAGGGAAAAGCTGGCATCCTCAACCGCGTCCTCCACGCATTCGGCCAGGGCGGCGTAATATCTCAGTTTTTCGCGCAGTGTGTCAAATACCTGCTCCTTTCGCTTCATGGTCTCCTGCTGCCTGTAGGGGCAGCAACGGTCGTCGGTATCCATCCTTTTCTCTTCCTCCTTGGGGTCTACCAAATTGGCTTTCGCGGAACACTGCGGGTTGATTTCATATTTCATTTCGTTCTACCTCCTGTTTTTGGTTGTAATGTCCCTTCGTGTTTGTATTGTAATCTATCGGGTACGATATATCAAGATGGAATATTGTATAAATCTATCGTACCCAATATGTGCATCTTCTATATTGTGCACGATATATCGTTGTGGTATAATACAGGCAAAAGGGGGCGTATCCATGCCAGTATCAAAGGCGCAGCAAAAGGCTGTTTCAAAATATATGAAGGAAAACTACGATGAATTAAAGGTCAGAATTCCAAAGGGACAGAAAGAACCAATAAAGGCCCACGCAGAGGCCCAGGGTGAAAGCCTGAATGCCTTTACCTATCGGGCGATCGTTAACCAGATGGAGCGTGACAATGCAGCAGGCAGCGTATCCAAAGAATAAACGTGCCGCTATGGGTGCCATTGATTTAAAGCACCCTCGCCCTGAACGACACCCCCTCAGTCAGCCCATTTGGGCTGCCAGCTCCCCCATCGGGGAGCCAAGTGAATGGCTCTGATGGTGGGTAACGGCCAAAGCGCCACCCTTTCAATGGTTGCAAACAGAATGAGGAAATGCTATACTTGAACCAACACACCGCCGGAGAAAGAGAGGAAATGCGGATGGAGCGTTGTCCCTGGTGCCTGGGTACGGAGAAGATGACCCGTTATCACGATGAGGAATGGGGTGTTCCCCTCTTCGATGACCGCAAGCAGTTTGAATTTCTGATGCTGGAGGCCATGCAGTGCGGGCTGAGCTGGAATTTAATGATTGAAAAGCGGGAGATTTTCCGCAGCTGCTTTGATGGATTTGACTACGACAAGATCGCCGCCTATACCCAGGCGGATGTGCAGCGGATTCTGGATACCCCCGGCATGATTCGTTCGCCTCGCAAGATAAACGCCGTCATTGGCAACGCCCGGGCCTTTCAGGCGCTGCGCGGGGAGTTCGGCTCCTTCAGCGATTGGCTCTGGGGCTTTGCCCAGCACAAAACCATCCTGTATGACGGCCACAGTCAGGGGCGGCTCCCGGCGGCCAATGCCCTGTCGGATGCCGTGGCCAAGGAGCTGAAGCGCCGGGGCTTTAAATACCTGGGCAGCATCACGGTATATTCCCATTTGCAGGCCTGCGGCATCATCAATGACCATCTGGAGGGCTGTTTCCGCTATGGGGACATTCTGGAGCACTACCCGGTGCAGCATTGCAGGCCCGAAGCAGAACGATAACGATTGAATGGAGTGTGAATCCCATGTCCAGCTATGAATTTGATACCAAGTGCATCCAGTCCGGCTATCATCCCGGAAACGGAGAGCCCCGCACCCTGCCCATCTATCAGAGCACCACATATAAATACGACAATGCCGACACCTTGGGGCAGCTGTTTGACCTGAAGGCAGAGGGGCATATGTATTCCCGCATTTCCAACCCCACCCTGGCGGCGGTGGAGGAAAAGCTTGCAGACCTGGAGGGCGGCGTGGGGGCCATGCTGGTGTCCTCCGGCCAGAGCGCCAACCTGCTGGCAGTGTTCAATATCTGCTCCGCCGGGCAGAACCTGATCGCCATGAACAATATCTATGGCGGCACCATCAATCTGCTGTCCGTCACCCTGGCGCGGATGGGCATCGAGGTGCGCTATATCAATGACAAAATGACCGACGAGCAGGTGGATGCTCTCTTTGACGGCAACACCCGCCTGGTTTTCGGCGAGACCATTGCCAATCCCGCCCTGACCGTGCTGGATATCTCCCGCTATGCGGCCACTGCCCATCGGCATGGCGTCCCCCTGGTGGTGGACAACACCTTTGCCACGCCCCTGCTGTGCCGCCCCTTTGAATTCGGCGCGGACATTGTGACCCACTCCACCAGTAAATACATGGACGGCCATGCCAATGTGCTGGGCGGCGTGGTGATCGACAGCGGCAATTTTGACTGGGAGGGCAGCGGTAAATTCCCGGAGCTGACCACCCCGGATGAGAGCTATCACGGGGTGGTGTACACCCGGCAGTTTGGCAAAGCGGCCTATGTCACCAAGGCCAGGGTGCAGCTGCTGCGGGACTTTGGCTGCACCATGGCCCCCATCGCGGCATATCTGCTGAATCTGGGTCTGGAATCCATGCCGCTGCGGGTTCGCAGGCACAGTGAAAACGCCCTGGAGGTGGCCAAATTCCTGGAGACCCAGCCCCAGGTGCTGTGGGTCAACTATCCCAAGCTGCCCTCCAGCCCCTATTATCCTCTGGCGGAAAAGTATCTGCCCCTGGGGGCCTCCGGCGTGGTCTCCTTCGGTGTCCAGGGCGGCCGGGAGGCGGCAATGAAATTGATGAACAGCCTGCGTCTGGCTCAGATCGTGGTACACGTGGCAGACGCCCGCACCTGTGTGCTCCACCCCGCCAGCACCACCCACCGCCAGCTGACCGATCAGCAGCTTGCCGATTCCGGCATCGGGCCGGAGTTCATCCGCTTCTCCGTGGGCATCGAGGATGTCCGGGATATTATCGCGGACTTGAAGCAGGCCCTGGCGCAGCTGGGCTGACAAAAGGAGAATTTCTGAATGCCCATCCGAATTCCCAACCACCTCCCGGCCAGGGGGATCCTGGAGGGGGAAAATATCTTCGTCATGTCCGAGTCAAGGGCGGAATCCCAGCAGATTCGTCCCCTGCGGATTGGCCTGCTGAACCTGATGCCCACCAAGATCACCACCGAGACTCAGCTGTCCCGGCTGTTGGGCAATACGCCTCTGCAGGTGGAGCTGTTCCTCATTCAGGTGTCCTCCCACAAGCCTAAAAACACCCCTCAGGAGCACATGATCGCCTTCTACCGCTCCTTTGAGGAGATCGAGCAGGAGTATTTCGACGGCTTCATCATCACCGGCGCGCCGGTGGAGAAGCTGGAATTTGAGCAGGTGGAATACTGGCCGGAGCTGTGCCGCATCATGGAGTGGACAAAAACCCATGTCCACAGCACCCTGCACATCTGCTGGGGCGCGCAGGCGGCGCTGTACTACCATTACGGCGTACAAAAGGTGCTGCTGCCGCAAAAGCTCTTCGGCGTCTACCCCCACCGGGTGCTGTATAAGAATCCCATTTTGCTGCGGGGCTTCGACGATGAATTCTGGGTGCCCCATTCCCGCCACACCACCGTGCGGTGGGAGGATGTGGAGGCCGTCCCGGAGATCAAAATTCTGGCCGGCTCCCGGCAGGCCGGGCTGTACGCCATGTCCACCCAGTACGGCCGCCAGCTGTTCATCACTGGCCATGCGGAATATGATGCTGAGACCCTGGGGCAGGAATACCGGCGGGACAGGGCGGCGGGGCTGCCCATCGCCGTCCCCGAAAACTACTACCCCAACGACGACGACACCCAGCCCCCCATCGTCCGCTGGCGCGGACACGCCAACCTGCTCTTCTCCAACTGGCTCAATTACATCGTCTACCAGACCGTCCCCTACGACGTCATGGCCGTGGGCCGGGGAGAGCGGACGGAATCGTAAAAAACCTGCCATCCCGAAAGCAAACGGGGTGGCAGGTTTTGTTAGGGCGTATCTGAAAATCGGAAATATGACCAACAGCGAGAGATTTTCAGCCTGATGAAGCCATTTTTTCGCGGGAATACTTTGTGTATTGCAAGAAAAAATGGTGCACAGCAGGCAGAAAAGATCCGCTGTTTGGGCGTGTTGACGGTTTTCAGATAGGCCCTAGGGAAGCTCTGATTAAATCGGCAAGCAGGGAAAAAGAAACGGCGCAGCTTCGGCTGCGTCGTTCCCGTAAAAATGCATGTTTACTTATTCCTCGTCGTCCTCTTCCGGCTGGGGGTCGGGGGCGTTGTTGGAGCCGTTGTTGCTGGCAATGAAGGTGCGCTTCTTGGGGCTGATCAGCATGCCGATCACCACGCCTACGGCGGCGCAGGCAATGGCGCCATAGACCATTTCCCGGTTGGTGCGCTCCACGGACTTATCCAGATGAGTCACGGACGCGGTAATATTGGATTTGACGGCTTTCCAGATTTCTTTCATAATAAATTCCTCCTGTTATCGAACGGATTTGGCATATTCTGTGGGAGTAATGCCGAATTTATCCTTGAATTGGCGTGAAAAATGATGGACGGTGGAATATTGCAGCATGGCAGCGATCTGGGTGAAGTTCAGATTGTTCTCCCGGATCATCTGCTTGCTCTCCTGTAACTTGATCCGGCGGATGTATTCGCCGGGGGATATCTGCAAATTCTTATGGAACAGCACCGTCAGGTAGCTGGGGCTTACCCCCACCTGATTAGCCACCATGGGCACGGAGAGCTTTTCCCGGATGTGCTCCGCCACATACTGCTGGGCCAGGCGGATGATCTCATTTTCATTCTGCACAATATTTGCGTTCTTAACCCTGCTGCCAGAGGGGGACTGGGATTCCCGCAGCAGATAAAGCAGCAGCAGCGTCAGCTGGGACACGATGATATCCGTGGAGAAGCTGTCCATGTGCTCCTGCTCCCGCAGCATGCTCTGCAGCAGGCTTGCGGTGGTCTGGGGCGCGGTGAACTTCCGATTCAGCAGCGGCGTCAGATCCGCTCCCTCCATGTCAAAGGAGATGGTGACGAATCGGGGCGCTACGCCAATATCGGCATACTGCATATGCCATTGGTTGGAGCCGTAGATCACCAGGTCGCCCTGCTTCAGCAGCAGATCCTGCCCCTCCACCACGGAGTGCAGCTCCCCCTGATCCACATAGGTCAGCTCCGGCATGGGGTGGGACTCGCCGGGGAACAGGAAGCCCTGCTCCTTCTCCTGGTAGAAGAAGGTGTAGATGCCGTCCACATGCAGCTTGCGATCCTCCCGCAGCCGCTGCACGGTCTGGGTGCCGAGAAAATCCGGCTTCCCCTCAGCGGCATGCACCAGCACACTGGCGCTGCCCTTGAAGGCGCTGAGGGCAAACTGCACGCCCTTTTTCAGAGAAACAGGCTTATCCAGATAGAAATGCAGATATTCATCCTTTCCGTTGCAGACGGAGAGAATGGTCATGCCCATGCTGCCGGAAATCCAGGTGTCGGATTCGGCCCGGTAGATGGGGGCGCAGTTGCTGTCCAGCGCAATGGTCTCCATCTCCTCCCGGGGAATGGGGGATGCACTGTGGGCGCGTTCCGGCAGCACGGAGCCGTAGCTGCGGAAATTGACCTGATTCAGATTCCGTATCATGGTGCCGAACCTCCCGTGTTTCAAAATGAAAGGGATATCACCCTGTCATTATACAAAATCCTGACGCAAATGCAAATACTTTGTGTAAATTTTTTTACGCGGCGCTTCCTCAGCGCTGGTAGTCGAATTGCAGATCGTAGATATCCACGGTGTCGCCGTCCTGGATGCCCATCTCCTCCAGCCGGGCAAACAGGCCGGACTTGCGCAGCTGCTGGTCAAAATAGTTCCGGGATTCGTAATCGTCGAAATTGATGTTCATCACCAGCCGCTCCAGCCACTGCCCGGTGATGACCCAGGTGCTGCCCAGGTGCTCGATGCTCAGCTCGGTGGGGTCGCCCGCCTCCGGGGCTGCCTCCACATACTCCGGCTCATAGATGGTCACCGGGGGCAGGGTGCGCAGCCGCTCGGCCACCACCCGCATCAGATTCCGGGTGCCCTGGGTGGTACCGGCGGAGATTTCGTACAGCTCGCACCCGGCAGCCTCCACGCAGGCCTTCAGCCGCTTCAGGTTGTCGCTGTCCGGGGGCAGCAGGTCAATTTTATTGGCGGCCACGATCATGGGCCGGTTGCTCAGATCCACGCTGTAGCTGGCCAACTCGTCGCAGATGGCGTTGAAATCCTCCACCGGGTCGCGGCCCTCGCTGCCGGAAACATCCACCACATGCACCAGCAGGCGGCAGCGGTCGATGTGGCGCAGGAAGTCGTGGCCCAGCCCCGCGCCCTCGGCAGCGCCTTCGATGATGCCGGGGATATCCGCCATGACGAAGGACACGCCCTCGTCCACGTAGATCACCCCCAGGTTGGGGAAGAGGGTGGTAAAATGGTAGTTGGCGATCTTGGGCCGGGCGTTGGAGGTGACGGAGAGCAGCGTGGACTTGCCCACATTGGGAAAGCCCACCAGGCCCACGTCGGCCAGCAGCTTTAATTCCAGGATCACGTCCCGCTCCTGGCCCTTGAGTCCGGCCTTGGCAAACCGGGGCACCTGCCGGGTGGCGGTGGCATAGTGGGCATTGCCCCAGCCGCCCCGGCCGCCCTTGGCGATGATAAAGTCCTCGCCGGTGGACATATCCACAATGATCTGGTTCGTCTCTGCGTCCCGCACCACCGTGCCACGGGGCACGTCGATCACCAGCGGCTCGCCCCGCTTGCCGCTCATTCTCCGCCCCAGGCCATTGGCCCCGGACTGGGCGGCATATTTGCGCTTATAGCGGAAGTCCAGCAGTGTGGACATATTGTCATTGACATGGAGCACCACGCTCCCGCCGTGACCGCCGTCGCCGCCGTCCGGCCCGCCGGAGGCCACATATTTTTCCCGGTGGAAGGCCACCGCGCCGTCGCCGCCCCGGCCGCCGACGACCGTGATCCGCACCTTATCTACAAACATAGCATATACCTCCTGTAAAGGGCATTGTCCCCCGGCTCCCCGATGGGGCAGCCAGGGCGTGCCTCCGCTTTCAGCATTCGTCAAAAAAGGACTGCTGCAAAAATGCGGCAGTCCTTCTGAGGGCTATACGGAATTACTGCTCAGCGTAAACGGAGCACTTCCGGCGATCCTTACCCATGCGCTCGAACTTGACGGTACCATCGATCAGAGCAAACAGGGTGTCGTCCTTGCCGATACCAACGTTGGTGCCGGGATGGATGTGGGTGCCTCTCTGGCGAACCAGGATGTTGCCAGCCAGAACAAACTGACCGTCAGCACGCTTGCAGCCCAGTCTCTTGGACTCGGAATCACGGCCGTTCTTGGTGGAACCGCCGCCCTTGTGGTGAGCGAAGAACTGAATACCAATCTTCAGCATTTTGTTACACCTCCAAAACTTCGATATAATCAGGATAATCATCCCGCAGGCTGCACAGAGTCAGCAGCATTCCGGCAAGAACTGCCTGGACGCTCTCCTCCTCGTCGCAGGAAGCGGGGAGTGTCAGGGTGATGCGGGCGTTCGCATCCTTGACACGCACCTTGGCCTTCGCGCCGCACACATCATTGATGGTGGCCTCGACCATGGTAACAACGGCGGTGACGGCGGCACAGACAATATCCGCGCCCGCCTCGGCATAGCCGCTGTGGCCCGAAACGGAGAATCCTGTGATTCTGTCGTTTTCGGTGAAAAATTCGCACCTTGTCATAAATTACAGAGCGATCTTGGTGATCTCCACCTTGGTGTAGGGCTGGCGGTGGCCGATCTTCTTCTTCTCGTTCTTCTTGGCCTTGTACTTCAGAACGTGGAGCTTCTTGCCCTTGCCGTTCTTAACCACCTTGGCCTCGACAACAGCGCCCTCCACAGTGGGAGCGCCGATCTTGGAATTCTCACCGTCCAGAACGGCCAGAACCTGATCGAACTTGACATTTGCCTCAGCCTCGACGCCCAGCTTCTCAACGAACAGGACATCGCCCTCGGCTACGGTGTACTGCTTGCCTCCGGTTACAATAACTGCCTTCATGTTTGTTTCACCTACTTTAATTGTGTAGTCTCGCTCTAAAGGTGAGGCCGCCAGGGCGCACCTACTTAAACCTCTTCAATGCGGCTTTGATATTCTATCATTTCAGAATTCAAAAGTCAAGGATTTTTTCAAGAAAGACGCTTGAAATTCCGGGAAAATTCGGGTATACTTTACGAAAAAGAAACAAGGGCTGCCTCGGAGCAAATCGCAGGCGATTTATTCGGAGGCTCCCCGGAAAAGGAGATTTTCATATGAGCCTGATCAAATCACTGCTGAAAGTCGGTATGCCCCTGGCCGTTGCTGCGGCAGCGCTGGCGGCGGCCAAGCTGCGGGAGCTGTCAGCTCCCAAAAAGGAAAAGCCCCACTCCGACGCTCCCATCATCGTTGCCCTGGGCGACAGCATCACCTTCGGCGCCGGTGTTGTGAAAACCAGAACCACGGACACCTGGGAGTACAAGCTGGAAAAGCTTCTGGGCGGCGCTTACCAGGTGCTCAACTACGGCATCTCCGGCGCGACGCTGCAAAACGAGGGCAACAGCCCCTATTGGAACATGCCGGATAAGCTGTGCCAGGGCTTCCCGGAGGCGGCGCTGAGCCTGAAGCCCGAAATCGTGATCCTGATGCTAGGCACCAACGATTCCAAGCCCTACAACTGGAACCGGGGCCGGTATGAGGCGC
Source organism: uncultured Oscillospiraceae bacterium (assembly GCA_934565795.1). Lineage (GTDB taxonomy): Bacteria > Bacillota > Clostridia > Oscillospirales > Oscillospiraceae > Faecousia. The sequence continues at coordinate 30,544 of CAKTIM010000003.1, forward strand.
AGCTGGACGAGCGGGTCAAGGAGCTGAAAGCCTGCCCGTCGGTGAAGCGGCTGATTCTAATGTGCCCGCCCTACGTCTGCCCCGCAGACGGTGCCGACACCGTGGGCTATGACATTATCGGCGAAACCATCCGGGACGAGATCGTCCCCATTGTAAAAAAATGCGCCCAGGACAATGGCGTGGAGTGCATCGACCTGTACGCCCTGACCGACGGGCACGGCGAATACTTCATGGACGGCGTGCACCCCAACAGCTTCGGCAACCGTGTCATTGCCGCCGAAATTCACCGTCACATCACCCAGGGATAACCCCCAGACAATTTCCCTATCAGGGAACCGAAATGTAGCATAAGGGCAGCACCGCGCGATTATGCGGTGCTGCCCTGCTTTTCTCCAAAGGGGTCGTCGGAATCCACGATCACCACGCGGGTGCGGTTTGCGCCGACGGCGGAATCGTAAAAGTCGTGGCCATAGCAATTGACCCAGATGGCGCTGCCGTCCTTGCGGCGCAAGCGGTGGCGCAGATAGAGATCCACCTCTCTGCCATCGGGCCTGATGCGGGACAGGTACGCCTGGGTATCCTCCGGGAAGATCAGCGAAAGCTGGGTCAGCTTTCCCTCCGCCACCTCCATCCGGCTGTAGCCGGTGACGGCCTCAAAGCGGTCGTCCACCTGGGTGATATGAAGCTGGGGATCCAGGGTATACACGCTGCACGCCAGCTCCCGGATATTCTCACTGGCCGGGTGGGGCGGCAGCGCCGCTCCACTGTGCCCAGGCTCTGCCTTGGGCACATTCTGGGACATGGTAGTAACGGTGATTCCCTGCCTGCGGTCGTTTTCCTCCAGCATTTCCAGGAACTCCCGGACAATTACGGGATCAAACTGGGTACCCGCGCCCCGCAGCAGCTCCGACCGGGCAGCGGACTCTGCCAGGGCCTTGCGGTAGGCCCGGTCGTTGGTCATGGCGTCGTAGGCGTCCACCACGGAGATGATCCGGGAAAGCAGTGGAATCTGCTCCCCCTGCAAGCCGCTGGGGTAGCCCCGGCCGTCCCAACGCTCGTGATGGTACAGGATCATATCCGCGATCTCGCTCAGCTCCTTGGAGCTTTTGGCGATCTGGTAGCCCTTCTGCACGTGGGTTTTCATCATGGCCCACTCGGAATCGTTCAGCTTTCCGGGCTTGTTGAGAATTTCCAGGGGGATACCGATCTTGCCGATGTCATGCATGATGGCAAGCAGGGCAAGGCTGCTCTGGTCGCTGTCGCTCAGATTGATGCGCCTGCCCAGCTCCTCGCCGCTGCGCTGGGTGCGCTGCACATGCTCGCCCGTATCCGGGTCGCACTGGGAAAGGGCCTGGAGCAGCGAGCCAAGCAGCTCGGAATGCACCGAGGTTTTGTCCATCAGCTTCTTGGTGCGCATGGATTGGAGGTTCAGCCGGATGGTATCCGCCACATCCTCACCGCCCCGGACGCTGACGGAGCTTTGAACCTGAATGGAGCAGCCCAGTCCCTCGCCGCTTTGGAACCGCTGCTGGATGCCGGCGACGATCCGCTCCGCCTCCTCCCGGCTCAGCGAATCGGTGATGGCCGCCACGGAAGCCTCCCGGGAGCGGGTAAACACCGTGCCTGCCGGGAACTGCTGGCGCATCTCCTCCGCCAAGCGCTGAAGCGCCCGGTCGCCAGTGGTGCGGCCATAGACATTGTTGATGTCCCGCAGGCTGTTGATATCAAGGGTGACAACGATCTGCCCCTGCCCTGACGCATTTACCAGCTTGCTGGCGTTTTCCTTGAAATCCACCCAGGTATGGAAGCCGGTGAGCAAATCGAACTGGGTAGACACATTGGAAAAGACAAATAGGCTGGCCAGCCGCCGCGCCTTCCTATCCAGGTGGACGGAATAGTCGCAGCGCAGGGGGCCGCCCTCCACAAAACACTGGAATGAGCAGCTGGATTGCAGCAGCTCCGGCACAAAACGGACACCGCAGCCCTGCAAGAAGCGCTCTGTCGACATCCACGCTTCAAGCACGGATGCCGGGAGCATCTGCTCTGCCCTGCGGTTGTGAAGCATAAGCCTCCCGTCGTAGTCAAACAGCACAAGCCCTTGGTCAATATTCTCAAAAATCCAGCTGTGGAAGTGATTCAACAGCCCATGGGTGGAATATTTGTAGCAGAACCAATAATAGGAGAACGCAAGCGCGCTGTAGCCCAGCAGGGAGAAGTCCATGCATTCCTCGCCCAGCAGGTCGGGCGCATACAGGTACGCCGCGTTCACCAGCACCACCGCAGCAAGAGCGACTACACTATAAATGTATTGCCGGGCATAGATCCGTGGAGCGCTCAAGCTCTTGCGGATCAGCTCCACCAGCACCACACCCACCAGCACATAGGAATAGGCCAGGTGGAGCCAGTACAGCGGGTGCATCACATAGGTAAAGCAGGGGATGGCATTGCCGCTGAATTCATAGCCGATTGCAAGCTCCCATATGGGATTGATCAGGAACATCAGAATATCAAACGCCCCATAGGCGCACAGCAGCCGGTATCCCAGCCCAAAGCGCCACTTCCCATCGGGATGAACAAAAAACCAGTTCAGCACCACCAGGGAGATCAGGCAGAAATCGATCCCGCTGAAATAAAAGCTGGAAAGGACAGAATAGGTCAGATGATCCTTGGTAAACAGGCTGAGCAGATAGCTGACATTCACAACCACTGCCCCCAGGCAGGCCGCACCCAGTGCATTCCCGGTCTCCCCGCCCCGGCGGAACGCCTTGACGGCAATCACCACATCCACCAGGCAAAAAAGGGAAAAGGCCATCATCAGGAAAAAGGAGCTGCTCAATCCACCCATCCCCTTTCATTCGATGTGATTCGATTTTTGCCGCGAAAACGTTTAATTTTGCCTCTGATTGGCTCCATCATAGCACATTTGTTATCATTATTGCAATAGCCCATTCCGCATTTTAAAAAGTTTGTGCACATTGACATATATTTCTTTTTCATATTGACAAATGCAAAAAAGTGGGTATAATAGCTATGGTTTCCAAATAGAGGATTTGTGTAACGGTAGCACACCGGACTCTGACTCCGTTTGCGGGGGTTCGAATCCCTCATCCTCTGCCAAATAAAAAAGAGATGCTTTCGAGCATCTCTTTTTTATTTGGCAGAGATCAGACGAGGGATTCGAACCCATTTAAATGCAATGCTCCAGTGGAGCATTGCAGCTGCCAGTTCAAAAACTGGCAGCCTCCTTTCTGAAAATCGAATTCCTCATCCCCCCCCAAAAAAAAGATGCCCACAGCGGCATCTTTTTTGTCAGCAGAGATTAACTGAGACTTTCAACCTCCAAATTCCCCATCCGCTATTTCCTGAAGAAATGGAAATCGCAGCAATCCGCGCCGTAGCCCAGTGTCTTTGTGCGGGAGAAGCCTATTTTCCTCAGCCCGCCGTAGGTCACGTTGTCGGCATCGCAGAACAGGTGGCACAGTTCGGGGCAGCCGTTTTCCGCGCAGGCAGTGTGCCAAAGGCACCTTTTGATCGTCACATCGAAGCAATTCCTGCCGCAGCTCTGTTTGCTTTCCCACAGATCGGAGGTGCGCATAATTCTGAGAAATATACCGCTGTAAAGCCTGTAAAACCCAGGCACCGTCTCCATTCTTGCCGTGGACGCATGCTTTTCGGCCGCGACCTTTTCCAGCATGTATTTTTGAACATACCTGTGGGCATCCTCCCGCAAAGAGCCGTCCTGCAGGAGCGCCTTATACAGGGCGATACAGGGCAGAATCGTCTGGGCCAGCGTTTTCCTCTGCGCCCTGGACTTATCCCTCTCGCTTTCGATCAGCGCATACAGGGTTTTCTCCTGGCTGTCAAACAGCGTGTTTCCCCTGTCCGCTCCAAATTCTTCCATTAAAAATGCCTTTATCTGCTTTTGCCGGTTGATATTCATTGCGATCCCGCCGCCCTTCCTTTTTTCCGAGTATAGCACACTCTGGATATGATTACAAGCGCTGCAAAAAAGAGCTTGACATTTGTACGAAATCGTACTATACTTGCAACCGTCTGATTTCGTACAAAAAGGAGGGGCTGCCCTATGGCAGAAAGTCGCGGGCGGGAGGTTCATCGTATCAACTGCCTGAACTCAGAGATGGACGCACTGTATCACCAGGCCTCTGTGAAAATGGGAATCAGCGACAGCGTGAGCATTATTCTATACAATTTATACGAGGCGGGCGGCAGCTGCCTGCTGCGGGATATCTGCACCGCCTCCGGCATCAGCAAGCAGACGCTGAATTCCGGTCTTCGCACCTTGGAGGCAAGGCAGCTGCTCCAGCTGGAGCAGCACAACGGCCGGTCAAAGCGGGTGACGCTCACCGAGGCGGGCCGGGAATTCGCCCAGCACACCGTCGCCCGGCTGTTTCAGGCGGAAATGGATGCCTTCGGCAGCTGGACGGAGGAGGAGATTCGCACCTATGTGCGGCTTCAGGAAAAATACACCGCCTGCCTGCGCCAACAGATTGAAAAGCTATGGAAGCTCTGATTAAATCGGCAAGAGCTGACAGCGAGAGATTTTTCACCAGATGAAAGTATCAAAAGCGGAGGAATACTGTATGTATTTCCCGCTTTTGATACTGCACAGCTGGGGAAAAAGATCCGCTGTTCAGCCGCAGGCGATTTATTCAGAGGTTCCCTTAGGGAGAAACCAATGAAAAACCGAATTCAACTATCCGACCATTTCACCTATGGCCGCCTGATCCGCTTCACCCTGCCCTCCATCGGCATGATGATCTTCACGTCGATCTACGGTGTGGTGGACGGCTTCTTTGTCTCCAATTACGCAGGCAAGACGCCTTTCGCGGCCATCAACCTGATCTATCCCCTGCTGGCCATCTTCTCCACCGTGGGCTTTATCTTCGGCACCGGCGGCTCCGCGCTGGTGGCCAAGACCTTCGGCGAGGGTGACCGGGAGAAGGGCAACCGCTATTTCTCCCTCTTTGTCTATGTCTGCCTGGTGCTGGGGGCGATCCTCGCTGTGGTGGGCATTCTCTTCGTCCCCTATGCTGCCACCGCCCTGGGCGCTACCGGGGCCATGCGGGACGACGCGGTGCTCTATGCCCGCATTATCCTAGCGTCCCTGCCCATGAACGTGCTGCAATACCTGTTCCAGTCCTTCATGGTCACCGCCGAAAAGCCCATGCTGGGCCTGTGGATCACCGTTTCCTCCGGCGTGACGAACATGGTGCTGGACGCGGTGCTGGTGATGCTGCTGCCCCAGGAATACAAGCTCGCCGGTGCGGCAGTGGCCACAGCCATGAGCCAGGTGGTGGGCGGCCTGGTGCCCCTGATCTACTTCTCCCGGAAAAACAGCAGCATCCTGCGCCTGGGCAAGACCAAGTATGATGGCAGGGCGATATGGAAGGCCTGCACCAACGGCTCCTCGGAATTTATGAGCAATATTTCCATGAGCCTGGTGGGTATGCTGTATAATTTGCAGCTGATCAAATACGCGGGCGAGGACGGCGTGGCCGCCTACGGCGTGATGATGTACGTGAGTATGATCTTTGCCGCCGTGTTCATTGGCTATTCCATCGGCACCGCGCCGGTGATCGGCTTCCACGACGGGGCGCAGAACCACGACGAGCTGCACGGGCTGCTGCGCAAGAGTCTCATTATGATCGGCCTGTTTGGCATTGGAATGATCGCCGCCGCGGAGCTGCTGGCCGTGCCCCTGTCCCGCATTTTCGTGGGGTACGACCCGGAGCTGATGGCGCTGACGGTCTCCGGCTTCCGCATCTTCGGGCTGTCCTTCGGCTTTATGGGCTTTGCCATTTTCTCCTCCAGCTTCTTCACTGCCCTGAACGACGGCATCACCTCCGCCATCATCTCCTTCCTGCGCACGCTGGTATTCCAATGCGCGGCGGTGATCATCCTGCCGCTGCTGTGGGGCATCGACGGGGTATGGATCTCCATCGTGGTGGCAGAATTCATGGCCGTGGTGCTGGGCGCGATCTTCCTGATCGCCAAGCGGAAGAAATATCATTATTGATTCAAAAGCGTCTCCCTCTGCCGGGAGACGCTTTCATAATATTTTCTTAAGGATGCCGCCACTTGTTTCTTAAAGGTTTTTCCCCTAAAATAAAACCAAACAGAAAGAGAGGAACAAGAGGATGTATCGTTTTTTATGGCTCTGATTGAAATGCTTGCGGCGGCGGTTTTTATTGTGCCCGTTCTGGTCATTGAGAACAGGCTGTGCTTTCACAGCTGGAAGCGCACCGCCCTTTATATTCTGTTTGGACTATACCTTGGCGCCGTTCTGGCCCTGGTGGGCTTTCCAAGCCTGACGACGCTGCGGGTGGATTTCACGGTGAATCTGATTCCGTTTCTTGATCTGGTGCCCGATTTTAAGAACGCCTGTCTGAACGTGCTTCTGTTCGTGCCGCTGGGCATTCTCCTGCCGGTGCTGTGGGGGAGTTTTCGCAGTACGAAGCGAACCGTCCTGGCAGGGCTGGCCGTGAGCTGCGCCATCGAGCTTTCTCAGATCTTCACCTTCCGAACCACCGACGTGAACGACCTGATCACCAACACCGCCGGGGCGGCGCTGGGCTTTCTCCTTGCGCGGCGGCTCACCCGCCGCTTTTCCAGGCATGTGGTTACCGGCTCCAATGGGCGGGACTTTTACACCGTTACCGCTTCCGTGGTTCTTATCATGTTTTTCCTCCAGCCCTACGTATCCAATGCACTGTGGGCGAAGCTGCTATAAAACAAAACAGGTGCAAAAATCCCCTCTGGAGATCCAGGGGGGATTTTGAGCACCAATCAAGAGGGATTAATAGAACTTTCTCTTGTTCTTGCGGGCAGCTTCAGACTTCTGCTTGCGCTTCAGGCTGGGGCTGACATAATGCTCGCGCTTCTTGACCTCGGCGATGACGCCCTCCTTGGCACAGCTGCGCTTGAAACGACGCAGAGCGCTCTCCAGAGACTCGTTCTCCTTGACGCGAATTTCAGACATTGTTTTCCCTCCCTCCGACGCATCCGGCTATGTCCAGGACGCTTTCAGGGCCTTATCGGCTTCTGACATTATAATGTTTTTATGCCCAAATGTCAAGAAAAATCCTCGTGTTTTACAAATTATTTATGAAGAGGGCCTTACTTGACGATCAGGTTGACCAATTTATTCCTGACGACAATGGTTTTTACAATGCTGCCGCCCTGCTTTTCCAGGAAGCGGGCGATTTTTTCGTCGGCCAGGACGTTGGCGATCACCTGGTCGTTTTCCAGGTCGGCATCCATAATCACGGTGCCGCGCATCTTGCCATTGACCTGGACGGCCATGGTGATCTCGCTGTCGCGGCACTTCTCCTCACTGTAGCTGGGCCAGGCCTCATAGGCGATGGTGTCGCTGTGGCCCAGAAGCTGCCAGATTTCCTCGCCCACGTGGGGGGTGATGCAGGAGAGCATCTTGATAAAGCCCTCGGCATACGCTCTGGGGCAGGTGCCGTTCTTATAGACCTCGTTGACGAACACCATCATCTGGGCGATGGCGGTGTTGAAGCCCAGGGTCTCAAAGTCATTCGTCACCTTTTTCACGGTCTGGTGATAGATTTTAGTGAGCTTGCCGTCGTCGGCATCGGTGATGTTCTTCGGCTCGGTGAAGAAATTCCACACGCGGTTGATGAATTTCTTCGCGCCAGCCACGGCGGTGGTGCTCCAGGGCTTGGAGACCTCCAGCGGGCCCATGAACATTTCATACAGCCGCAGGGTATCCGCGCCGTAATCGCGCACCACGTCGCTGGGGTTGACCACGAACTCCGGGTAGCGCTTGCCCATCTTGATGCCGTTCTCACCCAGGATCATACCCTGGTGCACCAGCTTCTGGAACGGCTCCTTCACCGGGGACAGGCCCTGGTCGTACAGGAAGCGGTTCCAGATGCGCGAATACATCAGGTGGCCCACCGCATGCTCCGGGCCGCCCACGTACAGGTCGACGGGCATCCAGTGCTTCAGCAGCTCCTGGTTGCAGAACTCCTTGTCGTTCTTCGGGTCGATATAGCGCATGTAGTACCAGGAGGAGCCGGCAGAGCCGGGCATGGTAGAGGTCTCGCGGGTGCCCTGGATGCCGTTGTGGTCGTACTTCTTCCATTCGGTAGCATTCTCCAGGGGGGCCTGGCCATTCTTGCCCTTGTAGTCCTCCAGCTCGGGAAGGATCACGGGCAGCTCCTCATCGGGGACGAAATAAATCTTGCCGTCCTGGGTGTATACGCAGGGCACCGGCTCGCCCCAGTAGCGCTGGCGGGCAAAAATCCACTCACGGAAATGATAATTCACCTTGCGGCGGGCGACGCCCAGCTTTTCCAGCTTGGCGGTGATGGCCTCCTTGGCCTGCTCCACCGTCAGGCCGGTGAACTCCTCGGAATTGCACAGGCGGCAGCCCTTGCCCAGGTAGTCCTGCTTTTCAAAGGCGCACTGGGAAACGTCCCGTCCCTCGATAACCTGGATCATGGGAATGTTATGGGCCACGGCATACTCAAAGTCACGCTGGTCGTGACTGGGCACGGCCATCACTGCGCCGGTGCCGTAGCTGGCCAGCACGAAGTCGCCGATGAACACCGGCACCTGCTTGCCGTTGACCGGGTTGATGGCGTACACGCCCCTCAGGGGGCAGCCGGTCTTTCCCTTGTTCAGCTCGGTGCGATCCATGTCGCTCTTCTTTACCGTCTCGTCGATGTAGGCCTGAACCTCTTCCCGGTTCTCCACCCGATCCATCAGCTCCTTGACGATTTTGCCGTCGGGGGCCAGAACCATAAAGGTAATGCCGTAGATGGTTTCAATGCAGGTGGTGTAGATGGAGAACGCGCCGCCGCCCACCAGCTGGAAGTCCACCTCCACGCCGGTGGACTTGCCGATCCAGTTGCGCTGAATCTCCTTGGTGGATTCCGGCCAGTCGATCTCGTTCAGACCGTCCAGCAGCTTTTCGGCGAAGGCGGGCTGGTCAATGACCCACTGCATCATGTTCTTCTTCACCACGGGGTAGCCGCCGCGCTCGGACTTGCCGTCGATCACCTCGTCGTTGGACAGCACGGTGCCCAGTGCCTCGCACCAGTTCACGGGCATCTCAATGCGCTTGGCGTAGCCCGCCTCGTACAGCTTTTTGAAAATCCACTGCGTCCACTTGTAGAAGCTGGGATCGGAGGTGGCGATCATCTTCGACCAGTCGTAGTCGAAGCCCAGCTCCTTGAGCTGCTTGGAAAAGGTTTTGATATTCTCCTGGGTGAAGCCGTCGGGATGGTGGCCGGTATTGACGGCGTACTGCTCCGCCGGCAGGCCGAAGGAATCATAGCCCATGGGATGCAGCACGTTATAGCCCTGCATCCGCTTCATGCGGGACATGATGTCCGTGGCAGTGTAGCCCTCGGGGTGTCCGGCGTGCAGGCCCACGCCGGAGGGGTACGGGAACATATCCAGGACATAATACTTGGGCTTGGAGAAATCCCACACGTCGGTATGGAATGTATCGTGCTCCTCCCAGTATTTGTGCCATTTGGCCTCTATTTCTGCGTGATCGTAGTTCATGGCAAGCATCCTTCCTCAAGCCGCCTTACGGAGCGGCAATAATTTCATTCAGATCGATCTCCTCCGCGTCCGCCCACAGGCGCTCCAGATCGTAGAACTTCCTGGCCTCCTCGGTGAACACGTGGACGACGATGGTGCCAAAGTCCAGCAGCTCCCAGCTGTTGCCCCGGTGGCCCTCCCGGCCCAGCATCGGCTCGCCCAGCTGCTCCATGGTATACTCGGCGTAGTCGCACAGGGTCTTGACGTGGGTGTTGGAGGTGCCGGTGCAGATCAGAAAATAATCTGCCAGACTGCTGACCTTGCTGATCTTCAGCAGCTTGATATCCATGCCCTTCTTGGAATCCAGGCAGCGGGTGACTTCATAAGCGATTTGCTTGGGTGATAGCATAGGCGTTTCTCTCCTTTGATTAAGCGGGGTTCGTGTTTAACCAGGCCAGGGCGGCGGCGGACTCCGGGGAGACCTCACAGCCCTGATTTTTTAAGTGCTCCAGGGTCATTTCCAGCCCCAGCTTCAGCGCTCCACGCAGGTCAGACCAGGCCAGGGCGCGCAGGCGCTCCACGCCGGGAAAATCCCGGTTCGGCTCCATGTAATCCGCCACATAAACAATGGTTTCCAGCAGATTCATATTGGGTTTGCCGGTGGTGTGGCTGCAAATGGCGGACACCACCTGTTCATTTTCTCCAAAAATGCGCCGGGCAACCAGGCTGCCGGTGAGCGCATGGAGGGTTTTGGGGTATTTTATGGAAAAATCGTCTAAAATTTTACCATAAGCCCTGCACAATGTCAACTGGAGGGGGCCGTCCAGCGCCTTCGTAATGTCGTGCAGCAGCCCGGCACGGGCGGCGTCCGTCACGTCCGCGCCCCACCTTTCTGCCAGGGCCACGCAGGTATCCCGGCAGCCCAGCACGTGCTGCACCCGATTGGGGTTCAGCAGCCGGACAACCACCGGCTCCAGCTGCTCCATGGGCAGCCGCTTCCAGTCTGCCGCCGTGTCATAGAGCTGATTTTGCCGGATGTAGGCGGCCAGCGCACCGGGGAGGAATTCATCCCCGCAGCCGAAGGCCAGCAGGCGGCGAACCTGGGTGGAGGAAACTTCCGTCACCGGGTTCGGCACCACCGCCACCTCCGCGCCTGCGGCGCGCAGCGGCTCCGCTGCCTGGGCAATGGCCTGCGCCTCCCGCTTTTCCCCCCGGGAGACCACGGCAAGGCTCGCCTCGCCCATGATCTTATCCGCGTTGACCCACTGGCCGAAGCCCCGGAACATGTCGGAGCCGAGCAGCAGCGTAAGCTTCGCGCCGGGGTACTGCTCCCGCAGGGTGCGGACGGTATCCCAGGTGTAGCTTCTGCCGGAGCGGCGAATCTCTATATCAGAAGGCTCCAGCAGCGGGTGATTTTCCGCCGCCAGGCGGGTCATTTCCAGTCGCTGCGCGGGCGTGGGATCACCGGCGGCAAAGTCCTTGTGGGGCACCTGGTACGCCGGGATCAGCAGAACCTTTGTCAGCCCCAGCTGCCGGGCAGCACACTCCGCCGCCCGGATATGGCCGATGTGGGGCGGATTGAAGCTTCCGCCAAAAATGCCAATGTGTTCCATCCCTTGCCCTCCCCTGAGCCGGCGGCAAAGCCGTTATCTCTCTTTTTTGCGCAGCTGCTTTTCCCGGTCGCGCTCGATGGCCTTTTCAATGGCCTGCTCCCGGAAATAGGCGTTGCGCTGCTCCTTGACCTTCTTCTCCGCCTGGCGGCGGGCATGGATGCCCTTGCGTACCGGGTCGGCCTTGCTCACAGGCGTCGGCTTCCGCTTGGCCCGGCCGGACTGGTTGCGCTCCTGCTGGCACTTTTCACTGAAGCGATAGATCACAAATTTGGAGCCGACGCAGGCGATCCCCTCCGCGCCGGTGGCGGCGCAAAGGGCGTCGCTGACCTCCCGGGGGGACATCAGCGCTCCCTCCAGCACCTTTCCCTTGACCAGCTCTCTGGCGGTGAGCAGGTTTTCCGCCTCGGCGATCACCGCCTCCGTCACGCCGCTTTTGCCCACCATCAGGGTCGTTTCGATGGGGTTTGACTGAGCGCGCAGCTCCGCGCGTTCCTTACTTGTCAGCATAGCCTGCCTCCTTGAGCTTTTGATAAAATACCTTCAGTGCGTTTGCCCGGTGGGACACCTGATTCTTTTCCTCCGGGGTAAGCTCCGCCAGGGATTTCCCCAGGGGCGGATAATAGAAAATGGGGTCGTAGCCAAAGCCGCCCTGCCCAGCGGGGGCGCGCAGCAGCATGCCGTGCACCTCTCCCCTGGCCTGGATGATCTCCTTTTGAGGGGTGACCAGGGTAATGACGCAGACGAATTTTGCCTGCCGCCGCTCGTCCGGCACCTGCTCCATATTTTTCAGCAGCAGCTGGAGCCGCCCCCAGTCGTCCAGGCTCTCGTCAAAGCCATAGCGGGCGGAATAGATGCCGGGCTCGCCGTTCAGCGCGTCCACGGCGATGCCGGAGTCGTCAGCCAGGGCAGGAAGCCCGGTGGCCTTCATCACCGTCTCCGCCTTTAAGAGGGAATTCTCCTCAAAGGTGGAGCCGGTCTCCTCCACGTCGATGTCCACGCCCAGGTCGGACTCCAGCACCAGCTCCATACCGAATTGCCTGGTGATCTGGCTGATCTCCTCCAGCTTGTGCTTATTTTTGCTTGCTAAAACGACTTTCATGTGCTCTCCTTAAAACAGCGCCTTGACAAAGTCCTCGGCCACAAAGGGCATAAGGTCGTCCTCTTTTTCGCCCACGCCGATGAACTTCACGGGAATTTGCAGCACGTCCGCCACAGCAATGACGATGCCGCCCTTGGCGGTGCCGTCCAGCTTGGTCAGGGCAATGGCGGTGACGCCTGCGATCTCCTTGAACTGCTTGGCCTGGATCAGGCCGTTCTGGCCGGTGGTGCCGTCCAGCACCAGCAGAACCTCCTTGCTGGCATTGGGCAGCTCCCGGTCGACGATGCGGCGGATCTTGTTCAGCTCGTTCATCAGATTTACCTTGTTATGCAGCCGTCCGGCGGTATCGATGATGATCACGTCGGAATCCTTGGCCTTGGCGGACTGGATGCCGTCGTACACCACGGAAGCGGGATCCGCCCCCTCGTGCTGGCGGACAATGGACGCGCCGCTGCGCTGCGCCCAGATTTCCAGCTGATCGGCAGCGGCGGCGCGGAAGGTATCCGCTGCCACCAGCATTACCTTCTTCCCGGCCTGCACCTGCTGCTTGGCGATCTTGCCGATGGTGGTGGTCTTGCCCACGCCGTTGACACCGATCACCAGAATCACGCTGGGGTGGGTGGACAGGTTCAGCTCCGGGCTGCCCACGTTCAGCATGTCCACCAGAATTTCCTGCAGCGCCTCCCGTGCCTCGGAGGCCTGGCGGATATGGCGGCTGGAGGCCGTCTTGCGCAGCCGCTCGGTGGCCTTTCCGGCGGTTTCCATGCCCAGGTCGGCCAGGATCAGGCTTTCCTCCAGCTCGTCGTAAAAATCATCGTCCAGCTCGGAGACGGAGAAAACATCATTCCAGGTCTCGGTGATGGCCTCCCTGGTCTTGGCCAGGCCCTGCTTGATCTTATCAAAAAATCCCATAGTCTCTTTCCTTTCGAGTTTACTCCCCAATGCCCAGCATTTCCGTCATCTGGTTCAGATCCAGCCGGAGCAGGCTGGATACGCCCTGCTCCTGCATGGTCACGCCGTAGAGCACGTTGGAGGCCTCCATGGTGCCCCGGCGGTGGGTGATGACGATGAACTGAGTCTTTTGGCTGAGGTTGTGCATATAGCGGGCGAAGCGCTCCACATTGCGGTCGTCCAGGGCGGCGTCGATCTCGTCGAGCAGGCAGAAGGGCGTGGGACGCACCTTCAGGATGGCGAAATACAGCGCCGTGGCCACAAAAGCCTTTTCGCCGCCGGAGAGCAGCGTAATGGTCTTGACCTGCTTTCCGGGGGGCTGCACCCGAATCTCAATGCCGCAGGTCAGCGGCTCCTCCGGGTTCTCCAGAATCAGCTGCCCCTTGCCGCCGCCGAACATCTCCTCGAACACCTGGCCGAAATAGTGGTCGATCTTCTGGAACTCGGTGACGAAGATGGTGGTCATTTCCTTGGTGATGTCCCGGATGATGCCCTCCAGCTCCCGCTTGGAGGTGAGCACATCGTCCCGCTGGGCGGCAAGGTAGGTATAGCGCTCGTTCACCCGTGCGTACTCCTCGATGGCGCCCAAGTTGGGGGTGCCCAGGGCGGCGATCTTCCGCTTCAGCTCGCCGATGCGGCGGTTTCCGGCTGCAATGGACTCGATCTCCCCCCGGAACTCCCCGGCGGTGCTGGGGGTCAGGCCGTAGGAATCCCAGAGCTTGTCGATGATCTGCTTTTCCTCCATGGCGGAGGTGACCTTCTTCTGCTCCAGCAGCGCACAGGCCCGCTCCATATTCAGGATATCCTTGCTCTTTTCCTGGGCCTCCCGCTCGGACAGGGTCTTGGATGCCTCGGTCTTGGCCCGGTCGGCAATGGCCGCCTCCAGCTGCGTATTCATCTGCTGGGCCTGGGCATCGTTTTCCTGCTGACGGGTCAGGAGCTCCGCGATCTGGCCGTTCAGCCGGTCGGTATCCTCCCGGATGGAATCCATCAGGGCGATTTTCTTCTCCCGGTCGCCCTCCATGGCGGTGCGCAGGCTCTTCAAGTCCTCGATATGGGACAGGGCGGTGCCCCGCTCGGCCTCCAGGGCGGCGGCCTCGGTTTTCAGTGTGGTAATCTGATCGTTGATGGAGGCGGTGGCATCCACGGCCTCGGTCTGGCTGCCCTCCAGCTGGGTCAGCTCCCCGCGGCACTGGGCCAGCTGCTGATTGAGCATGCCCAGCTTTGCCTTCTGCCCGGCGCAGCGCTCCCGGTCGGACTGGGTGCGGCCCTGCAAGCTCTCCTGCTCCCGGCGGGCGGACTGCTCCGCCTCGGTGATGGCGTCCACCTTCACCTGGTACTGCTTCTCCTGCCCCTGCAGGCGAAGCACCTGATCCTCTGCCTCCCGCAGCTGATCCCGGGCGGCGGACAGCTGGAACTCCACCTGGTCAAACTGCCGCTTGGCTTCGGTCTGCTCCGCCTGGGCCACCAGGATATCGTCCTGCAGCTGCTTTTCCTGGGCGCTCAGCTTTTCCAGCTCATTGGCACGGGAAAGAATACCGGCCTCCTTGTTCACGGAGCCGCCGGTCATGGAGCCGCCGGGATTCATCACCTGGCCATCCAGGGTGACGATCTTGAAGCGGCCGCGATACCGCTGGGACATGGAGATGGCGGCGTCCATATCCTGGACGATCACCGTCCTGCCCAGCAGATTCTCAACGATCTGCCGGTAGGCTCCGTCGCAGCTGACCAGGCTGGAGGCGATGCCTACAAAGCCCCGGCAGCTCTCCAGTCCATTTTCCTGTAACGCTCTGCCCTGAATGCCGGTCAGGGGCAGGAAGGTCGCCCGGCCTCCGCCGGTGCGCTTCAAAAAGGAGATGGCGGCCTTGCCGTCAGCCTCGCTGCCCACCACGATCTGCTGCATGGCGGCGCCCAGGCCGATCTCGATGGCCACGGTATATTCATCCTCGGTGCGGATCAGCCGGGAGACAGGGCCGTGGATATTGCGTAGCCTGCCCCGCTCGGCCTCCTGCATGACCATACGGACGGATTTCTGATAATTTTCAAAGTCCCGCTCCATGGCACGGAACACCCGCGCCCTGGCGGTGACGGAATCCAGCCTGCCCGTCAGCTCCCGCAGGCGCTGCTGGGCGTCCTCCACCCGCTTGGCCCGGGAGGACTGGCGCAGGGTGTAGCCGGAGATGGTGTTGTTTGCCGCCGTGACCTGCTCCTGTGCCTCTTTCAGCTGCCTCTGGGTCTGGCTGAGAGTGCTTTGGGCCTCCTTCAGGCGGGCCGTGCCGGAATCCAGGTCGCCCTTCAGCTGCTCCAGGCGCTGCGTATTCTGGCTGATGCTCTCCTCCAGGCCACGCACGTCCGCCTCCCGCCCGGCAATGTCGGCGGCCAGAGCGGATTCCTGCCCCCGCAGCTCCAGAAAGCGCCGGGTCATGCCCTGGGCGCTGGCAGTCATGGCGGCAAGCTTCAATTGCAGCTGCTCCAGCTCCTGATTCCGGGAGGAAATGTCGCCGTCGATCTGGGCAATTCTTGCCTCTGCCTGGTCGATCTGCGCCACGATGCCGCCGGAGCGATCCTCCTGGCCCTTCAGCTCCTCCTCAATTCTTGCCACATTGGCATTGTTGTTTTCCACATTTCCCCGCAACACTGCCATCTGGCCGTCCAGCTGCTGATGGGTGGACTGAAACATATTCACCTTGACCCGAAGGGTTTCCAGGTCGCCGTCCTTCTGGCGCAGGGATGCCCCCAGCTCCTCGGCCTGGGCATAGAGCCTGTCCAGATCGTCGTGGGCCTGCTGGAGCACGAAGGAGGCGGAGGCGTAATCCTCCTCTGCCTTCTTGGCGGCGGCGGTGAGCTTATCCAGGCTGTCCAGCCAGACGGCAACCTCCACGCCCTTCAGCTCGTCCTTCAACTCCAGGTACTTTCTGGCCTTTTCGGACTGCGCCCGCAGCGGCTCCAGCTGAAGCTCCAGCTCGGACACCTTGTCACCAATGCGCAGCAGGTTATCCTCGGTCTGGGCCAGCTTGCGCTCGGTCTCCTCCTTGCGGTGGCGGTACTTGGAGATACCGGCAGCCTCCTCAAAGATTTCCCGGCGGTCGTTGCTCTTGAGAGACAGGATTTCATCGATGCGTCCCTGTCCAATATTGGAATAGCCCTCCCGCCCCAGGCCGGTGTCCATGAACAGCTCGTTGATATCCTTGAGCCGGGCGGACTGCTTGTTGATATAATATTCGCCGTCGCCGCTGCGGTAATAGCGGCGGGTGACCATCACCTCGTCGGCATCGTAGGCCAGGGCGCGGTCGGTATTGTCCAGCGTCAGGGTCGCCTCGGCGAAGCCCACGGCGCTGCGCTTCTGGGTACCGCCGAAGATCACATCCTCCATTTTCGCGCCCCGCAGCGTCTTGGTGCTCTGCTCGCCCAGCACCCACAGAATGGCATCGGAAATATTGGATTTGCCGGAGCCGTTGGGGCCGACAATGGCGGTAATATCGTCGCCAAACCGAATCAGGGTCTTGTCCGGGAAGGACTTGAAGCCCTGCAATTCCAAAGACTTTAAATACACTTCAAAACCTCTTGTCACACAATATATAAAGCATCAGTTTATTATATCTATAAAACGCCGGAATTGCAAGATTTTCTTTTTCCATGCATCGGTCGATATGTCGCATCGTCAAAGAGCAATTGAACAGGGTTCTTGAAAAGTTGGGGCGGACGTGATAGAATAGGGTCTATTAATAGTTTCGTGCAAGAAAGTGAGAGAGCACCCATGAAAAATACAAGTGAACTAATGACAGTTCCTGACGTAGCGGAGAAGCTAAGCGTAACGCCGCAATATGTAAGAAAGCTAATCAGCGAAAACAAGCTAAACGCTGCAAGAATTGGGACGCAGTGGGTAATCTCACAGAAAGACCTTGCGACGTTTATTACCGATTACAATTTTCTCATTGAGCCGAATGATCACGAAAGGCTGGATGACAGCATCCCCCAAATAGTGGCGTTGAGCTTCTTTTCCGGCGCTATGGGCTTGGATATCGGTATGGCACAAGGCGGAATTAAAGCGTTGCTGACTTGCGAATTTAATAAATACTGCCGTTTGACCATCAATGAAAACGCTCCAAATATGGCATTAATTGGAGACATTAACGCATATTCTCCCGATGAAATACTAAAAATGGCTAAGATTCCCAAAGGGACAAAAGTCGATGTGATTTTTGGTGGGCCACCGTGTCAGGCCTTTAGCACCGCAGGAGCAAGACGTGCATTAAACGACGAACGGGGCAATGTTTTCCTCAGATATATCGAAGTAGTTCGCGCGATCAGGCCAACGTATGTCGTTATCGAAAATGTGCGGGGTTTGCTTTCAGCTCCGTACCCGTACGGCGATATCAAGGAGCCATTAAAAGGCGGCGCACTGTGTGTAATTATGGATCGCCTTGCTGAAGCCGGGTATACCGTCTCATTTGAGCTGTACAATGCCGCAAATTTCGGCGCGCCCCAGATTCGGGAACGCGTTGTAATGATAGGCAAGCTTGGCTCTGAAAAAGTAGGCTATTTGGAGCCGACCCACGACGAAAATGGGGCTCATGGCCTTTTGCCTTGGAGAACGCTTGCAGATGCCTTAAACACCTTGCCTCCCGATGTGGTTCATCATCACATTGATTTCCCTGAAAAGCGATTGAAGTATTACAGGATGCTCAAAGAGGGCCAATACTGGAGGGATTTGCCGGAAGAATTGCAGCGGGAAGCGATGGGAAATGTCTATTTGCTCGGAGGCGGCAGAACCGGCTTTTACCGTCGTGTTAGCTTCAATCGTCCTTCGCCGACATTGGTTACAAACCCGGCAATGCCCGCTACTGATTTATGCCACCCGACAGAGGATCGTCCTTTGAGTGTAGAAGAGTATGCAGCCATTCAGGAATTTCCTCAGGATTGGAAAATATGTGGCCCAATTCTTGAGCAGTACCGGCAAATCGGGAACGCAGTGCCCATCAAGCTGGGGACTGCAATTGCAAAAAGAATTATTGCCGATATGCATGGTGAGCATTATTCCCCGGCTGCTGAATATCACTATTCCAGGTACAAAAACACAAATGAAATTGCTTGGAGCGCCCAAATGAAAGCAGCTCTTAAAGAAGCAAAAGCTGCCCATAGTCATTATGAGCAGCTTGCAATATGTGATCCGGCATTAGGGAAACTCTGATTAAGTCGGCAAGAGTGGTGAGCGAGAGATTTTTCGGCCAATCAAGGTATCGAAAACGGCGGAATACTGTATGTATTTCCCGTTTTCGGTACCGAAGAGTGGGCGAAAAAGATCCGCTCACAGCCGCAGACGATTTATTCAGAGGTTCCTTAGGGAAGCTCTGATTAAGCCGGCAAGGGCTGGCGGCAAAAGATTCGCCGTCCAGCCGCAGACGATTTATTCAGAGGTTCCCTAGCGTAACGCCGTGATTTCTCTGCGCGTATTCGCGCCAACCTCTGCCGCGATTTGAAGAAGCTCTGCATAGCATCCTTCCCCGCCGAGCGTGTCCCACATCTGTCTTCCAATAAGCACAACAGAGTCTCTTCTGAAATCGAAAACACCCATAGGCGGGTTAAATGAATAGTCCTCTCTGTGCTCTCCAAACGGATTATACGGAAGTCCGAAATATGTGTGACAGCCAGGAATGGCAACCGAAAGGTGCAGGCAATCCTCTTTCGCAACCGCAGTTTGGTCAATGTTCGGCTTAACAGTTTTTAAGCTGATAAAGTTATCAATTCCGTCCTTTTGCCACCAAAGATCGGAGATAACCCTTATCTCCTCAACTTGACCAGAACGCGGCGTGGCAAGAACATGCTGTAGCGTTTGATCCCACGAGGAAAAGCCTCGGTGCATTCTCAAGTCTTGCATGTGATGATGAATTGCATCCTCATACGCCTGGTCAATGCTGATATTGGTAACGTGCTGACGCTCCGCATGATCAGCGCCGTTTGACAGCACAACCAGCTTTGCTACCTCTTCAATCACCCGCTGCCCAAAGGAGGTACTAAACGAGCGCTCAAACGCACTCCAAAATAGGACTTCTTCGGAAAGAAGCGCCGCATGAAAGGGCCTGTAGTCATCAACACGAGTTGTTACACGGCGGATGGTATTCTCCACACAGTTCTGGAACTCTCGCGCAATCAGATTACGATATCTCGGATCCATGCCGTACCTCCTCAACGAGTGAGATATATGCCGGAAGCTGTAAAGCATCCGCTATTTTTTGGATATTTTCCAGGGATACATTGCGCTGAAAACGTTCAATATCGCTGATATATGTACGATGAAGTCCGCAGCGTTCTGCAAATTTTTCTTGCGAAAGCCCCTTCTCCGTGCGAAATTTTCTCAGATTCGAGCCAAAGACTTCCTTGATGTCCATAGGCACACCCCCACCCTGAATAATAATTATAATTTGGAGCAGATTTTGAGTCTACAGACTATAAGTGGCAATTTGCATACCCATAACCGGGGTGAACAGCATGAATCAAGAATTCCTTGACAAGACGTCCATTTATTCCCCAATCCTTTCCCATTCCTCCCTGGTGATGGCGTAGGCGTAGGAGATGGTGTTTTTGGGGTCGGGGTATTCCTTTACCTTTTTCATGCCGTTTGCGATGGCAGTGGAGTAAGAGCCGATGTTGGTGTACTTCATGTAGGAATAGAGGATGCTGTAGTCCGTGTTCTGGAAGGCCCAGTCGCGGACGGCGCGGGCGGCCTCCTTGGCGAAGCCCTGGCGCTGGAAGCGCTTGTGGATGTGATAGCCGATTTCGGGGAGCATTTCGCCGTCGATGTTTTGCAGGGTGATGCCGCAGTCACCGATGAATTCGCCGGTGACCTTCAGGGTGACGGCCAGCAGGCCGAAGCCGTATTTCTGGTAGTTATCCAGGTTCCAGCTGATCCAGTTCCGTGTCCTCTCAGCTGTAAACGGGGCGGGATAGTGGGCCATGGTTTCAGGATCGGAGAGGATTTCGTACAGCGCGTCAAAATCCGCCATGGTGTATGGGCGCAGAAGCAGGCGCGGGGTTTCGATGGTCAAGCGAATCACATCCTTTTTGATAGAGTTTGTCGATTATATAATTTGTAATTCACATTGTCAAGTATTTTTCGACGGCCGTATAAAAAATGCTTGCAATTTCGCACGCCCGGTGCTATGATGGCAATAGAAACATGTCGGAGGGCCAGCCATGAGCGCCATGCACACCGCAGCACAGTTTTCCTTTTACTACTATTACTTTTTTACCCGAAAAAAGTAATAGCGTTTTGTGCTGCAATGCTTCCGGCAGGAGCAATGAAAAATGTTTTTAACGCCGCACGATTCGCCGTGCGGCGTTATTTTTATAAGGAGTGCGTAAAATATGATTGCGATTTTAAAACATGGGACTACCCCGGAGCAGACGGGGCATCTGGTGGACTGGCTGAAAAATATGAACCTGGATGTCCACATCTCCCAGGGCAAGGAGGTCACCATTCTGGGCCTGGTGGGCGACACCAGCCGGGTGGACATGGAGCTGCTGAACAGCCTGGAGATCGTGGAGGCGGTGAAGCGGGTCTCTGAGCCGTTCAAGCAGGCCAACCGCAAGTTCCATCCCCGGGACACGGTGGTGGAGGCGGGCGGCTCCAAGATCGGCGGGGGCTACTTTGGCCTGATCGCCGGCCCCTGCTCGGTAGAGAGCGAGGAGCAGCTGGTGGGCATTGCCCAGGCGGTGAAGGAGGCG
This sequence comes from uncultured Oscillospiraceae bacterium, assembly GCA_934565795.1. Taxonomy (GTDB): domain Bacteria; phylum Bacillota; class Clostridia; order Oscillospirales; family Oscillospiraceae; genus Faecousia. Next base: position 51,472 of record CAKTIM010000003.1, read on the forward strand.
GGAGCCAATTTCCTCCGGGGCGGCGCGTTCAAGCCCCGCACCTCCCCCTATGCCTTCCAGGGTATGGGTGCGGAGGGCATCCGGCTGCTGCTGAAAGCCAAGCAGGCCACGGGGCTTCCCATTGTGACGGAGCTGATGAACATCAATACGCTGGAGCTTTTTAATGATGTGGACGTGATCCAGATCGGCGCGCGGAATATGCAGAACTTCGACCTTCTGAAGGAGGTGGGCAGGACGAAAAAGCCGATCCTGCTGAAGCGGGGCCTGGCGAACACCCTGCAGGAGCTGCTGATGAGTGCGGAATATATTATGAGCGAGGGCAACGAAAATGTGATCCTGTGTGAGCGGGGGGTGCGCACCTTTGAGACCTACACCCGCAATACCCTGGATCTTTCCGCCGTGCCGGTGCTCCATGAGCTGAGCCATCTGCCCGTGGTGGTAGATCCCAGCCACGCCACCGGCAAGGCCCGGCTGGTGCCCAGCATGGCCTGCGCCGCGGCTGCCTGCGGGGCGGACGGGCTGATGATCGAGGTTCACAACGACCCGGAGCACGCCCTGTGCGATGGCGCCCAATCCCTGACCCCCGGCCAGTTTGCGGACGTGAGCCGGAAGGTCATGGAGATTCGAGAGGTGATGGCATGACCGTTGGTATTTTGGGCCTGGGCCTGATCGGCGGCTCCCTGGCCAGGGCCTACAAGCTGGCGGGTCACACGGTTTACGCCAAAAATCTGGAGCCGGAGATGCTCTCCTTTGCCATGCTGGCAGGAGCGGTGGATGGAGCGCTGGATGAGGAAACCATCCCCCGGTGCGACCTGCTTCTGCTGGCCATCTACCCGGAGGGCAGCGCGGCATGGCTGGAGAGCAACGGTGAGCGAATCACCCGCGACGCCCTGGTGATCGACTGCTGCGGCACCAAGCAGCTGGTGTGCAGCCGCTGCTTCCCGGTAGCGCGGCGGTATGGCTTTACCTTTGTGGGCGGGCACCCCATGGCAGGCTCTCAGTTCTCCGGCTTCAAGTACAGCCGGGCAACCTTATTTCAGGGCGCGCCCATGGTGCTGGTGCCGCCGGTGTATGACGACATGGCACTGCTCCAGCGGGTGAAGGACGCGCTGGAGCCCTGCGGCTTCGGCTTCTTCTCCGTAACCACCGCCGAGGCCCACGACCGCATGATTGCCTTTACCTCCCAGATGCCCCACATTCTCAGCAACGCCTTTATCAAGTCCCCCACGGCGCTGGAGCACAAGGGCTTCTCCGCCGGGAGCTACCGGGATCTGACCCGGGTGGCTTGGCTGAATCCGGGCATGTGGACGGAGCTGTTTCTGGAAAACCGTGAAAATCTGCTCTTCGAGCTGGATCAGTATATCCGCAGTCTCACCGAATACCGGGACGCCTTACAGGAACGGGACGAGCAGCGGCTCTACCAGCTCCTGGACGAGGGCAAGCGGCGCAAGGAGGAGGTGGACGGATGCAAAAAGTAACGGTGCACGCATCCCACGACTATGACATTCTCATTGGCAGCGGTCTGCTGACTTCCCTGGGGCAGGAGGCTGCCAGGTGCGTCCGGGGACGGCGGGCATGCATTGTCAGTGAATCCAACGTGTACCCCCTGCATGGGGGCGCGGCGAAGCGCAGCCTGGAGGCTGCGGGCTTTGAGGTGGTCAGCTATGTCTTTCCCGCCGGGGAGGAAAGCAAGAACGGGCAGACCTATCTCTCCCTCCTGAATTTCCTGGCAGAGCAGCAGCTGACCCGATCTGACCTTTTGGTTGCCCTGGGCGGCGGCGTGGTGGGAGACCTGACCGGGTTTGCCGCCGCTACGTTCCTGCGGGGCGTGGCCTTTATCCAGGTGCCCACCACCCTGTTGGCAGCGGTGGATTCCTCCGTGGGCGGCAAGACGGCCATCGACCTGCCCGCCGGGAAGAACCTGGCCGGGACATTTTACCAGCCGCGGCTGGTGCTCTGCGACACCGACGTGCTCAGCACCCTCCCGCCGGAAATCTTCCGGGACGGCTGCGCGGAGGTCATTAAATACGGAATTCTCTATGACCGGGCGTTCTTTGACTACCTGAGAAGCACCGGGCCGGAATTTGACCGGGAGCGGGTCATTCGCCGCTGTGTGGAGCTGAAGCGGGATGTGGTGGCAGAGGACGAATTTGATACCGGCGCGCGAATGAAGCTGAACCTGGGACACACCGTGGGACATGGCGTGGAGGCCAGGAGCCGCTTTGCTGTTTCCCATGGCCGGGCCGTTGCCATCGGTATCGCCATCGTCAGCCGGGCCGCCGCTCAAAGCGGTATGCTCTCACCGTCGGATGCACAGGCCATTGTAAGCACACTGGATGCCTATGGCCTGCCCATCGCAACGGAATTTTCCGCCCGGGAGCTGGCCCATTACATGCTCTCCGATAAAAAGCGCAGCGGCGGCACGGTCAGCCTGATTATCCCCAGGGCCATCGGCTGCTGCGACATTGTGCCCACGCCGGTTGAGGCGCTGGAGGATTTTGTGGAAGCGGGGCTGTGAGTATGGATATCACCATCAGGCCGGGGAAGCTGGCGGGCACGGTGCGGGCCATTCCCTCCAAATCCCAGGCCCACCGCATGCTGATCTGCGCCGCCTTTGCCCATCGCGGGACGGCGCTGCGCTGCCCGGAGACCAACCGGGATATCGACGCCACCGTCCAGTGCCTGAACGCTCTGGGGGCGAAGATCACCCGGAGGCCGGAGGGCTTTGAAGTAGCGCCGGTGGCGGCGCCTCCTGCCCAGGCGGCCCTTCCCTGCCAGGACAGCGGCTCCACCCTGCGCTTCCTGCTGCCGGCGGCCGGCGCTCTGGGCTGCGACACCACTTTTTATATGACCGGGCGGCTGCCCCAACGGCCCCTTTCCCCGCTGTGGGAGGAGATGGAGCGCATGGGCTGTACCCTCAGCCGCCCCACGGCGGATACCATCCGCTGCCAGGGAAAGCTGCGGGCAGGAACCTACACCCTCAGCGGCGGCATTTCCAGCCAGTTTATCACGGGGCTGCTGCTGGCGGGGGCGCTGATCCCCGGCGGCTGCGGCATTCAAATCACCGGCAGGCTGGAATCCGCCCCCTATGTGGATATGACCCTGCTGGCCATGAAGCGCTTCGGCGTTGACGTGAAGAACTTTTCCATCCCCGCCGGACAGGGCTATTCCTCCCCCGGCGCGGTAACGGTGGAGGGGGACTGGAGCAACGGCGCGTTCTTCCTGGCGGCTGCGGCGCTGGGAAGCCCTGTCAGCGTCGAAAATCTGAACCCGGACTCCCCTCAGGGCGACCGGGCGGCAGCAGCGCTGCTTCCGGGGCTGCGGGAAAGGCTGACCATCGACGCCTCCGACATTCCCGACCTGGTGCCCATCCTGGCCGTGGTTGCCGCCTGTAACCGAGGCGCGGTATTTACCAACATCGCGCGGCTGCGGCTGAAGGAATCCGACCGGGTGGAATCGGTAAGGGAAATGATTTGCGCCCTGGGCGGTCAGGCGGAGGCGGATGAAGCCAGGCTGACCGTCCACGGCACCGGCCTGACCGGCGGCACGGTGAATGCGAGGAACGATCACCGCATCGCCATGTCGGCGGCCATTGCCGCCACGGCCTGCACAGAAAACGTGACCATCCTGGGGGCGGAATGCGTGGAAAAATCCTACCCCCGATTCTTTGAAGAATACAAACAGCTGGGAGGACGCTATGAGCAGTACCTACGGTGAACACATCAAGCTATCCATCTTCGGCCAGTCCCACGGCCCGGCCATCGGCATGACCCTGGACGGCGTTCCGGCGGGTCTATCGGTGGATCTGGAGCGGCTGCAGGCCTTTCTCAGCCGCCGCGCGCCGGGGCAGAATGATTTTTCCACCCCCCGCGCCGAGGCGGACAGGCCGGAATTTCTCAGCGGCCTCCTGGATGGCCGCACCTGCGGCGCGCCCATTGCCGCCATTATCCGCAACACCAACACCCGCTCCGGGGATTACGCCAACCTGAAGGACTGCCCCCGCCCCGGCCACGCGGACTATACCGCCCAGGTCAAGTATCACGGCTTTCAGGACAGCGCCGGGGGCGGCCACTTCTCCGGCCGCCTGACCGCTCCGCTGTGCATTGCCGGAGGGCTGTGCATGCAGTGGCTGGAGGCGCAGGGCATCCGCATTGCCGCCCACATTGCCGCCATTGAGCATGTGAGCGACGCGCCGTTTGACCCGCTGCATCCCCAGCTGGATGCCGTCCATACGGATTTCCCGGTGCTGGACGCGGCGGCAGGCGCCGAAATGCGGGAGGCCGTGGCAAGGGCCAAGCAGGCGCAGGACAGCGTGGGCGGCATCATTGAATGCGCCGCCACCGGCCTTCCGGCAGGGCTGGGCGAGCCAATGTTCGGCGGCGTGGAGAATCGGATCGCCCAGATCGTTTATGGCATCCCCGCCGTCAAGGGAGTGGAATTTGGCATTGGATTTGCCGCAGCCGGACTGCGGGGCAGCCAGAATAACGATGATTTCCGCATGGATGCTGGCCGGGTGGTCACCGCCACCAACAACTGCGGCGGCATTCTGGGGGGCATCACCAACGGCATGCCCCTGCTCTTCCGGGTGGCCGTCAAGCCCACGCCATCCATTTCGGCTCCTCAGCACAGCGTCTGCCTTACCCAGGGAACAGATCAAACGCTGACCGTCAAGGGCCGCCACGATCCCTGCATCGTGCCCCGCGCCGTCCCCGTGGTGGAGGCGGCGGCGGCCATTGCGCTGTTTGACCTGATGCTGGGATGGAACAAAGAAAGGGAGGTTTTCCATGGATATAACTGAATTGCGCAGTGAAATCGACAGAATCGACGACGAGCTTTTGAAGCTCTTCTGCGCCCGGATGGAAATTTCCGCCCAGGTAGCGGACTATAAGCGTGAGCGCAATCTGCCCATCCTCGTCCCTGCGCGGGAGCGGGAGATTTTGCAGAATGTGGCTCAAAAGGCTGGCCCCGAAATGGCGGGCTACGCCCGGGGACTGTATTCCACCATTCTGGAGCTGAGCCGGGGCTACCAGGCCAAGCGCAACGAAAAGGAAACGCCCCTGTTCCGGCAGATCACCGCCGCCATCGAAAGCACCCCGAAGCTCTTCCCCCGCGCCCCCATGGTGGCCTGTCAGGGAGTGGAGGGCGCTTATTCCCAGCTGGCCTGCGAAAAAATCTTCCCCAGTCCCATGATCCTCTATTTCAAGAATTTCGAGGGCGTATTCTCCTCCATTGAAAAGGGCATGTGTCAGTATGGCATCTTGCCCATTGAGAATTCCACCGCCGGCTCCGTGAACCAGGTGTACGACCTGATGATCCAGCACAATTTTTCCATCGTCCGCACCTTCCGGCTGAAGGTTGACCACAATCTGCTGGTAAACCCCGGCACCAGGCTGGAGGACATCCAGGAAATCTATTCCCACCAGCAGGCCATCAGTCAGTGCGCCGGATTCCTGAGCAGGCTGCCCAATGTCAACGTCATGGCGGTGGAGAATACCGCCGTGGCGGCGGAGATGGTGTCCTCCTCCGGCAGGAAGGATGTGGCGGCCCTGAGCAGCCGCTCCTGCGCCCAGCTGTACGGGCTGACCAACCTGGCCCCCAGCGTCCAGGACAAGGGCAACAACCGCACCCGGTTCATCTGCATCAGCAAGAATCTGGAAATCTACCCCGGCGCGGACAAGACCAGCATTATGATGATCCTGCCCCACAAGCCCGGCGCGCTGTATAAGGTGCTGGCCCGGCTGTATACCCTGGGCATCAACGTGACCAAGCTGGAATCCCGCCCGCTGCCCGACCGGGAGTTTGAATTTATGTTTTATTTCGACCTGGAAACCTCCATCTATTCCGAGGAATTTGTGCAGCTGATGTGCGAACTGGATGATTTCTGCGAGGAATTCAAATATCTGGGCAGCTATTACGAGGTGGTTTAGCATGAACTGCGGATTGCTTGGAAGAAAGCTGGGCCACAGCTATTCCCCCCAGATTCACGCCCACCTGGGGAGCTACCGCTACGCGCTTTTTGAAAAGGAGCCGGAGGAGCTGGAAGATTTCCTGAAAAGCGGAGACTTTACCGGCCTGAATGTGACCATCCCCTACAAAAAGGACGTTATCCCCTATCTGGACGAGCTGTCACCGGCGGCCCGCCGCCTGGGGGCGGTGAACACCATCGTGCGCAGGCCGGACGGACGCCTGGTGGGCCACAATACGGATTACTTTGGCTTTCAGTGGCTTGTGAAAAAAAGCGGTCTGGCGGTGGCAGGAAAAAAGGTGCTGGTTCTGGGCAGCGGCGGCGCGTCCAATACGGCAGTGGCAGCGTTGGAGGAGCTGGGGGCAGATGTGGTGGTGATCTCCCGCTCCGGCGAAAACAATTATGAGAATTTAGGCCGCCACGCCGACGCCTCTGTGATCGTCAATACCACCCCGGTGGGCATGTACCCCCACACCGGCAAAAGCCCCCTGAGCCTGGAGCATTTCCCGGCGCTGGAGGGGGTGCTGGACGTGGTGTATAACCCGGCCAGGACACAGATTCTGCTGGACGCATCCACCCGGGGCCTTGTTACGGAAAACGGCCTGTGGATGCTGGTGGCTCAGGCCAAGGAAAGCGCCGAGTGGTTCACCGGCCGCAAAATTGAGGACACGGTGATTGCCCGAATTCATCACGCTCTGCGGCAGCAAATGGAGAATATCATCCTCATCGGCATGCCCGGATGCGGAAAAACCACCGTCGGGCAGCAGCTTGCACAGGCGCTGGGCCGGAGCTTTGTCGACGCGGACGAGGTGCTGGAGGCAAGGGTTGGCCGGAAAATCACCCAGATCATTCCCACCGAGGGCGAAGCAGCCTTCCGCGCACTGGAAACGGAAACCCTGGCAGAGCTGGGGCGGCAAAGCGGCCTGGTGATCGCCACCGGCGGCGGCTGCGTCACCCAGCAGCGCAATTTTGACCTGCTTCACCAGAACGGCACCGTTTTCTGGCTGACCCGGGATCTGCGCAAGCTGCCCACCGATGGCCGTCCCCTGTCCCAGGCAGGCAAGCTCAGCGAAATGTTCGCGCAGCGCCAGCCGCTGTACCGGCGCTTTGCGGACTGGGAAATCTCCAACGACGGCCCTATTGAGGAAACCTTAAAGGCGATCCTGCAAAAATGGGAGGAAACCACATGAAAATTCTCGTAATCAACGGCCCCAACCTGAACCTTCTCGGCATTCGGGAGCCGGATATCTATGGCAAAAACACCTTCGCCGACCTGCTGCGCCTGCTTTCCGTCTGGGGAAAGGAGCTGGGGGTGGAGGTCGAGCAGTACCAGAGCAACCACGAGGGCGATCTGGTGGATAAAATCCAGCAGGCCTACGGAAAGTTCGACGGCATCGTCATCAACCCCGCCGCCTACACCCACACCAGCGTGGCCATTCTGGACGCGCTGAAGGCGGTGGCCATCCCGGCGGTGGAGGTGCACATCTCCGATGTGGACGCAAGGGAGCCGTTCCGCCATATCTCCTACGCAGGCATGGCCTGCAAGCACACCATCAAGGGCCAGGGCTTCGACGGCTACCGCCAGGCGATGCAGTGGCTGGCAGAGCACCGTTAACCGCAAACCGGGCAGGGAGCGCACACAGCGCATCCCTGCCCGGACGTCTTATCTGTTCTCTTTTCGGTAAACGCCGCGGTAGACGCAGCCCAGGAGCATGGCCAGCGCATAGGCGGCAAAGGCCAGCACAAAGGGGAGCATTACCCCCAGCTTGTAGATCAGCCCGGCGAACAGCGCCCCAAAGATGCCGCCCAGGGAATACATGGCCTGGTAAAAGCCCATCAGAATACTGCCGCTGTGATCGTCAGCCCGCATGGCCACCATGGATTGCAGCAGCACCAGGCGAATGACATTCACGCTGCTGTAGAGAATATATATGCCCACAAAAACCGCCTGCGCGTCCCACACCAGGATCAGCCCCAGCATCAGGGTGCACACCGCCAGGATGTGCAGAAAGCTTTTGTTGATATTGGTCTTGCGCTGCATCTGGATGCATACGGTGGCGTTCAGCACCAGCGTCAGCAGGGCAATGATGCCCTTGAAGGTGCCATTGTAGGCCGAGGACATGCCGAACTGATCCTTGATATAATAATTGAAGCACTGCTCATAGGAATTGTGCCCGATGGAGGATACCGCCACAATCGCAAACACCAGCGCCAGGGGCACAGTCATGTACTGTCTGGCAGCGCCGAAGGCGTGAAACGGATCGGCCTCCCGCAGGGAAAGCCGCCCGCTCTGCCGGACGGGCTGCCCATCCCGGCAGACGATGAAAAAGAGCACACCGCACGCCGCCAGGAGCACCACCTGCCAGAAGCAGGCGAATTCCGTGGAAACCAGCCCCATCATGCCGCCCAGGAAAAAGCCTCCCGCCAGCGCAACGGAATGAGCGGTCTCCAGCGCGGTCAGATACCGGCTTCGCTGAGCGCCGCTGTCCGCGCAGCGGATGCAGTAGCTTGCAAAGGTGGTGTAGCAGCCGCTGATAAAAACGCCCGCAAACATCCGCCCCAGCACGATCAGCCATTCACTGTAGGCCAGCATGAAAATCAGCTGCCCCAGCGCATAGCCCATGCAGGAGATCAGCAGAATTTTACGGGTCGACCAGTAATCCGACAGCTTCCCCCACAGCGGCGCAAACAGGAAATTCATCACATTCATCGCCGCAAAGGCCACCCCAAACATAGAGCTATCCAGCCCCCGCTCCACAATCAGCGCAGGCGTAACCGGGTGAACAAAATTCGCCGCCAAATTAAACAGCACCGTCAGCGCCAAAAAACCATAAAACCGCCTATTCTTCACCGTGCATCTTTCTTTCTTGATTCGGAATGGGTAAAGTATAGCACATCTTTCCTGAAAAGGGAAGCAAATTGCCCGGAAACGATCCCGATTCCTCTTATAGAGGCTTTTCGCCAGACTTCTCTGTAAATGTTCCGAAAATTCCACGCATCCAAAGCCTCTGCTCCGATTATTGTCTGATTATCCTTTTAACCGTCCCCGGCGTCAATCAAAATTTTCTCAATCCTTTCCACCTTTTCCGCAAAAAGTCAGGCATTTCTCCATAAAAAGCGCACAACCTATGACTGCGGAAACAAAACCGCGAAAGAGAATGGAAAAGGAGAGAAACATTATGAAGAACAGCAATCAGATCAATGTTCCCCAGGCTCGTGAGGCTATGGACAAGTTCAAGATGCAGGCCGCTCAGGAGATGGGCGTCAACCTGAAGCAGGGCTACAACGGCGACCTGACCTCCCGCGAGGCCGGTTCCGTCGGCGGCCAGATGGTCAAGAAGATGATCGAGTCCTACGAGCAGAGCATGCAGTAAATGGCGCTTGACGCGGATGGCCGGTTGGCCGTCCGCGTTTTGCTTTTTTAGGGAAAGCGGGTTGCTTTCCCCAGGGGGATTTTCTTCCTTAAGATTTTTAAAACATTCGCCGGATTCCTTGCAATTTCGAGTGGCTTGTGATATAGTTTGGGGTAAATTGTGTTGCCCGGAGGCCGTGCTTGGATGAAACGGATTCAGATTCGGTATGTCTTTTTTTTTCTCTGCCTGCTGCCGATGCTCACCGGCTGTGCAGAGCTTTTTCCTAAATCAGGGCAGAATGCCGTCACCACGGCGGCTACCGTTCCGCTGGAACCAGAGGGGGAGACGGTTTCCGTGATCCCGGAGGAGTGGAACACCACCACGGAGCCGGTGGACAAGCTGAATGTGCAGACGCTGTCCATGGTGGTCACAGAGAGCACCATCCGGGAGCTGGAGGAATACCCCAATCTGAAAACCCTTGATCTGTCCGGCAGCACCTGCTACACGGCGATCATGGTGTACATCCAGAATCATCCCCAGGTGGAGGTCACCTATTCCGTGGATTTCGGCAACACCTCCATGGTCAACTGGGCGGAAAATATTTCTCTGCCCGGCGAGGGGCTGACCTTCCAGACGCTGCGCACCAATCTGATCTATCTGCCCAATCTCAAAACGCTTCAGCTGCCCCGAACCGCTCTGACCTATGCCGAGATTGAAAACCTGCGCGCCACCTATCCCGATGTGGCGATCTCCTATACCGTTTCCTTCCGGGGAATGGAGTTCACCGAGGACACCGAAAGCGTGAATCTGGCCGGAATGACGGTGGACGAGATCACATCCGTCATCGGCATGCTGGAGGCGCTGCCCCATCTGAATTATGTGGAGCTGATGAACGATTCCGGCACCTGCGCCCTCTCCCGGCAGGATGTGAAGCAGCTGGTGGAGGCTGCCCCGGATGTGCGGTTCCATTATGTTTTCGGTCTGTTTGGCCGGACGGTATCCACCACCGACGAGACCATCCGCTTTGAAAATCTGAGCCTGACCTCCGGTGCCGAGCCGGAAATTCGGGAGGCGCTGAGCATTATGGCCCCCGGCTCCAGCCTGATCCTGGATCGCTGCGGCCTGAGCAGCGAGCTGCTGGCCTCCATCCGCGAGGACTACACTGAGGTCGACCTGGTGTGGCGGGTGTATTACGGAACCGACAGCCGCTACACTGCCCTGACCAACACGACCACCATCCGCTCGGTATACAATGTGACGGACAGCACCTGCTCAGAGTTGAAGTATGTCCGCAGCGCCAAGTACATCGACATGGGGCACAACGACACCCTGACCGACCTGAGCTTCATCGGCTACATGCCTGACCTGGAAATTCTGATCCTTTCCGGCTGCGCCGCCAGCGATCTTTCCGGCTTTGAAAACTGCAAGAAGCTGGAATATCTGGAGCTGGCCAACTGTCTGAAGCTATCCGACCTCACCCCCCTGTCCGGGTGTGCCAGTCTGAAATATCTGAACATCTGCTATACCAAGGTCAGCAGCCTGATGCCCCTGGACGGGCTTCCCATCCAGAACCTTTTCTGCAAGCGAACCCGGGTGGCCGCAGACGAGCAGAAGCAATTTAAAGAAATCCACCCGGACGCCACCGCCGTCTTTACCGGCAACGACCCCTACGCCGGCCCCGGTTGGCGGTATGTGGACAACGGCTATACCTACTCCGAATTCTACAAAAAGGTACGTGAGGTATTCAACCTGGATCAGGTAGACGCCCTCCTCCGCGCCCAGGAAAAGGCAGCCGAGAATTAAGAATTATCGCTCCCCAGACGGGGAGCGATTTTTTGTATTGCAGGCCCGCCGTCCAGCCGCAGTCGATTTATTCAGAGCTTCCCTTGACAAAGGCACTTCTCTGTGGTAGGGTTAGGGAAGCTCTGATTAAATCGGCAAGAGCTGACAGCGAGAGATTTTTCGCCAGATGAAAGTATCAAAAGTGGAGGAATACTGTATGTATTTCCCACTTTTGATACTGCACAGCTGGGGAAAAAGATCCGCTGCTCAGCCGCAGGCGATTTATTCAGAGGTTCCTTAGGCCATTCTGAACAGACAAAGAGGAACACATATGAGCTACCGATACGAAACACACATGCATACTAAGGAAGGCAGCGCCTGTGCTTCCTCCACGGGGGTGGAGATGGCGCGGGCGCACAAGGCGGCGGGGTATACCGGCATTTTTGTGACGGATCATTTTTTCAACGGCAATTCCGCCGTCCCCCGGGAGCTGCCATGGGAGGAGCGAATCCGGCGCTTCTGCCTGGGCTATGAGCATGCCAAGGCGGAGGGGGACAGAATCGGACTACAGGTCTTTTTCGGCTTTGAATACGCCTACCAGGGGGCGGAATTCCTGGTTTACAATCTGGACAAGCAGTGGCTCCTGGCACACGAGGACATTGACAAAGGCGAGCCCCGCAGGGCGCTGGAGCTGATGCGGCGCGACGGCGGCTTTGTGATTCAGGCCCACCCGTTCCGGGAGCGGGGCTACATCGACCACTTCCAGCTCTTCCCCCGGGATATCGACGGGGTGGAGGCCATCAATGCCGCTCACCTGGGCGAAGAGGGCCGGAAAATGAATCAGCGGGCCTTTGCCTATGCCGAGATGTTCGACCTGCCCGTCACGGCCGGTTCGGACAGCCACAAGGTAGAGCTGCTCTACGGCAGCGGTGTGGAATTCCCGGAGCCGCTGAAAACGCCGCTGGATTACCTGCGTTTCCTCCGCGCCAGACAGGTCAGGCTGGTCGAAGCTCCTGATAGAGACCCACACTGAGCGTGACGCCCAGGCGCTCCGCGTCCGACAGGAGGCCAGCTAAGTCCTGCCGGGTTCGCCAGGTTCGGAATACGATGGCATCCGGCTTTTCCTCAATGCTGTAGTGGCAGTGCAGCGCCTCGTCCGCCATTGCGGGGGGGGCGGCGGGGAACGAATTGATGCCATAGGCCGCGCCGCTTTCGGTCAGGGTGATGGTTTGTCCCTCCAGGGCAAGCTCCAGCCAGATCTGCTTTCCCCTCCATTTTTCGAGGTAGGCGGCAGCGGGCGTATCCGTGGGCACCGGCGGAGCAAAGACGGCGGCGCCCTCCGCCGAATAGCCCGGCGGAACGCCCAGGGGAAATTTCAAATGCTGGGCCAGGTAGCCTACCAGCTCTGTGGATTCCCGGCGGGGCGGATTCTGAAAATCCACCAGCAGCCCCGCGCAGCGCAGACCCTCCAGGGCTTCACCCAGCTCCCGGCAGATGCGCTCCGGGTCGTGGCCATGAATGGGGGTGCGGTCGTTGAGGATCAGCAGGCTCCCCGGCGGCAGGGCGGCAGGCAGATTGCACAGGCCGGTGGAATAGGGAGAAAAATGGCAGGCCATCCAGGCGGTCTTTTCCGGCAGCGCAGCGCCGCCCATCATTTCCGCCGCCGTCATGGCCAGGTATTGCGTGATCGCCATGGACAAATACCCCTTCCCATGGTATAATGTATTGTAGATTATGAACCCACGGAGGCCGATATGTCCATTTCCCTGCTGCCCAAGCACATCGCCCGGTCGCTCCCCCAGCTCACCCCGGAGCTGCTGCACCGTCTGAACATCCGGCTGCTGATGCTGGATTTTGACAATACCATCGTCCCCTACACCACGGACATCCCCACCGAGGAGATGCAGCGGTGGCTGGAGAGCATGAAGCAATCCGATATTCAGCTGTGCGTGGTCTCCAACAGCAAGCGGGAGCGGGTGAAGGTATTCTGCAATGCCTACGGCCTGGACTGCATCACCCACGCGAAAAAGCCCTTTGCCAAAGGAATCCGTCAATGTCTACAGCGGTACGGCATTCCGGCGGAGCAGGCCGCCCTGGTGGGCGACCAAATTTATACGGACACCCTGGGGGCAAACTGCCAGGGCGTTACCTCCATCCTGGTCAGCGCCATCAGCAATCACAATTTCTGGCTGAAGGCCCGGCACGTGCTGGAGCTTCCGTTCATCGCCATGGCAAGGAGAAGACGGATATAAAAGGGAACCTCTGAATAAATCGCCTGCGGCTGAGCAGCGGATCTTTTTCCCCAGCTGTGCAGTATCAAAAGCGGGAAATACATGAAGTATTCCTCCGCTTTTGGTACTTTCATCTGGTGAAAAATCTCTCGCTGTCAGCCCTTGCCGATTTAATCAGAGCTTCCTAAGCTTTTGGAGGCGGACGCTGAAAAAGGGGCGTCTATCTTCAAAAGAACTGTGGATTCTGTAAAAAAGTGATATTTCCCCTTGAAAAAAGCGGCGCAATCGGTTAAAATAAAGTGATGCAATTTTGTACATACTTTTCTTGCCCTACGGGGAAGATAACTTAGGAGGATATGAAAGATGATTTCTGCAAGTGAATTCAGAAACGGCGTTACTTTTGAAATGGACGGCAAGGTCATGCAGGTGATCGAGTTCCAGCACGTCAAGCCCGGCAAGGGCGCTGCTTTCGTGCGCGTGAAGATGAAGAACGTCATCACCGGCGGCGTGACCGAGACCAGCTTCAACCCCACTGCCAAGTACCCCACCGCTTACATTGAGCGCAAGAAGATGGAGTACTCCTACAACGACGGCAACCTCTACTATTTCATGGACGGCGAGACCTATGAGCTGGAGCCCATCGACGCCAGTGTGCTGGACGATTCTTTCAAGTTTGTGAAAGAGAACGACACTTGCGTCATCATGAGCTACAAGGGCTCCGTGTTCGGCGTGGAGGCCCCCAACTTTGCCGACCTTGTGGTCACCAAGACCGAGCCTGGCTTTGCCGGCAACACCGCCACCAACGTCACCAAGCCCGCCACCGTGGAGACCGGCGCAGAGGTGAAGGTGCCCCTGTTCATCAACGAGGGCGACAAGATCCAGATCGATACCCGCACCGGCGAGTACCTGGGCCGTTCCAAGGCTTGATGCAATCCTACATTTGAAGGAGCGAGTGCTATGACGATTTCTGAAAAGTCCGCCTATCTCAAGGGCTTGATGGACGGCCTGAAGCTGGACACCGAGTCCGACGAAGGAAAGATGATCGCTGCCATTGTGGATCTTCTGGGCGATGTGACCAAGAAGGTCGTGGATATCGAGGATACCACCATCGCCATCTCCGACGAGCTGGATGAGATCGAAGAGGATCTGGACGCCATCGAGGATTACATCCTGGATGAAGAGGACGACGATTACGACGAGGACGAGGACGACTACGACGACGAGGATGAAGACGACGAGTCCGATGAGGACGGCGAAGAGGGCTTCGACTTTGGCGACGAGGAATCCACCATCTACGAGGTTCAGTGCGCCTGCGGCAACATCATCGACTTCGACGAGGATGTTCTGGAGTCCGGCAGCATCGTCTGCGACAAGTGCGGCGAGACCCTGGAATTCTCTTTCGAGGATGACGAGGACGAAGAGGACGACGAATAACCCCCAAAGTAAAAACCACGCCGGAGAGGGAACCCCCTCTCCGGCCTTTTTCTCTCCGTAACGCCAATCTTATGAGACAAGATTAAATAGGAGCACCCCTCCCGTAGGGGCGGATACCAGCCGTCCGCAACGTCGCGGGCCTGAGCTGCCGGTTAAACGAAAGCCGGAAAAATCTCCTGAGTTCGTAGGGGGCGGCAATTTGTCGCCCCGCCGGGTACCGGGATTGAGCGGTTTGTCTATACAGCTCAGTTTCGTTAGCTTTCGGGCGGCTGGTATCCGCCCCTACGGACTCAAAATGTTTAACCTTGTACCTTTTTAACCAAATCTCTTTCAAAGCCATCACCTGCGTGCCCTCTTCAGTCGCTGCGGCGACAGCTAATTAATTATGGTATCATTGCCACCGGCAATGATTGTTATTAAAGATTCGCTGCGCTCTGCAACACCCCTCAGGGAAGCTTGGGGGATGTATACGGCGGGTTATACGTTGATTTTTACTGCTTCCTAAACCGTTGGGTTGAGGGTCGGCAGGTTGCCGACCCCTACGGAGGGGGGGCTGCTTTCCGTTCAACTTTCTGCTGCCAAGCGGTTTGGGTCAGAGCTTTGTTACTTCGCGTTCCTTGACGAGCTTGACGACTACGCCGGACAGGAGGAACAGGGCCACCAAGTTGGGGATGGCCATCATGCCATTGAAGGTTTCGGCGATGTCCCACAGCAGGCCCAAGTCCATGGTCGCGCCAACGATGGACACCAGAGAGTAGGCCACCAGGAAGGGCTTGACCGCCTTGGTGCTCAGGATAAACTCGATGCAGCGCGAGCCGTACAGCCCCCAGCCGATGATGGTGGAGAAGGCGAAGCAGCACATGGAAACGGCGGTAAAGATGGACACCCAGTTGCCATAGCTGGAGACAAAGCCGGAGATGGTCAGCTCCGCACCGGCGGCCTGACCGTAGCTCACGGGTACGCCGCTGCACAGGATCACCAGCGCGGTCATGGTGCAGATGATGATGGTATCCATAAACACCTCAAAGATGCCGAAATAGCCCTGCTGCACGGCATCGTCGGTATCCGAGCAGGCGTGGGCGATGGAGCCGGTGCCCAGGCCCGCCTCATTGGAGAAAATGCCCCGGGACACGCCCTTTTTCAGGCTGACGAACAGGGAGCCCACCAGGCCGCCGGTGACGGCCTTGGGATTGAACGCGCCCTCAAAAATCATCTTGAACACGCCGGGCACATTGCGCCAGTTGATCACGATCACGCCGATGGAGAGGATGATGTACAGCAGCGCCATAAAGGGCACCAGCTTTTCCGTCACCTGGCCGATGCGCTTGATGCCGCCCAGCAGCACCACCGCCACCAGCAGGGCAATGATGATGCCGATCATCCATTTCATCACGATTACTTGATCATGATCGATGATGTTGAAGCTGGTCAGGGCCGTGTCAATGGAGGAGACAATGGTATTGACCTGGGTGGCGTTGCCGGTGCCGAACACCGTCAGCACGCCAAAGATGGCGTACAGCGCACCCAGCCACTGCCATTTCTTGCCCAGACCGTTTTTAATGTAGTACATGGGGCCGCCGATGTATTCGCCCTGGGCGTTCTTCTCCCGGAAATGAATGGCCAGCACCACCTCGGAGAACTTCGTGCACATGCCCAGGAACGCGGAGCACCACATCCAGAACACCGCGCCGGGGCCGCCGATGGCCACAGCGCCCGCCACGCCGGCGATATTGCCGGTGCCCACCGTACCGGCCAGTGCGGTACACACCGCCTGGAACGGGCTGATGGAGCCTTCCTTGGCGCTCCTGCGCTCAAACACCTTACCCAGGGTATCGTGCATGGCTCTGCCGAATTTCCGCACCTGAATCACCCGTGTGCGGCAGGTAAGCAGCAGGCCCACGCCCACGATGCTGACAATTGCGGGGACGCCCCAGATAAAATTATTCAGGGCGGTATTGATTTTTACGATCCAATCCATCATAGCTTTTCTTCCTTCTATTCTTCTTTAGAAAAATGCCTTCAGCGCATTTTCCTGGGCGGCGATCACCCGGTCGCACCAGGCGTCGAATTCTGGATCCTCCCGCTGCAGCTCCGGGTGGGCGAGGATATTGTCAATCGCCTGCCGCACTCCCTGCTCAAAGCGGACGGTGGGGCAGAAGCCCGGCACGGCGGCCTTCAGCTTGCGGTTGTCAAATACCACCGAATTGGCCTTGTCCCCGATCAGGCTGCCCAGCATGTCATAACAGCCCGTGGCGGCTAAGAAGTGAGAGGAAACGTAGTAGGGCTTCAGCTCCACCCCCAGGCAGGCGGCAATGGTGGAATAAATCTGATTCCAGGTCAGCGTCTCGTCGTTTGTGATCTGGAATGCCTCGCCGATGGCATGGGGATTGCCCATCAGGCCCACATAGCCCTTGGCAAAGTCCGAATTGTGGGTCATCGTCCACAGGGAGGTACCGTCGCCGTGGATAATGACGGGCTTGCCCTGCTGCATCCGCCTCAGAACCTGATAGCTTCCGTTTTTGCCGTGCACGCCCAGAGGGACGTTGCGGTTATCATAGGTGTGGCTGGGGCGGATGATGGTCACGGGGAAGCCCTGCTCCCGGTAGGCGCGCATCAGAACCTCTTCGCAGGCAATCTTATCCCTGGAATACTGCCAATAGGGATTGGCCAGGGCGGTGCCCTCGGTGATGCGGTAGTCCTTGGCCGGCTTGTGGTAGGCGGAGGCGGAGCTGGTATACAGATACTGCCCCGTCCTGCCGGAGAACAGCCGGATATCCCGCTCCACCTGCTCCGGCACAAAGCCGATGAACTGGCACACGCAGTCAAAGCGCAGGTCGCCCAGCGCGGCACGCACCGCCGGTTCGTCGTTTATGTCCGCGTGGATCAGGTGTACGCCCTGGGGCACCTCGGAATTGCGGGAGCCGCGGTTGAGCAGATAGACCTGCCACCCCTGCTGCACCAGCAGCCGGGTCACCGCCAGACTGATGGTGCCGGTGCCGCCGATCAATAGTGCTTTCATCTTCAATCACTTCCATTTAAAAAATAGATAATAATATGGTATCAGATAGATGGGAATTCGTCAAACAAAACTTTCGCCGCGCCCCGAAACCGGCCTCTTTTCTTGACCACAAGAGGCGGGAGTGTTATAATGAGCGCATAGAACAGCGAAAAGGAGAGAACCATATGGAACCTGCAACCCTTTTAGACCTGCTGCACACCGCCGGGCGGCTGAAGGACACCACCCGCCACTGCTATACTCCCGGCGGGCGGCACGAAAGCGTGGCGGAGCACAGCTGGCGGCTGGCGCTGATGGCGTTCTGGCTCAAAGACGAATTCCCGGAGCTGGACATCAACCGGGTGATTCAGATGTGCCTGATTCACGACCTGGGCGAGGCCTTCACCGGCGACATTCCCGTGTTTGACAAGACGGCCAAGGACGAAGAAAAGGAGGAGGCACTGCTCTTTGCCTGGGTGGACGCCATGCCGGAGCCGCTGCGCAGCGACATGCGGAGCCTGTATCAGGAAATGCAGGCACGTGAAACCACCGAGGCCAAGCTCTACAAGGCGCTGGACGGGCTGGAGGCGGTGATCTCCCACAATGAATCGGATATTTCCACCTGGGAGCCGAATGAATACCAGCTCCAGCTGACCTATGCCGCCGACCGCATGCATTTCAGCCCCTATATGGTGGCCCTGCGGGAGCAAATCCGGCAGGACAGCCTGAAAAAGATTCAGGACGCTCAGTGAGCCGTCCCGCGCCCCGGGCGGTTTGCGGTTGACGAACCCCCGGATATGTGGTATTTTTATGGTGTGCACAGCGTCCTCCCGCCGTGGAGGGCGGCACAATACAACACCGATTTGGAGCTTTACAGAAAAATGGATAACAGTCAAACAATCTGTCTGCTGAACGATTCCTTTCCTCCCGTGATCGATGGAGTTGCAAATGCCGTAAAGAACTATGCCCAGATCATTCACCAGACGGGGCAGGATACCGTTGTGATCACCCCCTCCCACCCCGACAGCGACGATACCGCCTTCCCCTACCCCGTTGTCCGCTATCCCAGCCTGGATTTTCGCAGGATGACCGGGGGCTACACCGCCGGGATTCCCTTCTCCCCTGCCATCACCCGGCAGCTGGGCGGTCGGAAGGTGGCGCTGCTGCACTCCCATTGCCCGGTGATTTCCACCATTCTTGGCCGGGAGCTGCGGCGGGTGGTGGACGCGCCGCTGATTATGACCTATCACACCAAATTTGACATTGAGATCAACAAAAAGGTAAAGGGGCGGGCGCTGAAGGCCGGAACCATAAAGGCGCTGGTGCAGAACGTCAGCGCCTGCGATGAGGTGTGGGCCGTCAGTGCCGGAGCGGCAGAGAATCTGCGCTCCATGGGCTACGAGGGTGAGTGCATCGTCATGCCCAACGGCGTGGATCTGCCCCTGGGCCGGGTCAGCCAGGAGGCCATTGACCGGGCCACTGCCGGATACGATCTGCCCCAGAGCGTTCCCCTGTTCCTGTTCGTGGGGCGGATCATGTGGTACAAGGGTCTGAAAATCATTGCCGACGCTCTTGCCATGCAAAAGGCGCTGGGGGCAGAGTACCGCATGGTGTTCATCGGCTCCGGCGCGGAGCAGGAGGAGGTAAAGGCCTACGTTGACCGCTGCGGCATTGCCGATCGGTGCATCTTCACCGGGCCGATCCGGGATCGGGAGGCGCTGCGCGCCTGGTACTGCCGGGCAGACCTGTTCCTCTTCCCCTCCACCTTTGATACCAACGGACTGGTGGTGCGGGAGGCGGCGGCCAGCTCCCTGGGGGCTGTGCTGATCGCCGGCAGCTGCGCCGCCGAGGGCATCACCGACGGCGTGAACGGACTGCTGATCGAGGAAAATGCCGAGAGCCTCAGCGCCTGCCTGACCCGGGTGCTGCGCAGCCCTGAGATCATGGCCCAGGTGGGCGAGCACGCGGCCCGGGAGCTTTACATCTCCTGGCACGACGCGGTGCACAACGCCCTGCGCCGCTATGAAATCGTCATTGACCGCTACCGCAGCGGCCAGCGTCCAGCCCGTCAGGAGCCGATTGAGCAGCTGCTGGAAACCACCGGGATTCTGATGGAGGATCTGGCCCAGCTGCCGCCTCTGCCGCCCCTGCGGCGGCAGGACAAAGAAAGCGAGGACGCTTCCAAGCGCCTGTAAACACAAACGTGCTTCCCACTTGACCTGAAAGGAGCCACATTATGTATCGCATTCTGGAATTGAACCCGCAGCTTGCCCCCTTTGCCGGGGACATTGATCTTCGGATGTTCCTCTACCGCGCCACCAAGGATCGGGTGCTGAAGGAGGGGCAGACGCTGAACGATTTTGCCAATGCCCACGACTATTTTGGCTTCCACCATGTCCCCGGCGGCTGGTACTACCGTGAGTGGGCGCCGGGGGCCTATCAGCTGTATCTGGAGGGCGATTTCAACGGCTGGAATCAGACCAGCCACCCCCTGACCGCCGTCGGCAACGGCAACTGGGAGCTGTACCTGCCCGGCGACGACGCCCTGTGGGACGGGTGCAAGGTCAAAACCGTGGTGGATGCCAACATGACCCGCACGGAGCACATCCCCCTGTACGCCCGCCGGGTGGTGCAGGATAAGAAAACCGTCACCTTCACCGCAGAGGTGGTGGACGACTGCAAAAAATTTGACTGGACGGATCAGGATTTCCGGGGCGAGGATTCCCTGTTCATTTACGAGGCCCACGTGGGCATGGCCCAGGAGGAGGGAAAGATCGGCACCTATCGGGAGTTTGCCGACCGCATCCTGCCGCGCATCAAGCGGGGCGGCTACAACACCGTGCAGCTGATGGCCATCATGGAGCACCCCTACTATGGCAGCTTCGGCTATCAGGTTTCCAGCTTCTTCGCCGCCTCCAGCTGGTTCGGAAAGCCGGAGGATCTGAAATATCTTATCAACACCGCCCACAGCATGGGCATTCGGGTTCTTTTGGACGTGGTGCACTCCCACGCGGTAAAGAACACTGCCGAGGGCATCAATATGTTCGACGGCACCACCTGGCAGTTCTTCCACGACGGAGCCAAGGGAGAGCATCCCGCCTGGGGCACCAAGTGCTTTGACTACGGCAAGACCGGGGTGCTCCACTTCCTGCTGAGCAACCTGAAATTCTGGATGACGGAATACCATTTCGACGGTTTCCGCTTCGACGGCGTTACCTCCATGCTCTACCATGACCATGGGCTTGGCACGGACTTTAACTCCAACGACAAATATTTTTCCTTCAATACCCACACCGAGGCCATCACCTATTTGCAGCTGGCCAATGAGCTGATCCGCCAGGTCAACCCCAACGCGGTCACCATTGCAGAGGATATGTCCGGCATGCCCGGCATGTGTCTGCCCATTCCCGACGGCGGCATCGGCTTCAACTACCGGCTGGGCATGGGCCTGCCGGATATGTGGGTGCGCACCGTCAAGGAGCGCAAGGATGAATTCTGGGACATCTTCAAAATGTGGTGCGAGATGTGCATGCGCCGCCCCGGCGAGAAAACGGTAGCCTATGTGGAGAGCCACGATCAGGCGCTGGTGGGCGACAAGACACTGATCTTCCGCCTGGCCGACGCCGCCATGTACACCGACATGGAAAAGCGCACCCATAACCCGGTGATCGACCGGGCCATCGCCCTGCACAAGATGATCCGCCTGTTCACCCTGGCGGGCGGCGGCGAAGCATACCTGAACTTCATGGGCAACGAATTCGGCCACCCGGAGTGGATCGACTTCCCCCGGGAGGGCAACGGCTGGAGCTTCCACTACTGCCGCCGCCAGTGGAGCCTGCGGGACAACCCCGACCTGAAATACGAATGGCTGGGCCAGTTCGACGAGGATATGATCCACCTGGCCAAGGACGCCGACCTGTTCTCCATGAGCATGGGCGACCTGCGGCTGATCGATTCCAACCGGCAGGTGATCGTGTTCTATCGCAAGGGCCTGATCTTCGCCTTTAATTTCAGCCCCTGCAACTCCTATACGGATGTGACGGTCTCCCTGCCCGCCATTGCCAACTACACGGTGGCCCTGTGCAGCGACGACGGCAAATACGGCGGCAACGACCTGATCGCCCACATGACCTACGCCGCCCAGGTAGACGACAAGGGCAACTCCACCCTCCAGCTCTACCTCCCCGCCCGAACCGCCGTGGTTCTGAAGGAGCAGCCGGTGAAGCTGAAGGGGAAAAAGAAAAAATAAGCGTTTCTTTCCGATATGACCCATCCCCCCAATGCCGGGTACCCGGTATTGGGGGATTCCCATGCGGCAACATTGCGTAGGGAATATACGAAGCGATATCAGTGGTGGCGGAAGCCGACGCCTTACCGCCCACCCATGCTTGCAGGGGATCCTTGGGCGAATCCTACAAAAAGGCGAGGTGAAATATGTAAGAACTGACTATTTACAAAGTGTGAACTTTTTGGTAGTATTTAGTTGAACGATAAACCTACTAAATGAACAAAGCGAATTGTCATTAATTGCTGCTTCATGTTAGGTTTAACGTAAAACTTTTAAGAAAGCAGGATGAAGAAATGAAAATGCGCAAAGTTCTATCCATGATTCTTGCTGCCGCCATGGTGCTTGGCATGGTCGTCTGTGTCGGTGCACAGCAGGCCAAGGCAGACGGAGAGTCCGGCTCCATTACCCTGGGCATCTGGCCCGAAGATACCCAGACCGAGGCCATCGCGGTACATACCAATTCGTATGTTCCCGCTTTCAACGCACTGCATCCCGATGTAGAGGCGATCCCCGCTTACTACAAGTATTCTCCCGACACCTACGTTGCCCTGGCCACCGCCGGCAACGCCCCCACCGTGTTTGAGTCCTGGTACACCGAGCCTGAAAAGCTGATCCGCAACGGCCTGGTCAAGGACATCACCGACATTCTGGAAGAGCGCGGCTGGCTGGATGCCATGAGCCCCGCCATCCGTGACCTGCTGTCCGACGAGGACGGCCGCGTCTACGGCATGCCCCGCGACGCCTACTCCCTGGGCCTGATGATCAACATTCCTCTGTTCGAGCAGGCGGGCCTGGTCAACGAGGACGGCTCCGTCAAGTATCCTACCACCTGGGACGAGGTCTACGAGTACAGCAAGATCATCCGGGAGAAGACCGGCGTTGCCGGCTTCTGCATGCAGGCTTCCGACGCTGGCGGCGGCTGGCACTGGTCTAACATTGCCTGGAACTTTGGCGCTACCCTGTGCATCCCCAATGAGGACGGCACCTATACCTCCAACCTGAACACCCCCGAGGCCATTGCCGCTATGGAGTGGGTTCAGAAGATGGTCGCTGACAAGTGCGTCACCGACGATCCCACCCAGGAAAACTGGGGCACCGGCTTTGACCGCATCGGCACCAGCACCGCCGCTATGTACATCGCTGCCAACGACGCCGTCGATCAGCCCAGCTACCGTGGCATGAACGCCGACGAGTTCTTCCTGGCTCCCATGCCCGCAGGCCCTGGCGGCCACTTCACCCTGATGGGCGGCACTCCCTACTTCTTCTCCCCCGACGCCACCGACGACGAGGTTCGCTGGGCGCTGGATTACCTGGAGATCATGGGCAAGTCCCCCGAGGTCACCGACGCTGCCCGCGACGGCTGGATCGCCGACGCGCAGTACCGTCAGGATGCCGGTATCCCCGTCATCCCCGCCTTCCCCGCATGGACTGGCGCTGTGGTCGATGAGCAAAACAAGATCATCGAAGAGTACAGCAACATTGACATGTCCCTGTGGCAGGCCTACTACGACTTCTCCAAGGAAGAGGGCGCGCTGCGCACTGAGGAGCCCGGCGACACCCAGACCATGTATGCCATCCTGAACGGTGTGCTGCAGGCCATCTGCGCCGACCCTGAGAACGTTGACATTCCCGCTCTGATGGAGCAGGCCAATGCCGACTATCAGGCAGTTCTGGACGCCATGTAATGAGATAATTCTTCCGGGGAGCCGCCGCACTGTCGGCGGCTCCTTGGAGCGTTTCCGAAAGTGCCGCAGCCTATCCGGCATTTTCAGAAGCGCTCCTGCGGGCAGCTTCCGTATGCGCCCTGCTTTCCTCTCCCCCGTCTGTGGTAGGGTTGGAGGGAGCTTACGGCAAAATGACACACGAGGTGACAGCCATGAGTAAACAAACAAACGGACTGCGGCTGCAAAGCGGCAGCCTGCGGCGGAATCTCAGCGCATGGATGCTGATGATCCCCAGCCTGATCCTGTTTGCCTTCTTTGTATGGGGGCCGCTGATCGATACGGTGAAGATGTCCTTCTACGATACCCGCGGCATTCAAATTACCAAGTTCGTCGGCCTGAAGAATTACCAAAAGCTGCTGGTGCAGCCAGCCTACCAGATTGCCTGGAAGAATACCGTGAAATATACGGTGTGCTCCCTGTTTGTCGGTCTGGCCGTGCCGGTCATCATTGCCGCGCTGATTACCGAGGTCTCCTGTGGCCGGGGCTTCTTCCGCATCGCCACCTACTACCCCAACGTGATTCCCTCCATCGCGGCGGTGATGATCTTCACCTTCTTCTTTGGCACCGGCGACAAGGGTGTGCTGAATATCCTCCTGGCCGAAATCGGCATCGGGCCGGTCAAATTCCTGACCAATGAGAAAACGGTGATTTTCTGGATCGTGGTGGCAATGACCTGGAAGGCGGCAGGCTCCACGGCGCTGGTGTATATGTCCAGCATCTCCAGCATCCCCCAGGAGCTGTATGAGGCCGCCACGGTGGACGGTGCCTCCCCCATCCGCCGGTTCTTCTCCATCACCATGCCCACCATCCTGCACACCGGCAAGACCATGCTGATCCTACAGATTCTGGCGGTGTTCCAGATTCTGTACGAGCCGATGCTTATGACCCACGGCGGCCCCAACAACGCCAGTATCTCCATTATGGAGCTGGTGTATGAGCTGGCCTTCACCCACATGAAGTTCTCCCAGGCAGCGGCGCTGTCCGTGGAGGTCTGCATTATCCTGATTATCCTGACCGTGGTTTATTACGCCGTTGCCAACAAGGCAAGCAAGGACTGAGGAGGGAATTTCATATGCGTCTGTTCCGCAATTACCAGAAAAAAGAGGACGGCGTCATCCGCTTTTACGACGTCAAGTCCCATAAAACGAAATTCTGGATCGTGATGATCTTTATCACCTGCTGCCTGATGGCGCTGATCGCCCTGTTCCCGGTGTTCTGGCTGGTGTGCAGCTCCCTGAAAGATCTGACGGAGTATCTGAGCACCAATCAGATTCTTCCCCAGCACGCGGACTGGGAGGGCTGGATCAAGACCTGGAACGACTTCGGCTTTACCAAGTATTACATCAATTCCGGCATCTCCGTGGCCGGAGGCGTGCTGTGCGCCGTGTTCTTCAATGGACTGCTGGCCTATGTGCTGGCCATATTGAAGCCCGTGGGGCACAAGATCGTGCTGGCGCTGGTGATGTGGTGCCTGCTGATCCCGCCCACCACCAGCTTTGTGGCCCTGTTCGTCAACATCAAGAAGTTGGGGCTGACCGGCAGCTTCATCCCCCTGTGGCTCAGCATGGGCGCCAACGCCTACTGGGTGATCCTCTTCAAGAATTATTTTGAGAGCCTGCCCAAGGACTTCATTGACGCCGCCCGACTGGACGGGTGCAGCGATTTTCGGGTATTCACCCGGATCATTCTGCCCCTGTCCCGGCCCATTCTGGTGGTGGTGGCCATTTTCGCCATCTGCGCGGCCTGGAGTGACTTCCTGATGCCCTATCTGCTGCTGGGCGGCACGGACAAGGAGACGGTGATGGTCAAGCTGTTCTCCTTCCAGAATTCCATCAAAACCAATCAAATCGATATCATCCGGGCGGTGCTGTACTCCGTGATCCCGCCGACGATCCTGTTCGCGCTCTTCCAGAAGCAGATCATGGGCGGTGTGATGTCCGGCGGAATTAAGGAGTGAGAGAAAAAATGGGAAAATTTGCAGATCGTTACTTCCAGGTGCACCCCTGGAAGATCATTGAGGCAGGCTTCAACCCGGATTACAGCCAGGTTGCCGAGTCCATCTTCTCCCTGGGCAACGAATACACCGGCCTGCGGGGTTATTTCGACGAGGGCTACTCCGGCCCCCGGCTCCAGGGAAGCTATCTGAACGGCGTATATGAGCGCCGGATGCTGCCCAAATCCGGCTACAAGGGAATGCTCCCCTTTACGGAATTCATGGTCAACACCGTGGACTGGGTATATACCCGCATCAGCAGCGGGGAGCAAGTGCTGGATCTGGCAAAAAGCAGCTTTACGGACTTCCGCCGGGAGCTGGATCTTCGCACCGGCGTACTGACCCGGCGCTTCGTCTGGCACAGCGACGAACACACGGCAGTGGAAATCTGCTTTGAGCGCTTTACCTCCATGGAGCAGGAGCAGCTGGTGGGGCAGCGGATCACATTCCGCGCCGTAAAGGGCCGCCCCGCGCTGCGGCTGCGGGTGGGGCTGGACTTCACCTGCCCCCATGTATCCGTGGGCAGCCCCATGTTCCGTCCGCTGTCTGCCGACGCCGGAGGGGCCTGCACCGAAATTCTGGCCGAGACCGCACAGACCCGGCAGCAGGTTTGGGCCGGGGCCATCTTCCGCGGCCTGACGGGCACCCATGATGCCTCCACCGACGGCATTGCCGCCCTGGAGGCGCGCCTTACCCTGGAGCCGGGACAGGTGCAGACCATTGAGCGGGTAGCCGCGCTGTGCACCGCCCGGACGGAGGCGGAAAAGCAGACCATGGCCCAGCGGTGCAGCGACGCAAAGCATCTGCTGGCCCAGGCGCGCTATGAACAATTGCAGGCCGCCTCCGCCGCCTGGTGGAAAAATCAGTGGCAGGTCTCCGACATTGAGATCGACGGCGACCCGGAGAATCAGCAGGGCATCCGCTTCTGCATCTTCCAGCTCCACCAGACCCTGCACACCGCCAAGTACGGCGCGGTGTTCGGCGCAAAGGGGCTGACCGGCGAGGCCTACAACGGCAACACCTTCTGGGACAGCGAGGTATGCTGCCTGCCCTTCTATCTCTTTAACAACCCGGAGGCCGCCAAAAGCTTCCTGAAATTCCGCTACGATACCCTGCCGGAGGCCATGGAGCGGGCGGCGGCGCTGGACTGCAAAGGAGCCTTTTACCCCATCGCCACCATCAGCGGCCGGGAATGCTGCGACCTGTGGCAGCACGCCAGCTTGCAGCTGCAAGCCTCTACCGGCGTGGCCTACGGCCTGTGGAACTACGTCCGCCAGACGGGGGACAGGACGTTCCTCTATGCCTTCGGCAGCCGGATGCTGGTGGAAATCTGTCGGATGCTGGCCACCCGGGGCGACTGGGATCCCGTCACCCATCAATACGGCTACTACTGCGTCATGGGGCCGGATGAATTCCAGATGATGGTGCACCACAACGCCTACACCAACTTCATGGGAAAGAAAACCCTGCTCTTTGCCCTGGAAACGCTGCGGGCCATGGAGCGGGAGGCTCCCGTCACCTACGCCGCCCTGGGCGTGACCCAGGAGGAGCTGGCGGACTGGCAGGAGAAGGCGGATAAAATGTATCTGCCCTATGATGAAAAAACCAAGCTCTTTGAGCAGCACATGGGCTACTTCCATCTGCCCCATGTGGACATCAACGCCATCCCCACCGCGCAGTTCCCCCTGTATTCCCATTGGTCTTACGAGCGTATTTACCGCAACGATATGGTCAAGCAGCCGGACGTGCTGATGTTCTTCCTGCTCTATGGCAGTGAATTTACCAGGGAGCAGCTGGAGGCCAACTACGACTTCTACGAGCCGCGCTGCATCCACGAGAGCAGCCTGTCCCCCTCCATCCATTCCATTCTGGCCTGCCGCCTGGGGCGGCTGGCCAAGGCCGAAAGTCTCTTTGACTTCGCCACCCGGATGGATCTGGACAATTAC
The DNA here is from genome assembly GCA_934565795.1 of uncultured Oscillospiraceae bacterium. Lineage (GTDB taxonomy): Bacteria > Bacillota > Clostridia > Oscillospirales > Oscillospiraceae > Faecousia. The sequence goes on from CAKTIM010000003.1 coordinate 79,183, forward strand.
AACCGCAATACCTGCGAGGGCCTGCACACCACCTCCATCGCCGGAGCGTGGATGAACATTGTCTGCGGCTTTGGCGGCCTGCGCACCGACGCGGCCACCCTGACCCTGGCCCCCTCCATTCCGAAGGGGTGGACGGGCTATTCGTTCCGGGTGTGCACCGGCGGAAGCGTGCTGAAAATTGCCGTCAGCCAGCACAGCGTCACCCTACAGCTGCTTCAGGGCAGCCCCGTCCGGGCGGTGCTCTACGGAAAGGAAATCAACATTGACACCGCCCCTGCGGTGTTTGCCATGGAGGAGCCGCAATGAGCTGGCGCATTGAAAACGATCTGCTTTCCCCGGAATCCATCCCCGACAACGGAAACCGCCTGCTGGTGGGCAACGGCTGCCTGGGCATCCGGGGCACATTGGAGGAGGCGGGCAAGGAGCAGCTTGCCGCCGTCAACATCGCCGGAATCTACGACCGGGTGGGCGACGGCTGGCGGGAGCCGCTGAACGCTCCCAATCCCCTGTATACCCGGCTGCGGGTAAACGGGCGGCTGCTTTCGGCCCTGGACGGCTCCGCCAGCCACCACATTCAGAGCCTGGATTTCCGCCACGGCATTTATCAGCGGGATACCGTATGGAGCGCGGAGGGTGCTGCCGTCCGGCTCCAGGGCACCCATGCAGCCCACATGGGCCAGGAGCATCTGATCCTGGCCTCCTACACCGTGTCCACAGATCGGGACGCCCAGGTGGAGATCATTGCAAAAATTGAAACGGATATCTGGGAAATCTACGGCCCTCATTATCTGGGCTTTGAGAATTCCGTCTCCGGCCAGACGCTTCTGTGCACCGCACGGGTGCAGAATCACCGGGACACGGTGGCAGTGGGCCGGAAATGCCTGCTGTCGCTCCCGGCCCAGGTGCACTGGGAGGATGGGGCTCTGCACTTCTGCCTGAATTTGAAGGCCGGGCAATGCGTCACACTGAGCTCCGTATGCGCCGTATACACCACCCGGGACTGCTCTGACCCCGCCCAGGCGGTGCGCGAGGCGCTGGAAGGCGCAGACTACAACGGACTGCATGCCTCCCACTGCCAGAACTGGGAAAGAATCTGGGCCGTGGGCGCGATAGAGATCGAGGGGGACGACCAGGCTCAGGATGCCCTGAACTACTCGCTGTACCACCTGAATTCCATCGCCCCCCGCAGCGGCAGACCCCTGTCCATCCCGGCCCGTGGTCTTTCCGGCCAGACCTACAAGGGTGCGATCTTCTGGGACAGCGAGATGTTCATCCTGGATTATTTCCTCTACACCCAGCCGGAGGTGGCCCGCTCCATGGTGCGCTACCGCATCGAGACGCTGCCCGGCGCGCTGGAAAAGGCGAAGCAATACGGCTGGCAGGGCGCGTTTTACGCCTGGGAAAGCCAGGAGGGGGGCTTTGACGCCTGCTCGGATTACAACGTCACCGACGTGTTCACCGGCCGCCCCATGCGCACCTTCTTCCGGGATAAGCAGTACCACATCTCCGCCGCCGTGGCCAGGGCAATCATGGTATATGTGCAGGTCACCCAGGATCATTCGATCCTCGCCCAGGGCGGCGCGGAGACGATTTTGGAGTGCGCCCGGTTCTATTATTCCCTGCTGCTGCGCCACCCCGACCGGGAGCGGTGGGAAATCCACGACGCCATCGGCCCGGACGAATACCACGAGCGGGTGAATAACAATGCCTACACCAACCAGATGGCCCGCAAGACCATCCAATGGGCAGTAGAGGCCGCCGCGCTGCTGGAAGCCCGCGACCCGGAAGGCTACCGCGCCTTTGCGGAAAAGACCGGGGCGGAGGCGCTGCTGCCAAAGCTCACCCAGACGGCGCAGATGCTTTACGTTCCTCAGCCCAACGCCCAGGGCGTCATTGAACAGTTCGACGGCTATTTCGGCCTGGAGGATACCACTGTGGCCCAGGTGCGCAGCCGCCTGAAGGATCCCAGGGAATACTGGGGCGGCGCTTATGGCGTGGCCTCCCAGACCCAGGTCATCAAGCAGGCGGATGTGATCACCATGCTGGAGCTCTGCCACAAGGATTACCCGGTGGATACTCTCAAAGCCAATTGGAATTACTACTGCCCCCGCACGGAGCACGGCTCCAGCCTCAGCGCCTGCATGTATGCCCTGGTGGCCTGCCGCTTCGGCGCGGCGGAGGAAGCATATCCCTTCTTCCTGAAATCCGCCCGCGCGGATTGGGACGGCGGCGGAAAGCAATGGGCCGGACTTGTGTACATCGGCGGCACCCATCCGGCAGCCTCCGGCGGTGCCTGGAAGGTATTCGCTCAGGGCTTTGCCGGGCTGGAGGCGGAAAACGGCCAACTCACCGTCCATCCCCAGCTGCCCGAAAAATGGAACGCGATCCGCTTCCGCTGCCGCATGGGCGATCAGGTTTATCAAATCACCGCAAACCATGAAAAAGGAGCCATAGAAACGCTATGAAAAAATACGAGGCCGTCATTTTTGACCTGGACGGCGTGATCTGCTTTACCGACCACTATCATTATCTTGCCTGGAAGGCCCTGGCCGATTCCCTGGGCATTGATTTTGACGAGAGCAAAAACGATCGTCTGCGGGGCGTCTCCCGGATGGAGAGCCTGGAAATCGTCCTGGAGGGCTACCACGGCGCACCCCTCAGCCAGGCGGAAAAGGAGAAGCTGGCTGACCAGAAAAACACGCTGTACCGCCAGTCCCTGCAAACCATGAGCCAGAAGAATCTGTCGGACGAGGTGCGCGACACCCTGAACGCCCTGCGCGCCAAGGGACTGAAGCTGGCCATCGGCTCGTCCAGCAAGAATACCCCGCTGATTTTAGAGCGCATTGGTCTTTCCGGCTTCTTTGACGCCGTATCCGACGGCAACAACATCACCCGCTCCAAGCCCGACCCCCAGGTATTCACCATGGCGGCGGAGATGCTCCGTTTGCCCGCCGAAAAATGCCTGGTGGTGGAGGATGCGCTGGCCGGCCTGCAGGCGGCAGCCGCCGGCGGCTTTGACAGCGCCGGTCTTGGCCCCGCCTCCCAAAGCGGCCAGGCCACCTATTCCCTCCGCTCCTTCCGTGAGTTAATTGATATCGTCTGACCCAAATAATCGGCAAAGCCGGGAGGAACCGCAGATGCAGCGGTTCCTCCCGGCTCTCTTTTTATTGTCTTTCCTTATTGCGCCTGCTGCACCCTGTACCTTGCGCATATCCGCCGATAGACGACCACAAGGAGCGGAAGCCCCGGCACGACGCTCAGCACCACCAGGATCAGGGCAAGGATGCTCCCTGCAAATGAGATGCCAAACCATTCCATGCCCCTCACCTGCTCATATTTCCTTTGGGGGCGCGCCCACGCTGTCGCGCAGAACCAGGCGCACCGGCAGGGACTGATTGCGCTGTGTCACCGGCTCCCCCTCCAGCAGGCGAATCATGCACTCGGCGGCAATACGACCCTTCTGGGCGGCGTCCTGGTGGACGGTAGTCAGCATGGGCATGGTCATCCGTGCCCAGTTGATATCATCGAAGCCGATCACGGAAATATCCCTGGGCACCATCCGCCCGGACTGCTGCAAGCCGGACATGATGCCCGCCGCCAGCATATCCGCCGTGGCAAACACGGCGGTGATATCCCCCCGCTGCGCCAGCGCCGCGCCGAAGTCCATCATTTTACTGGTGGAGAATTCACACTCAAATACCAGGCTGGGGTCAAAGGAGATCTCATTCTGTGCCAGCGCCGCGCGGTAGCCCAGCAGGCGCTGCTCCACCACGCCCCCGGCCCTGACCGTCGGCCCTGCAAAGACGATGCGGCGGTGCCCCTGGTCGATCAGGTGCTGTGTGGCCAGCCGCGCCCCCTCGTAGTCCTCCAGGCCGATGTTTACCATCTCGCCCAGGTTGGAGACATAGCTGTCCGTGAGCACCACGGGAAGCTTCAACGACTGGAGGGTCTTATAAAACGGCTCATCCTCAAACAGGCCGGGCATGAACAGCCCCTCCACGTTCCAGTTGCGCAGGAAGGCGGTCAGGTCGTCCGGCTCAGAGATGGCGCGGATCATCAGGAAATACCCCCGCTCCCGCAGCGCCCGCTCCACCGCGCCGGTCAAATCCATGAAAAAGGGGTCGGACATGAATTTGGGCTGATCGCGGGATTCCAGATGGTTGATCAGCGCCACCACCTTGGAGGAGCGGGTCTTCATGGCTCTTGCGGACAGGTTGGGCACATAGCCGCGCTCGCGGATGATCTCGTTGATCAAATCGACGGTATAGCTGGAAACCTTATTGGTGCGCCCGTGGATGACATTACTGACTGTGGTTGCGCTGACCCCGGCCTCCCGGGCGATATCTTCAATCGTGATCATCGTCAATTCCACATCCAATTCTTACGAACTTCCCTGTTATTGTACGTTAAACCTTTTCGTTTGTCAAGAAATTCCAAACTATTGGCACATATTCAGCGGTCGTCCGCAAAGGAATTCCGGCTCCCCAGATGAAACGGACAGACATCCCGGCACCGGTGGCAGCAGATGCGCCAATTCTTTGTCTGCTCGTCTTCTCCGAAGGCATAATTCCAGCAACCCTGCTGATCGATCTGCTCCCGCTCCAATGCGTTGATGGGGCAGGCCTCCACGCACAGCCCACACTGGTTGCAGATGGGTTCTTCAAGCGGGTCGGCATCCAGCGCCTCCCCACAGAGAATGGCACCCAGCCAGAGCATGCTGCCCAGCTCCCGGGTAATCAGCAGGGAATGCCGCCCAATGGTGCCCAGTCCGGCTGCCTGCGCGGCATGCTTCAGAGAAATGATGCTGCGGAAACGCCCGGTTCGCGGGTCAAAAATGGACTCATTGGCAGGCACCGGGGTGCAGAGAACGCCCCGCTTGTCCAGCTCTATGCATGCGTCCAGCGTGATGGCATCCATCTTTGCGGTGATAGAGTTGCGCACCCGGGTGTAGGGCACATGGGAAACACATTGCAGCGCCCCCACCGGGAACCGGCAGGCAAACGCGATTGCCGACCGGCAGGCGGGCATGACATCCCTTGGGTGGAACCCCTCTGGTGCATCCGCAAAACGCTCGATCCCCGCAATGCCGCACAGCTCTGCACCAAGAGCGTACAGCAGGGATTTTACCTCCCGGCCGGTCATTCCGCCTTGTAGACCTCGATCTCCGCCGCCTGCCCGGCGTCGGCGCCGCTGTTGGCGGTGAACACGAAGCGGACATAGCGGGCCTGGACGCTCTCGTCCAGGGGCAGGTAGCAGCGGTTATCCGTCATGGGGTCAAATTCCACGGTCTGGGTGGGAAGCAGGGTGGCAAATTCCTCGCCGTCGTCGCTTGTCTGTATTTCTACATCCTGGGTGCGGGCGTTCCAGATCTGCCGGGGATTCAGCAGAATGCCAAAGCCAGAAATCCTCTGCGGCTCCTCCAGGTCTACGGTGATGATGCTGGGGTAGCTGTTTTGCAGTCCCTCCCAATAGGTGAAGCGGTCGCCGTCCACGGCGTTGCGGCACTGGTAAATCTGGGTGCTGCCGTTCTGGGTCACCTTTTTGCCCAGGGCAAGATTTTCGCCGTAGTCAATGACCTCCGGCTCAGGCAGCGTCCACTCGGGGTGCACCTCAAAGTCCTCCTGCTCCGGGGCGGTGACCAAGGTCACGTTGGGGTTGACCACCTCACGGCTGGTTTTCTCCCGCAAAATGCGCACCGTCGCGGCGGAAGAAACGAGGATCACCGCAATCAGGAAAACGATCCAGGCTGTTCTGGCAGATTTTTTCATGGAAAGGGCCTCCTTTATTCAAACACAATATTGTCGGTAAACCGGCTGACGGCGGTATCCGGGTTGCCGGCATAATTCTCCTGGGTCACCTTTTTGCCCAGAATTTCCAGATTCCGAATGGTGATATCCCGGCACAGATGCTCCTCGTCAAAGCCCTGGATGCGGATGGGACAGAGGTTGCCCTCCTTGAAGTCGATGCCGTCGTCCCCACCCAGCACGGAAATGCCGTCAAAGAGAATATCGTGGACGGTGCCCCGCTTCTTGCTGGTTGACCAGCTGCTCTGAGCGACGGTAATGTCGATCAGCTGACAGTTCTTTCCCGCATCGCCCTTGCCCATGGAGGCGTCCTCCACGGTGATGTTCTGGAACACGATACCCGAAACCTCCGCGTCGTCGGCATTGTGAATGCTCATCACCGGCTTGTGGAAATTGTGCAGCACCGTGATATTGGAGAAGGTCACGTTCTGGATGGTGGGCTTTAATTTGCCGCCCTTGTTGGTCTCGTAGCCCACCTCCATGGACTGGGCCAGATCCGTCCAAAGCTGGCAGCCGTCAAAGCGGATATCCGCGCTGTCGCTGCCCTTGCGGTTGGAATAGTTCTTCACCACCAGGCTGTCGTCCCAGGTGCGCAGGAAGCTGTCCCGCACGGTGACATTCCGGCTGGACTGCACGGAAATGCCGTCGCCATTGGGCCGGGCGGAGATGATCTTGATGCCGCTGATCTCCACATTGTCGCAGCTGTACAGTTCCACACACCAGGCGTTTGGATTCAGGATGGCAATACCGCTGACCGACACATTCTGGCTTTCCCGGAGACTGACGGGGATGTAGGCGGTCATTTTGTTCAGCATCCAGCTCTTGTTGTCGGAGCCGTCAAAGAAGCCGTGGCCACGGACGGTGACATCATGCACCTTATTGCCGATCAGCGTTCCGCGGATCACCGCGCCGCCGGAAATATAGACGTCCATCCCGTCCTCAAGCACCATGGTATCCGCGATCCACGCGCCGGGGCCGATGTACTTCACCGTGTCAGTGCTTTCGGTGGGAGCATCCTCGTCAATGGCGTTAGCAAAAATGTGCATTGCCTTGCTGGAGCTGCCCTGGTACTCCACGGTGTACACATCCGGCTGGCAGATGCGGAAGCGGATGGCGTTGCCCTCCACCTGCGGCTCGATCCCATAGGAGAGGGGACGCACCGTGACCTCGCCCGGCTCCTCCCCGGTGTTCAGGGCGATTTTCAGCTCCACTTCGCCGCCTGCAAAGTCAAAGGAGGCGACCTGCGCCGTGGAAAGAGGCGGATTATACCGGCTGTCCCAGGTGTGGGTATTGTTCACCGCCGTGTCGTAGACGAACAGCTCGTTTCCGTCCACCCACATGCTCGCCGTCTGAGAGGGCGCAATGGGCTTCGGCCCCTCGTAAAGCACCAGCTGGGCCAGCTGCCTTTGGGGACAAAACAGCTCCGTCTCCCCCGCCAGCACCGCGACCGTCACGCTCACCACCGTCAGCACACCCAGTACCCACAGCAGCACAGATATCCATTTCTCATCCTTTGGTTTAACGTTAAACTTCGTAAACCAAGCACCTCTCCCTTTTTATAAACTATCTATACTATACAATTTCCATGTCTGTTTGTCAAGGAAGTTCTTGCCCATCTTGAATATATCCTCCCAAATAAATAGACTCCGCTGAATGTCCCCGCAAGAATGCGGGAGACGATTCAGCGGAGCCATTCCCTGGGCCGGAATTGAGAAACAACCTTACGCTTTGGGTTCCTTCAAGGGCTTGAAAAGTCTGGCGCTCCAGAAATCCATGCCCAATTCGTCAATGTAAAAGTGGAGAATGGCTCTCCAATTGCGGGTGGCTGTGGACAGAAGCACAAAGTCCGCCTCGCCGCGTACCGCGTCCTCCGCAAAGCGGAACAGCGCTCCCCCGATTCCCTTGGAGCGCATGGCGGGGACAATATAAATTTCCTCTACCTCAAAAAACGCAGTTCCCTCCGCCATGACGGTGGAGGACTTCTGCGCGCGGCACAGCTTGCCAAAGAGGTAGCCGACTGGCGTGTCGCCGTCCAGTGCAAGGAAAAACCGATTTCCCTCCAGGTCTGATTCTTCATTGGTATAGTAGCCCCGGCAGCTGTTTTCCGCCGCCCAATCGGCGGACATTTTCAGCATAGTTTTTTGGATTTCCGTGGTCAAGTCAACCTCACGATAATTCATATCTATCCTTTCTTCCAATTAGGGCGTATCTGAAAATCGGAAATATGACCAGCAGCGAGAGATTTTCCACCTGATGAAGCCATTTTTTCGCGGGAATACTTTATGTATTGCAAGAAAAAATGGTGCACAGCAGGCGGAAAAGATCCGCTGCTTGGGCGTGTTGACGGTTTTCAGATAGGCCCTAGGTCGCGGGTGCCTGTGCGGTAAAAAATCCCCCACTCCGGGGAGTGGGGGATCAAGGCACATCAATTAGTTGTCGAAGATCTCGGTGACAACGCCGGAACCGACGGTACGGCCGCCTTCACGGATAGCGAAACGCAGGCCCTTCTCGATGGCGATGGGGGTAATCAGCTCAACGTTCATAACCACGTTATCGCCGGGCATGCACATCTCGGTGCCCTCGGGCAGGGTGATGATGCCGGTCACGTCAGTGGTACGGAAGTAGAACTGGGGACGATAGTTGTTAAAGAAGGGGGTGTGACGGCCGCCTTCTTCCTTGGACAGGACGTAAACCTGGCCAGCGAACTTGGTCAGAGGATGGATGGAACCGGGCTTCGCCAGAACCTGGCCTCTTTCAATGTTCTTCTTGTCGATACCACGCAACAGGGCGCCGATGTTGTCGCCAGCCTCGGCAAAGTCCAGCAGCTTGTGGAACATCTCGATGTCGGTAACGACGGTGGACAGCTTGTCCTCGCGCAGGCCAACGATCTCAACGGGCTCGTTCTTCTTGACAACGCCACGCTCCACACGGCCGGTAGCAACGGTACCACGGCCGGAGATGGTGAACACGTCCTCGACGGGCATCAGGAAGGGCTGGTCAGCCTTACGGTCGGGAGTGGGGATATAGTCGTCGACAGCGTCCATCAGCTCCTTGATGCAGGCATACTCGGGAGCATCGGGATCCTTGGACTCGGAAACCAGAGCGTTCAGAGCGGAGCCCTTGATGACGGGGGCTTCCTCGTCGAAGTCGTAGGAGGCCAGGGTCTCGCGGACTTCCATCTCAACCAGCTCCAGCAGCTCGGCGTCGTCGACCTGATCGCACTTGTTCAGGAAGACAACGATGGCGGGCACGCCGACCTGACGGGCCAGCAGCAGGTGCTCCTTGGTCTGAGCCATGGGGCCGTCGGTAGCAGCGATAACCAGGATAGCGCCGTCCATCTGAGCAGCACCGGTGATCATGTTCTTGATATAGTCGGCGTGGCCCGGGCAGTCAACGTGAGCATAGTGACGCTTGTCGGTCTGATACTCAACGTGAGCGGTGTTGATCGTGATACCACGTGCCTTCTCCTCAGGAGCCTTATCGATGGAAGCGTAGTCCTCGAATTCAGCATAGCCCTTCAAAGCCAGGTACTTGGTGATCGCAGCGGTCAGAGTGGTCTTGCCGTGGTCAACATGGCCGATGGTGCCGATGTTAACATGGGGCTTATTTCTCTCAAATTTCTGCTTAGCCATTTGAAATATTCCTCCTGTTAATTAGAAAGTTAAAATGAATACAGTTTTTTATGCGCAACCCGTGCATCGGATACAGGATATCACAATTTACGGAGAAACACAAGAGAAATTTTGTAAAATTTCAAAAAATAGAGGGCAATTCAGGAAAAATTAACCTTTGGTGCGGCTCTTGATGATCTCTTCGCTCTTGGACTTGGGCAGCTCAGTATAGTGGCTAGGCTCCATGGAATACTGGCCACGGCCCTGGGTCTTGGAACGCAGGTCGGTGGCGTAGCCGAACATCTCAGCCAGAGGCACATTCGCGTCCACCTGGACGGAGCCGGTGCGAGTGATCTGACCCAGGATATTGCCGCGGCGCGCGGTAACGTCGCCGATGACAACGCCCATATACTCGTCAGGCACTACAATGGCGACCTTCATGATGGGCTCCAGAATGCAGGGATTGGCCTTCCGGCAGGCTTCCTTGAATGCCATGGAGCCGGCGATCTTGAATGCCATTTCAGAGGAGTCGACCTCGTGATAAGAGCCATCGAACAGGGTGACCTTTACATCCACCACAGGGAATCCGGCAAGCACACCGGCGGTCATAGCGCCCTGGATACCGGCATCGACAGCGGGGATATACTCCTTGGGGATCGCGCCGCCGACGACAGCGTTGATGAACTCATAGCCCTTGCCGGGCTCATTGGGCTCAACGCGGATCTTAACATGACCGTACTGACCCTTACCGCCGGACTGACGGGCATACTTGGTTTCCTGCTCCACAGCCTTGCGGATGGTCTCCTTGTAGGCGACCTGGGGTGCACCGACGTTGGCCTCCACCTTGAACTCCCGCAGCAGGCGGTCAACAATGATCTCCAGGTGCAGCTCGCCCATGCCGGCGATGATGGTCTGACCGGTTTCCTCATCGGTGTAGGTGCGGAAAGTGGGGTCCTCTTCAGCCAGCTTGGCAAGCGCGATGCCCATTTTCTCCTGACCGGCCTTGGTCTTGGGCTCGATGGCCACGCGGATGACGGGCTCGGGGAAGACCATGGACTCGAGAATGATGGGGTGCTCGGGATCGCACAGGGTATCGCCGGTGGTGGTGTTCTTCACACCGACAGCGGCGGCGATATCACCGGCATAGACCATGTCGATGTCTTCGCGGTGATTGGCGTGCATCTGCAGGATACGGCCCAGACGCTCGTTGGTGCCCTTGGTGCAGTTGAGCACGGTGGTGCCCTTCTCCAGCGTACCGGAGTACACGCGGAAGTAGCACAGCTTGCCGACGTAGGGGTCGGTCGCAATCTTGAACGCCAGAGCGGAGAAGGGTGCTTCATCGGAGGCGGGGCGGAAGTCCTCTTCCTCGGTGTCGGGATTGGTGCCCTTGATGCCCTTCTTGTCCAAGGGGCTGGGCATATAATCCACGACCGCATCCAGGACTTCCTGGACACCCTTGTTCTTATAGGAAGTACCGCAGACAACGGGAACCATCTCGTTGGCGATGGTGGCACGGCGGATGACGGCCTTGATCTCCTCGACGGTGATCTCCTCGCCCTCCAGATACTTCATGGCCAGGTCGTCATCCAGAGCGGTGACGGCATCCATCAGCTTTTCATGGTACTCGTTGCAGATGTCAACCATGTCCTCGGGGATATCTTCCACGCGGACATCCTTGCCCAGCTCATCATAGAAGACGTTTGCCTTCATGGTCAGCAGGTCAACATTGCCCTTGAAGAAAGCCTCGGAACCGATGGGCAGCTGGATGGGAACCGCATTACACTTCAGGCGATCGTCGATCATCTCGAGAACGCGGTAGAAGTCGGCGCCCATGATGTCCATCTTGTTGACATAGATCATGCGGGGAACCTTGTACTCGTCGGCCTGACGCCAAACGGTCTCGGTCTGGGGCTCGACACCGCCCTTGGCGCACAGAACGGTGACAGCGCCGTCCAGCACACGCAGGGAGCGCTCCACCTCGACGGTAAAGTCCACGTGACCCGGGGTATCAATGATGTTCAGGCGGCAGCCCTTCCAGAAGCAAGTGGTTGCGGCGGAAGTGATGGTGATGCCGCGCTCCTGCTCCTGGGCCATCCAGTCCATGGTAGCGGAGCCGTCGTGGGTCTCACCAATCTTGTAGTTACGGCCGGTGTAGAACAGGATACGCTCGGTGGTCGTGGTCTTACCGGCATCGATGTGCGCCATGATGCCGAAATTTCTGGTGTTTTCCAGGGAATACTGTCTAGGCATTGATTATCTCCTTGATTACCAGCGGAAATGCGCGAAGGCCTTGTTGGCTTCGGCCATCTTGTGAACGTCCTCGCGCTTCTTCACAGAGGAACCGGTGTTGTTGGCTGCATCCATGATCTCGGCGGCCAGGCGCTCTTTCATGGTATTCTCGCTGCGGTTGCGGCTGTACTGGGTGATCCAGCGCAGACCCAGGGTCTGACGGCGGTCAGGGCGAACCTCGATAGGAACCTGATAGGTAGCGCCGCCGACACGGCGGGCCTTCAGCTCCACGGCGGGCATGATGTTTTCCATCGCCTGCTGGAACACTTCCAGGCCGTTCTTGCCGGTCTTATTCTCGACAATTTCAAAAGCACCATAAACGACCTTCTGGGCAACACCCTTCTTGCCGTCCAGCATGATGCTGTTTACGAGCTTGGTAACCAGAACGGAATTGTACTGAGGATCGGGCAGAACCTCTCTCTTGGGAACATTACCTCTTCTGGGCACTTTGCTTCCCTCCTTCATAAAATAATGATTTCATCGGTACTCGAAAGTGAGTCTTTCGTTGTGCCTGGCCAGAGGTTTAATAGCTATATATTAAAACGCTGGCAAGGCCTTGCCTTGCGAAAGGGCGTGGAACAATTCAATTTTGTGCGGCTTGAAGGAATTACTTCTTCTTGCCAGCCTTGGGCCGCTTTGCACCGTACTTGGAGCGGGACTGCATCCGATTCTGCACGCCCTGGGTATCCAGAGTGCCGCGGATGATGTGGTAACGAACGCCGGGCAGGTCCTTGACACGGCCGCCGCGGATCAGCACCACAGAGTGCTCCTGCAGGTTGTGGCCGACACCGGGGATGTAAGCGGAAACTTCCATGCCGTTGGTCAGGCGCACACGGGCGATCTTACGCAGAGCGGAGTTAGGCTTCTTGGGGGTGATGGTACGCACAGCAGTGCAAACACCGCGCTTCTGGGGGGAGGGCAGGTTGGTTGCCTTGTTCTCCAGAGTGTTCAGACCTCTCTGCAGAGCGGGAGCGGTGGACTTGTAGGTAGCCTGCTGACGACCATTTCTGACGAGCTGATTAAAAGTAGGCATCAATTTTCTCCTTTCTTTTGTTCTCGCCTCTCGGCGGGTTTATATTCTACGGACATATCCGATAGAACCGAATATCAATCGGCGGTGGCTGCCGCCGCAGCGCCGACCTCGATATGGCAGGCGCGCCCCAGCTCCGCCATGGTGCGGACGGGGGAAACGGGGATCCCATGCTCCCGGCACAGCGTCTCTAATGGCTCGGTGACGGCAGGGTCGGCATCCTGGGCCAGGTAGACATGACGCGCAGTGCCGCTCAGAATGGCCTTTTTCAGCTGCTTCGCGCCCACAATGAGCTTGGCAGCGCTGAAATCCGGCATTTGGCCGCACTGGGGAATCATACAATCATTCTTCGTAACCATACAGGTTGTATTATACGCACTTTTCCAAAAATGTCAACAAAAATGTGAATAAAACTTTTGCTATTGTGCCGAAAGTGTTCCTTTTTCCCGGTTTCATTTCTTCCGTGTTGCCAAGCGGCGCACATTTGCTTTTGTTTGATGCACATGGCTATTCCCTGCCGCTGCGCATCCGCGCCAGCAGGAGCTTTCCCTGGGTTTTCAGCCATACCTCCTCCTTTTTATATTGCGGCAGCACCGCCTCCACCGTGCGCCAAAAGGCGGCGGAATGATCCATATGGAGGCGGTGGGACAGCTCGTGGACGATCACATAGTCCTGCACGGATTCCGGGGCCAGCATCAGCAGGCAATTGAAATTCAGGTTGCCCGTGCTGGAGCAGCTGCCCCACCGGCCGGTCTGATTGCGGATGGTGATGCGGCCATAGGTGACCTGCATCCGCTGCGCATAGGCTGCCACCCGGGGCGGAAGCTCCTTTGCTGCCTGCCGGGCCAGGGCCTGAATATCCTCAGCGCGCAGGGGTGCTTCCTCCCCTGCCTGGTTGGCCGCGCGCACCTTTTCCATGGTCTTTTCGATCCAGGCGGCCTTTTCCTCCAGGAAGCGGTCGATCTCCCGCTGGGGCAGGCGGGCCGGGGCGCGGACGACCAGCTCCCCCTCCGGGGTGATCTGGATGCTCAATGTTCTGCGCTGGCTGCGGATCACGGCTGCGTTCCATTTGTTCATAGCTGCTCCCACTCCACGCCCTCAATGGCGCGGATATTTTCAATAAAGATTTTTTCGCCGCTTTCCAGTATCACGGCGTTGCGGTACTGGTCGAGCTTCTTCACCCGGCCGCATACCCACACGTAGCTGCCGCCGGGCTTGTTTTCGTCCTGCCGGAAGCAGAGGAAGCGCACCTGGCCGGTTTCCTCCAGGTGCGCGGCCAGGTAGCATATCGCCCGGTTCAGCAGCTCCTTGCCGTCGGCCTCCAGGTCGGTCTCCGCCTCCGTCAGCCGGGCGCTCTCCTTCAGCACATCCTCATAGCCCACCAGCGCGGCGAAGGGCGAAAACTGCGCGCCCCGATCCACCATGGACATGCGGGCATGGCGGCCGGACACAGGGCGCGGCAGATGGAGAATATCGTCATATTTGTGCGTTTTCCCAATATCCATTGTAGGCGTAGCCATCCTCTCCAATCAGAAGCGCGCTGCTGGGGCGGAAGCCCAGCAGCTTCAGCGCCGCCTGCCGCTCCACCGCATAGCAGGGCGCTTTCGTGATCACCCTGGGGGCGAAGAACGCGGGAATCTGCGGCAGCAGCAGGGAAAGAATTGCCGCAATCCGATTCTCTTCCTCGCAGTCACTGCGCAGATCCAGCCGCAGAACCGCAGCGCTGTCATACGCATCATCCGAGCTGCGGGTAAACAGCTCCACCGTCCCGATCACCTGCCCGGCTGCCTTATCCACAATGCACCAGCGGACGAACCAGCCGTTGTCATAGGAATCCTGCCAGAAATCGATGGCCTTTTGCATCCGCTCCAGGGTCGTATAGTAAAAATTATCTCCGTGGCAGTTGTCGCTGTTGAAAAACGGGAGCGCATGCTTGTCGCTGTAAACCTGCAGCAAAGCCGGAGCATCGGCCATGGTAACGGCGCGGAGCAGATACCGCTCATTTTCAAAATTCTCAAAGCTCCTGTAAATATCCTTCATGGTTGCCTCCTATGCCTTGTGTCCGCCGATCTGGCCGTTGCGGGAAATGGTGGTGGCTCCCTCCTCCAGATCCATGCCGCGGACGATGGCATTCTTTCCAAACTTCTTTTTGATGCCCAGCATTGCCTTCTGGCGGCGTTTTTCCCGCTCCAGCTCCGCGTCCTCCGCTTCCCTGCGTCTGGCGTCGCCGAACATGTCCAGCTGCTCAAAATCCTCCTTCGGCGCATCCTCCCGCTCCAGGAAATTGGCGGTGAGGGTCAGGCGGCGTACCAGCAAATCCCTATTGGAAATGCGGTCATACAGGGCCGTCACCGCCTCCATGATCTTCTTGGTGGAGGACATGCGCCGGTCCAGATTGGCGGTGCCGTGGGAATGCTTTGGAATTTTCCGCCCGTAGCCGTCGGTCACCACCTCGCCGTGGTATTTATCCCGAATCTCCGGGCGGGTCAGGCTCTCTACATCGTAGCCGATGGTGAGGGTCAGCTGATTGGTGGTCAGGCCCTTTTCCACCAGGTCCAGCGTCAGCTGGTCGGCCATCTCCCGCACCACCAGGCGGGTCTTTTCCCAGTCGTAGGGGCAGGTGAGCACCTGGCCGGAGCTGACGGAATTGGTGGTGGGCTTATACGCCTTGATGTCCCCGATGGTGCAGGGTTCATAGCCCCAGGCGTGGTCGATCAGCAGCTCCGCGTTGATGCCGAAGAGGGAATACAAAAGGTCCTCGTTGAAAAAGTCCGTCTGCTCCCCCAGGGAGCAACGGGCGATGTCCCCCATGGTGTACAGGCCGTGCTTTTCCAGCTTCCTGGCGTAGCCCCGGCCCACCCGCCAGAAGTCCGTCAGCGGCCGGTGGGCCCACAATAGCTGCCGGTAGGTCATTTCGTCCAGCTCCGCAATCCGCACCCCCCGCCTGTCCGGCTCCACATGCTTGGCCACAATGTCCATGGCCACCTTGCACAGGTACAGATTGGTGCCGACCCCCGCCGTGGCGGTGATGCCGGTGCAGTCCATCACCCGGCGGATCAGCATTTCGGCAAAGCCCCGGCCGTCCACGCCGTAGATTTTCAGATAGGGGGTGGCGTCAATGAATACCTCGTCGATGGAGTACACGTGAATATCCTCCGGCGCGGCATATTCCAGATACAGCTCATAGATTTTGGAGCTGATATACATATAGTGGGCCATCTGCGGCGGGGCGACGATATAGTCCACCGCCCAGTCCCGGTGCTTGGCCAGAAGATAGGCGTCGCTGCTCTTGCCGGTGAGCTGACGGTTCGGTGCCTTGCTTCTGCGCTGGGCGTTTACCTCCGCCACTCTCTGCACCACCTCAAACAGCCGCGCCCGCCCCGGAATCCCGTAGGCCTTCAGCGAGGGGGATACCGCCAGGCAGATGGTCTTTTCCGTCCGCCCCGCATCCGCCACCACCAAATTCGTCCGCATCGGATCCAGCTCCCGCTCAACACACTCCACCGAGGCATAAAAGGATTTAAGATCAATGGCCACATAGGTCTTTTCCATAGCGCTCCCCCTCCTTTCCCGATATCTTTCCCCTCAGGCGAATCAAAATATCAATAGTTCTTCGGATACTGGCCGCCCGCAGCGTAACGAAACGGAGCGGCACGTTAAATGGAAGCAGGTTACGCTACCACCAAAAGCTTCCCTTGGGGTGGTGCTCTGCGCAGCGAATCAGAATATCAATGATTGCCGGTGGCAATCATACCTTGATTCACTAGCTGGCAGCCCGCAGGGCTGACTGAAGAGGGCCTACCGCACGTGGTTCTTTATTAAGGGTGCGTTGAATGGGGATAGCCCACCCGTAGGGGCGGATACCAGCCGCCCGCAACGTCGCGGAATTGAGCTGTCAATTGAACGAACATTACCAAAAGTTTCTGAGTTCGTAGGGGTCGGCAATTTGTCGACCCGCCGGGTACCGGGATTGAGCGGTTCGTCTATACTGCTCACGTTCGTTACCCTTCGGGCGGCTGGTATCCGATGAATCAATTGTATGATTGCCACCGGCAATGATTGTTACTAAAGATTCGCTGCGCTCTGCAACACCCCACAGGAAAGCTTGGGATGTATCCTTTTACAGTATACATTGTTTTTTACTGCTTCCGAAACCATCAGGTTGAGGGTCGGCAGATTGCCGACCCCTACGGGTTCAGGGCGGCCTCGGTTGCTATCTTTGGCTTTTATTATAGAACATCTGTTCTCATTTGTCAATCAGAAAGAAATGGCACTGTGGAAATAATATTATTTATTTTGTAAATTATACTTGACAATATGACAGGTATGTGATAGGATACAGCCATCAAAGAAAAACAGGAGGCATTGGTTATGGATTATTACGTACTTGGCATTTTGGCTGGCGTAGCTCTCAGCGTAGGGCTGTTCTTCATCATCCGTGTGCTGTGCAAAAAGGCGGGCGACTGCGAATATGACGAGCGGCAGATGGTCGGGCGGGGCAAGGCCTTTCGGGCGGAGTTCTTCACCACGCTGATCGCGGGAGCCATCATCGCCTGTTTGGACTTTTGCGAGCTGCTGCCCGGCCGCAGCCTGCCGTGGAGCATGGGCGCGCTTCTGCTGGGCGTTACCGTCTTCGCTGTGACCGCGATCCACTACGACGCCTACATTGGCTTCAAGGTCAAGCCCCGCCGCTATTACATCATGGGTGCCTACTTCTTTGCCATCATGGTCTGCAACGGAATTCTCAATATACGCCATACCGACCCGGACAAGGTTATCTTCGGCATTCTGAATTTCCAGGTGGCCGCCATATGGGTAGTCATCATAATTGCCCTGCTGGCGCACCGGGCAGGCCGCAAGGGGGAAGAATGAAAAATCTCCGTCTGAAGGCCGCACGGGCCTCCAAGGATCTGAGCCAGGAGGCTCTGGCGCAGCTGGTGGGCGTCTCCCGCCAGACCATCAACGCCATTGAAAAGGGCGACTACAACCCCACCATCAAGCTCTGCCTCGCCATCTGCCACGCCTTGGGCAAAACCCTGGACGAGCTGTTCTGGGACGAATAAGCAAAACGGGCAGGGATCGTGCCGACCGCACTTCCCTGCCCGCTTTTTATGTCTCTGGCCGGTAGGGATCGTCCCCTACCAGGTGGCCGTTTATGGTGCCGCTTTTCTCTGCATACACGGGCACCTGATCCAGCTTGCCGGATTTGATGAACATCATCAGGGCGGCAAACATGATGCCCTGGCGGCGGCCGATCTCCTCCTCCGGCAGGTCGCACACACCCATGGCGCACATGGTGCCTAGGCCCAGGGCATGCGTCCACATCTGCTCAAACAGGAGCCGCGCCTGCTCCCGGGTCAGGCCGCTGTCCTGCATCACCAGCTGGATGCAGGTCTCGTCCATCCCGTCCAGATCCCGCAGGGCCTGCTCAAAGCTGACGCCTTTATTATGCTCCTGCAAAAACAGGAGCTTGAACAGCTCCGGCTCATGGATGCCATAGCTGACGATCATCATTCCGATGCGCTTGAACGCGGGAGTATATTCCCGGTAGTCGCTAATATAGGACATGAATTCCTGGATGGCCAAGTCCCTGGCGGCCTGCTTCACTTCCTCCATATTTTTAAAGAGGGTAAAAATCGGTCTGGCAGAGGTGCCCAGCTTTGTGCCCAGATCGCGGGCAGTCAAGGCGGACACACCGCCCTCCTTAATCATCTGAAACGCGGCGGTGGCAACCTCTTCACGGGTGAATTTAGGCTTTGGGGGCATGATAGCAGCATCCTTTCCTTTTATGTTATGCAACATCGTTTTTATTATAAAGCTTTTTTCGGATTTGTCAACAAAAATCAAATCGGGTGCAGAAAAAATCTGCACCCGAAACTGTTAACAGGCGTTATTTATTAATAGAACAGCAGGTCGGAATAGGTGGGAAACGGCCAGTATTTCTTGGCGGTCAGCTCCTCCAGGCGGTCGGCGGCGGCGCGCAGGGCGTCCATGGAGGCAATGATCACCCGGCGGCAGTAGGCGGCAGCCTCCCTGGCGTCGGTGGGGATGGTTTTCAGCTCGTCGGTCAGCTGCTGCATGCGGCTGTACATTTCATCCTGGGTCTGGGAAAGGCGGACGATCAAATCCCGTTCGCTGCGGCAGGGTACGCCCATGGCCTGCTTGGCAGCGGCGGCGTCGCACAAGTCCCTGGTATAGGCCGAGGCGGCGGGCAGAATCTGATGGGCGGCCATATCCAGCATGGTTCTCGCCTCAATGTTCACCACCTTGCGGTAGGATTCCAGGTGGATCAGATACCGGGCGCGGAACTCCTGCTCGTTGAAAATGCCGTGGCGCACCACCAGGTCAATGTTCTTGTCGCTGACATAGGCGGGCAGCGCCTCAGCAGTGGAAGGCAGATTGCTCAGGCCACGGCGGGCAGCCTCCTGCTTCCATTCCTCGGCGTAGCCGTTGCCGTCGAAAATGACCCGCTGGTGCTCACTCAGGGCGCGGGAGACGATCTGCTGCAAGGTAGCGTCAAAGTCCTCCGCCTTCTCCAGGGCGTCGGCAAAGCGGCCCAGCTGCTCGGCCATGATGGTATTCAGGGCAATATTGGGGCCTGCCACCGACTGAGAGGAGCCAAGCATGCGGAATTCAAACTTGTTGCCGGTAAAGGCCAGGGGGCTGGTGCGGTTGCGGTCGGTGGTGTCCTGGGGGATGGCAGGGATGCCGTCCACGCCGATGCGCAGGACGCTCTTCCCCGGCTCCCGGTAATTGGTGCCGTGGATGATGGACTGAACCACGCCGTTCAGTTCGTCTCCCAGGAAAATGGAGACAATGGCCGGGGGCGCTTCGTTGGCGCCCAGGCGGTGATCGTTGCCCGCGTAGGCCACGGTACAGCGCAGGAAATCCTGATATTCGTCCACCCCCTGAATGAACGCCGCCAGAAACACCAGGAATTGCGCGTTCTGCCGGGGCGTTTTGCCGGGGCTGAACAGGTTTCGGCCGGTGTCGGTGGCCAGCGACCAGTTGTTGTGCTTGCCGGAGCCGTTGACCCCGGCAAAGGGCTTCTCGTGGAGCAGGCACACCAGATTGTGCTTGGCGGCGCACTTCTTCATAATCTCCATAATCAGCTGATTGCTGTCGCAGGCGCTGTTGGCGTCGGTATAGATGGGGGCAAGCTCATGCTGGCAGGGCGCGCCCTCGTTGTGCTTGGTTTTGGAAAGGATGCCCAGCCGCCACAGCTGTTCATCCAAGTCCTTCATAAAGGAGGAGACGCGGGTGCGGATGGTGCCGAAATAGTGATCGTCCAGCTCCTGCCCCTTGGAGGGCTGTGCGCCGAACAGCGTCCGGCCGGTGATGCGCAGATCCTCCCGCTGGGCATAGAGATCCTTGGGCAGGAGGAAATACTCCTGCTCCGCCCCCACGCAGGTGATGACCCGCCGGGTTTCCGTGTCGCCAAACAGGCGCAGAATCCGCACCGCCTCCCGGGACACCTCCTCCACCGAACGGAGCAGGGGGGTCTTTTTGTCCAGTGCCTCCCCGTTGTAGGAGAAGAAGCAGGTGGGGATGTACAGGCTGCCGTCCTTGACGAAGGCGCAGGAGCGGGGATCCCAGGCGGTGTAGCCCCGGGCCTCAAAGGTCGCCCGCAGGCCGCCGGAGGGGAAGGAAGAGGCATCCGGCTCGCCGCGCACCAGCTCCTTGCCGGAGAATTCCATAATGACCCGCCCGTCCCCGGTGGGGGAGATAAAGGAATCGTGCTTCTCCGCCGTGATGCCGGTCATGGGCTGGAACCAGTGGGTATAGTGGGTGGCTCCCTTCTCCGTGGCCCAGTCCTTCATGGCCTCGGCGATGGCGTTGGCGGTTTCCAGCTGAAGCTCCGAGCCGGTGTCGATGCAGGTGCGCCAGGCGTTGTAGACCTGGGCGGACAGGCGCTGCTTCATGGTGGCCTCATTAAAGACGTCGCTGCCGAAAATCTCCGGGACGTTGATTACCGCGCTCATAAATTACCCCTCTTTCCGCCGCCGGTGCAGGCAGCCGGAATTTATAATTTCACAGTTTGATTTTATGCCATATTCCATAAAAAAACAAGGGATGAAACTGTGCAAAAACTTTGAATCCCCGTTTTTCCTTTTGTGGAATTGACCAAAAGCCGCCGGTGTAAAAGGCCGCCCCTGGAACTGGGGCGGCCATCTTTGGTTGAATCACGCTTCCCCGTTTTCCTGAGGCTCCGGGGCGGCAGCGGCATTTTTGGCCGCGTCGATCAGGCTTGCGAATTCGCCGGTGAGGATGCGGCGGATATCGTCGTCGGTGCTGATGAGCTTCATGTACTGGCGGATGTTCTTCGGCTGGAAGATATCCGCCGCCCGCTCCACATTGCCATAGGTCAGGAGCTTGAACAGGGCGTCCACCATCTGATTGCGCTCCTGCAAATCCATGCTCATCAGCCAGCTGCGGATGGTGGCATTGACAAATTTGGCATCGGGAGTCAGCTCCTCCACCGGGATAAAGGCCTTTCCCTCCACCTCCCAGGTGAATACGTCATGCTGCATGATGCCCACCTGGGTGCTCTTGATTACCCGGTACGGCTCGGCGTGCTCCATGAGCATGCCGATGATAGAGGACTGAGGCACGAAGGTATGGATGCGGGGCACCATTTCCAGGTAGCCCGGCGTGGTGAGCATATGCTCCTGGAAGCCGGGGCCATCGTTATTGTACACACCCTGAATGCGCTGGCGAATCTCCGGGCTGCTCATTGCCGCTGCATACATGGCAAGATTGCCGCCCTTGGAATGGCCGCAGACGGACATGGGCATACCGTAGCGCTCATGGAGCATTTCGATATACTCCACCGCCAGGCGCTGGGCGGGCACTGCCTCCTGAAAGCTCATGTTGAAATCCTCTTTCCAGCCCACCAGGGTATTGTCCGTCCCACGGAAGGCGGCGGCCAGGGTGCCGTCGTCCAGCAGATTGGCCAGGGCGGCGAACTGGGTATCCTCCTCCGGGATGAATTCGCTGCGGAACTGGGCCAGCCTTACCTCGCCGAACCGATGGGAAGCAGCGGCAGTCTGAAGCAGCTCCAGCTGGTGGGGATTGCCCAGCTGGGCGTAGTCCTCCCGCTGGCGCATGGCGTCCCACACCTGGTTCATGGTCAGCGTGCCGTCGGTCACCAGCTCCCTGGGATAGCGGATATAGACCAGGTTGGAGAAGATCACCGAGTCGATGGCGTTGAGGGGATCCTGAGTAAAGGACAAATCTCCGCGCCACCTGATGTAGTCCAATACGTTGTTCATACATGTCACCTCTAATATTTATATATTGTTTTCAAAGGATGATTGACAGATGCACGCAGGAAAACTATAATAGTGAAAATTGATTTATCCAGGAGGATATTCTATGAAAACCGCAATTTCCCGTCAGCAGGCGCTGGCGCTGCTGCAAAAATACAACCAGGAGCCGTTTCATATTCTCCACGCGCTGACGGTGGAGGGCGTGATGCGCTGGTACGCCCAGGAGCTGGGCTTCGGCGAGGATGCCGATTTCTGGGGCCTGTGCGGTCTACTCCACGATGTGGATTTTGAAAAATACCCCGATCAGCACTGCCAGAAGGCCCCGGAGCTGCTGGCCGAAATTGGCGCCGAGCCGGAGCTGGTGCACGCCGTCTGCTCCCATGGCTACGGCCTGTGCAGCGACGTTGCGCCGGAGCACCAGATGGAAAAGGTGCTCTTCGCCGCCGACGAGCTGACCGGCCTGATCGGCGCGGCGGCCAGAATGCGCCCCTCCAAATCCGTGATGGACATGGAGGTCAGCAGCCTGAAAAAGAAATACAAGGACAAGAAGTTCGCCGCCGGATGCTCCCGCGAGGTCATCCAGACCGGCGCCGACCGCCTGGGCTGGCCCCTGGAGGAGCTGATGGAAAAGACGATTCTCGCCATGCGCTCCTGCGAAGCCAGCGTCGCCGCCGAATGCGCCAAGCTGTGCGGCTAATCCCCTTGGCTCCCCTGCAAGGGGAGCTGGCAGGCCGTAGGCCTGACTGAGGGGTTTTGCAGCATGCACCCATGCATCTACAAAAGCCTGGGCAAATTCATAGAATGTTTGTTTTAAATTGTACGAATTCGCCCACGCTTTTAATATCTGGTATTCTGCGTACCGCGCCTGACCCCTCCGCCGCGCTGTACGCGGCACCTCCCCTTTCAGGGGAGGTTTTATTTTCCTGTGGAGCCGAAGCCGCCTTGGCCTCTTTGGGTGTCGGAGAGGGAGGCGGCTTCCACGTATTCCGGCAGCAGGATGGGGGCAACCACCAGCTGGGCGATGCGTTCGCCGTCGGAGACGGTTTGGGGCTGCGCACCGTGGTTATGGAGGGCAACGATGAATTCCCCCCGGTAGTCGCTGTCGATCACGCCTACCTTGTTGGCCGGGGCCAGGCCCCGCTTGCATGCCAGGCCGCTGCGGGCATAGATCAGGCCCACATAGCCCTGGGGCAGCTCCATCGCCAGCCCCGTGGGGATGAACGCCGTGCCGCCCGGCTCAATGGTCACACATTCCTCCAGGCAGGCGTACAGATCCGCACCGGCAGCCTCCTTGGAGCCAAAGGTGGGCAGCTTTGCGCCCTGGCGCAGCTTTTTTACCGCAATCTGCATCACTTCATCCCCTTTCCGTCCCCCTGCCAATCCTGCCAGAGGACGATTTTCCCCTGAGCCAGCGAGGCGGGCACATCAATAATCCGCTGGTTCTCCGACCCCCGGAAGCGCAGGGAGAGATTCTTCCTTGCCTCCACAAAGGGGCCGTCCACCAGCACGTCCAGATAGCTCAGATATTCCTGGGTGACGCTCCAGTCCCCCAGGCGGCCGGAGAGAATATCCCGGTCAAAGAGGTAGCCGGAGAAAGCCCAGATGCTCTTTTCCGGCATTTTTTCCTTTATCTGCCGCAGCAGCTCCACGATCGGCCCCTGGTTCTGCGGCTCAAAGGGCTCGCCCCCCAGCAGGGTCAGGCCTCGGATATAGCCGGGTCTCAGCATCTCCAGAATCTGATCGATGGTCTGCTGGGTAAAGGGCTTTCCATAGTCAAAATCCCAGGCGACCTCATTAAAGCAGCCCTTGCAATGGTGGGTACAGCCGGAGACGAACAGGCTGATGCGCACACCGGGGCCATTGGCAATGTCGCAATTCTTGATTTCCGCGTAATTCATCTGCTAATCTTCCACTCCCGAAAAAACCGCCGCAGAGAAACGCGGCGGCTTTCGCATTTATTCTGGCAACACCGCGCAATTGTGTCTGCGAGCCGCAGCCGTCTTTTTGCCCCACTTCTTCAGTTTGAAAAACGAGAAATACATACAGTATTCCTTCGTTTTCCAAACTTTGAATTGAGGCAAAAATCCTGGCTGGGGCTTCTTGCCAAATTGTGCGGTGCTGCCTTATGATTTCTTTTTCAGCTTGGACGCACACCAGGCCCCGGCCTTCTTCAGCCAGCCCCAGGCGGCGATCGCCCATTTTTTGAGGAACGCTCCGGCAATGCAGCACCAGCGCCAGAAGGTACGCAGGCCGCCCACGGTCTTTCCCCAGAAGCGCTTGGCCCCCCGCCGAACCTCTGCCCAGTCCCACTGGCCTCTCTGGGGGCCGCTCTCGGGCTTGGGCGCATCCTCGTTGGGGAAATCCGCCACATACTGCTCCCACAGCTCCATATTGCCCCGCTTGGCCAGGCTGGCCTTGACAAACTTGCGTACCAGATCATAGATCACCGCGAACAGCGGCACACCGATGATCATGCCGGTCAGGCCCCAGATGCCGCCAAAGAAGATGATGGCAAACATCACCCAGAAGCCGGAAATGCCGATGCGGTTGCCCATGATGCCCGGGCCGATCACATTGCCGTCCAGCTGCTGCAAAACGATCACAAAGACAACGAACCAAACCGCCTTGATGGGGCTGTCGATCAGAATCAGCAGCACCGAGGGCACCGCGCCGATTACCGGGCCAAAGAACGGGATGATATTGGTCACGCCCACGAAAACGGAGATCAGCAGCGTATTGGGCATCCGCAGGATCAGGCAGCCCAGATAGCACAGGATGCCAATAATCAGCGAGTCCAGAATCTTAGCGTCGATAAAGCCGCCGAACATCCTGTCCATCACCGAAACCTCTTCCAGAATGGCGTCCGCCCAGCGCTGACTGAAAATGCTGCGGACGATCAGGGTGCTCTGCCGGGCAAAACGCTTGCGGCTGAACAGCACATACACGGCCACGATCAGGCCGATCACCAGGTTATACAGGTTCAGCACCACGCCATACACGCTGGAGCCGACGCTGGTGACCAGGGTGGTGATCTGGGGCAGGGTCTTGCGCACCCAGGCATCCGCTGTCTGGTACAGCTTTTCATAGCTGGTATTGAAGAATGCGAACACGCTGTCCATGGTCTCGTTGTCGCCGAAGGTCTCCTCGGCCCAGCCCAGGAAGCTTTCCAGCTTGGAGGGGATCATCTTGCCCAAAGCCACCAGGCTGTCCAGCACCCGGGGGACGATCATGGCGACCAGCGCGTAAATCAGCAGCAGCGCCGTCAGCAGACTGCCGAACACGGCCATGCCGGAAGCCAGCCGCTTCATCCCGCCGGGCAGATGCTTTTCCAGGAACCGCTCATAGGTGTTGCACATGGGGCGAAGCAGGTATGCCACCACGCCGCCATAAATAAACGGGGATAAAATGTCGTTGATGTTCTTCAGTACCTGGCCGATGCCCTGCAAGCGGTACAGCACAAAAAACAGGATGACGCTCAGGCTGATCGCGCCGAAGCCGGAGAGCATCAGATAAATATATCGTCTCTTCTTGGGATCCTCCATTGTCCCCACCTCCCATAAATCAATCCGTTATGGCACAAGTATAGCAGTTTCCGCTTGGCAGTATATGAACAAAATGTGAATATTTTATCCCTTTGCGGTAAACTCAGACGGCAGTCCGTTGCCTTTTTTCCAATGTGTGATATAATAAGCACAGCAAGATTAAATTGGAGAAAGCCTCTGGGTTTTCTCCCGGAAAGGAGCCTTTTATGCCCTATTATTACGGTTTTGACTGGACTTATGTTTACCTGGTGCTCCCCTGCCTGATTCTTTCGCTGTGGGCAAGCGCCCGGGTGAATATGACGTTCAAACGGTACTCCCGGCAGTTTTCCTCCCGCGGCATCACCGGCGCGGACGCGGCCCAGCGGGTGCTGCGGGCCAACGGCGTGGGCAATGTACGCATTGAGCGGATCGGCGGCAATCTAACCGACCACTACGACCCCACCACCAATGTGATCCGCCTGTCCGACGATGTGTACGGCAGCACCTCCACCGCCGCCATCGGCGTCGCCTGCCACGAGGCGGGCCATGCGGTGCAGTACGCCCAGGGATACGCCCCCATCAAGCTCCGCGCCGCCATCATCCCCGTCACCAATTTCGGCTCCAAGCTGGCCATGCCCCTGATCCTGCTGGGCATCCTTTTCTCCTCCCTGGGCAACACCTCGGATTTCTTCATCAATCTGGGCATTGCCTGCTTTGGCCTTTCGGTGCTGTTCCAGCTGGTGACCCTGCCGGTGGAATTCAACGCCAGCCGCCGCGCTCTGGCCGCCATTGAGCAAAACGGTATCCTGACGGACGACGAGCTTGCAGGCGCGCGGAAAACCCTGCGTGCCGCCGCCATGACCTATGTAGCCGCCACCGCCACGGCGCTGGCCCAGCTGCTGCGGCTGCTGATCCTCTTCGGCGGCAACAACAGAAGGCGGCGCGATTAACGCAAGTAAGGAGAGAAACAGCCATGGCTTCCTGGATGGTTCACCTGCGCATTGCCGACCGGCTGCTGGACAGCCTGCCCCGGCTGTCCGCGGTGGATTTTGTGGTGGGCAACATTGCCCCGGACAGCGGCGTTCCCAACGAGGATTGGAGCGCCTTTACGCCCAGCACGGTGGTGTCCCACTTCCGGGTGGATCCCTCCGACCCGAGAACGATTCAGATTTCGGTGTTCGTGGAGCGGTATTATACCCCGGCGCAGCGTGCCCGCTATACCCCGGCACAGAACTCCTTCTTCCTGGGGTATCTTGTCCACCTGCTGACCGATCAGTTGTGGAGTGCTCAAGTGCTGACTGCCCTGATGGAGCGTTTCCCCGACCAGGGGCAGGCAGACCGGCTGGGGCTGATTCAGCGTGCCAAAGAGGACTGGTATGACCTGGACTATAAATATCTGCGCCAGCACTCGGATTTCCGCGCCTTTCGGATTTATGCGGGAGCCGTGGGCTATGAGAATGTGTTTATGAGCGAATTTGCCCCGGATGCCTTTGACAACCGGCGGCAGTACATCACCTCCTTCTATCTGGAGGAAAACAACCACCTTGACCGGGAGTATCCATACCTGAACGAGGCCCAGATGGACAGCTTTGTTTCAGGTGCATCCAGGGAAATTCTATCCCGCCTGCAAACGGAATACGGTCTGTGACCCAAGTTGCCAGAAGCCGCCCTGCTTGACAAAGCGGGCGGTTTTTTATATAATTTGGGGGCTTGAAGCGGATTTTGACAAGAGGGAGCAGCGAGAAAATGGAAGAATTATTGCAGCAGTATCAGGCAATGGGCATCAGCCCTGCCGTTTATGAATACGGTGAAAAGGCGCTGGCGCGTTTGCGGGAGCGCTTCGACGCCATCGACCGCATTGCGGAATACAATCAGGCCAAGGTGATCGCCGCCATGCAGAAGAACCGGGTCAGCGCCGCCTGCTTTGCCGCCACCACCGGCTACGGCTACGACGACCTGGGGCGGGACAATCTGGAGCGGGTGTATGCCGACGTGTTTCACACCGAAGCCGCCCTGGTGCGCCCCCAGATCACCTGCGGCACCCACGCCCTGACCGTGGCGCTGAGCGCCAATCTGCTCCCCGGCGACGAGCTGCTCTCCCCCGTGGGCATGCCCTACGACACCCTACAGGAGGTCATTGGCATCCGGGAAAGCCCCTGCTCCCTGGCGGAGTACGGGGTCAGCTACCGTCAGGTAGACCTGCTGCCGGACGGCAGCTTCGACTACGAGGGCATCAAAGGTGCCATCAACGAAAAAACAAAGCTCATCACCATCCAGCGCTCCAAAGGCTATGCCACCCGCCCCACCTTCTCCGTCGCGCAGATTGGGGAACTGATCGCCTTCTGCAAGGGCATCAAGCCGGATGTGGTGGTGATGGTGGATAACTGCTACGGCGAATTTGTAGAGACCATGGAGCCATCCGACGTGGGCGCGGACATGGTGGTAGGCTCCCTCATCAAGAACCCCGGCGGCGGTCTGGCCCCCATCGGCGGCTACATCTGCGGCACGGAAAAATGCGTCAGCCGGTGTGCCTATCGGCTCTCCGCCCCCGGCCTGGGGCAGGAGGTGGGCGCAAACCTGGGGCTGATGCCTGCGCTGTATCAGGGCTTCTTCCTGGCCCCCACGGTGGTCGCCAGCGCGGAAAAGGGCGCGGTATTCGCCGCCAACCTGTATGAGCCGCTGGGCTTTCGCTGTGTGCCCGGCGCGGCCGAGGAGCGCCACGACATCATTCAGGCCGTGGAGCTGGGCAGTGAGGCGGGCATGATCGCCTTCTGCAAGGGCATCCAGGCCGCCGCCCCGGTAGACTCCTACGCCGACCCCCTCCCCTGGGACATGCCCGGCTACAGCGACAAGGTCATTATGGCCGCCGGTGCCTTTGTCCAGGGCAGCTCCATTGAGCTGTCCGCCGACGGCCCCATCCGCCCCCCCTACGCCGTCTATTTCCAGGGCGGCCTGACCTGGTATCACGCCAAGCTGGGCATCCTTATGAGCCTGCAAAAGATGGTGGACGCCGGACTGGCAACGCTCTGAGTACCCCGCGCAGGCCGCAATTGCAGACAAATACCCCCTGCCAACGCATTTTCAGCGCTGGCAGGGGGATTTTCATTGGGATTTTCGATTACAGCAGATCGTCGGAGACGCTGCACTCGGGGGTGACGCCGGGCTGGTAATCGCGGTAGGCCATCAGGCCGGAGCCGGCGGGAATGAGCTTGCCGATGATGACATTTTCCTTCAGGCCGACCAGGTGATCCACCTTGCCCTTGATGGCGGCATCAGTGAGCACCTTGGTGGTCTCCTGGAAGGAGGCGGCGGACAGGAAGGACTCGGTGGCCAGGGAGGCCTTGGTAATACCCATCAGCACAGCGGAGGCCTCGGCCAGACGCAGGTCGGTTTCACCGGCGTCGATGCGCGCCTGAATCTCGGCGTTGGCATCCTCGTACTCGAAGATATCCACCACCGCGCCAATCAGCAGCTTGGTATCGCCGGGATCGTCCACCCGAACCTTACGCATCATCTGACGGATAATGACCTCGATGTGCTTATCGTTGATTTCAACGCCCTGCTGGCGGTACACCGCCTGGACGGACTGCACCAGGTAATCCTGCACGGCCTCCACGCCGGAGATACGCAGCACATCCTGGGGATACAGCGCGCCGTCGGTGATGGGCTCGCCCTTCTGCACGACCTTGCCATGGGTGACCTTCAGGCCCACGGAATAGGGCACCTGGTAGACCTTGACCTCGCCGTCGTCTGCGGTAACGGTGATGTTACGCAGGGCGGTGCGGTGGGTCTCGTCGATGCTGACCACGCCGGTAATCTCGGAAATCTGGGCCATCTTCTTGGGACGGCGGGCCTCGAACAGCTCCTCAACACGGGGCAGGCCCTGGGTGATATCGTCACCGGCAACACCGCCGGAGTGGAAAGTACGCATGGTCAGCTGGGTACCAGGCTCACCGATGGACTGGGCGGCGATGATGCCGACGGCCTCGCCCAGGTCGACCTCCTTGGAGGTGGCCAGGTTCATACCGTAGCACTTGGCACAAACACCGCTTCTGGCGCGGCAGCCCAGGATGGTACGGATATAGATTTTGTCAATGCCGTGGGCCTCGAACTTGGCGGCGTCTTCAGGCATCATCATCACGTCCTTGGAGTGCAGCAGCTCGCCGGTGATGGGCGAGATCACATCATGGACAGGATAACGGCCGCGGATACGGTTGCCGAAGGTATCGATCACGTCACCCTTCTGAATCACCGCGCCCACCCAAATACCGTTGGTGGTGCCGCAGTTCTTCTCGCGGATGATAACCTCCTGGGACACATCCACCATTCGGCGGGTCAGGTAGCCGGAGTCGGCGGTACGCAGGGCGGTATCGGTCATGCCCTTTCGTGCGCCTCTGGAGGAGATGAAGTACTCCAGAACGGACAGGCCCTCACGGAAGTTTGCCTTGACGGGGATCTCAATGGTACGGCCAGCGGTATCGGCCATCAGGCCACGCATGCCGGCCAGCTGACGAATCTGAGCCATACTACCACGCGCGCCGGAATCGGCCATCATGTAGATGGGGTTGAATTCGTCCAGGTTGCCCTGCAGGGCGTTGGTCACGTCGGCCGTGGTCTTTTCCCACTGCTGCACCACCAGGCGATAGCGCTCGTCGTTGGTGATGAAGCCCTGACGGTAGTAGTTTTCAATGTCCACCACCTTGCCCTCTGCCTGCTTGACCAGCTCATACTTGATGGCGGGAACAACCATATCGGCAATGGACACGGAGATAGCGCCCTTGGTGGAATACTTGTAGCCCAGGGCCTTGATGCGATCCAGCATCTCGGTAGCGATGGTGAAGCCATGCTTGCGGATGCACTTGTCAATGATCTTGCCCAGCTGCTTCTTGCCCACCAGGAAGCTGACCTCCAGGTCAAACTCATGGCCGGGGATGCTGCGATCCACAAAGCCCAGATCCTGCGGGATCGGCTCGTTGTAGATCAGGCGGCCCACGGTGGCGTCGATGATGCGGTACTGCATCTCGCCGTCGATCTCCTTGCCATAGCGGACGCGGATGGGCGCGTGCAGGCCGATGGCCCCGTCGGCATAGGCGGCGATGGCCTCCTCGGTGCTGGAATAGTTGTGAACGGGGCGGAACTTGGCGGCAGCCTTGCCCACGGCGCTGGCGGCCTTGTTGGCAGCCAGGAAATCATCGGCGTCCACAATTTCACCCACGGGCAGATTGGTGTCGCCCGCATCGGTGACGAACACCGTCTCGGAACCCTTCTCCGCCTTGCCCAGGCGGGTATAGGTCAGGTAGTAAGCGCCCAGGATCATATCCTGGGTGGGCACGGTGACGGGCTTGCCGTCCTGAGGCCGCAGCAGGTTATTGGCAGAGAGCATCAGCATTCTGGCCTCGGCCTGGGCCTCGGGGGACAGGGGCACGTGAATTGCCATCTGGTCGCCGTCGAAGTCGGCGTTGAAGGCGGTGCAGCACAGGGGGTGCAGCTTCAGGGCGCGGCCCTCCACCAGGATCGGCTCAAAGGCCTGAATGCCCAGACGGTGCAGGGTGGGCGCGCGGTTCAGCATGACCGGGCGATCCTTGATGATCTCGTCCAGGGCGTCCCAGACCTCGGTCTTGCCCTTGTCGATCATCTTCTTGGCGGACTTGATATTGTTGGCCAGGCCGTCGGACACCAGCTTCTTCATCACGAAGGGGCGGAACAGCTCGATGGCCATCTCCTTGGGCACGCCGCACTGATACAGCTTCAGCTCAGGGCCGACGACGATAACACTTCGGCCGGAATAGTCCACGCGCTTACCCAGCAGGTTCTGACGGAAGCGGCCCTGCTTGCCCTTGAGCATATCGGACAGGGATTTCAGCGCCCGGTTGTTGGCGCCGGTGACGGCGCGGCCACGGCGGCCATTGTCGATCAGGGCGTCCACTGCCTCCTGGAGCATCCGCTTTTCGTTACGGATGATGATATCAGGGGCATGGAGCTGAACCAGCCGCTTCAGGCGGTTGTTACGGTTGATGACCCGGCGGTACAGGTCATTCAGGTCGGAGGTGGCGAAGCGGCCGCCGTCCAGCTGAATCATGGGGCGGATATCGGGTGGGATGACGGGCAGCACGTCCATAATCATCCAGCTGGGCTTGTTGCCGGACTCCCGGAAGGCCTCCACCACCTCCAGCCGCTTGACCAGGCGGAGCTTTTTCTGGGAGGAGGCAGTTTTCAGCTCATTGCGCAGCTGCTCGGACAGCTGATCCAGGTCGATCTGCTCCAGCAGATCCTTGACGGCCTCCGCGCCCATTCCGGCCTTGAAGTCGTCCTCGTACTTTTCCCGCATGTCCCGGTACTCCTTCTCGGTGAGCACCTGGTTCCGGGTCAGGGGGGCGTCGCCGGGATCGGTGACGATATAGGCGGCGAAGTACAGAACCTTTTCCAGCACCTTGGGGCTGATATCCAGAATCAGGCCCATCCGGGAGGGAATGCCCTTGAAATACCAGATGTGGCTGCACGGAGCGGCCAGCTCAATATGGCCCATGCGCTCACGGCGCACCTTGGCCTTGGTCACTTCCACGCCGCAGCGGTCGCAGATCTTGCCCTTGTATTTGATCTTCTTATATTTGCCGCAGTGGCACTCCCAGTCCTTCTGCGGCCCAAAGATGCGCTCGCAGTACAGGCCGTCCCGCTCCGGCTTCAGGGTGCGGTAGTTGATGGTCTCAGGCTTCTTGACCTCGCCGTAAGACCACTGCCGGATCATCTCCGGCGAAGCGATGCCGATCTTAATGGCATCAAAGGTGGCATTTGCCATAAGTGCGCCTCCTTAGTCTTCTATCGTCTCGGCGTCGCCGTCTTCCAGATCGCCGAACACATCCATAATATCCTCAGGGCCATCCTCATCGATCACGAAGCCGGAGTCCAGCACCTCGTCGGTGTCTCCCACCACCGTGTCGCCGCGGTCGTCGGAGCTGTAGACGATCTCGTCATCGTCGTCCTCGTCCTTCAGCTCGATCTCGTTGCCGTTTTCATCCAGCACGCGGATATCCAGGCACAGAGCCTGCAGCTCCTTGACCAGAACCTTGAAGGATTCAGGCACGCCGGGCTTGGGAATGTTGGCGCCCTTGACGATGGCCTCGTAGGTCTTGACACGGCCCGTCACGTCGTCGGACTTGACGGTCAGAATCTCCTGCAGGGTATAGGCAGCGCCGTAGGCCTCCAGCGCCCAGACCTCCATTTCGCCGAAGCGCTGGCCGCCGAACTGGGCCTTGCCGCCCAGAGGCTGCTGGGTGACCAGGGCATACGGGCCGGTGGAGCGGGCGTGAATCTTATCATCAACCAGGTGATGGAGCTTCAGATAGTAGGGGTAGCCAACGGTTACCAGATTGTCGAAGGGCTCGCCGGTGCGGCCATCGTACAGGATGGTCTTGCCGTCCTCCCGCAGTCCGGCCTCCTTCAGAGTCTCGCGGATGTCCTTCTCGTTGGCGCCGTCGAACACGGGGGTAGCGACGTTCCAGCCCAGAGCGCGGGCGGCATAGCCCAGGTGCACTTCCAGCACCTGACCGATGTTCATACGCGAAGGCACGCCCAGGGGGTTCAGCACGATATCCAGCGGCGTACCGTCGGGCAGGAAGGGCATATCCTCCTCCGGCAGGACGCGGGACACCACGCCCTTGTTGCCGTGACGGCCGGCCATCTTGTCGCCCACGGAGATCTTTCTCTTCTGGGCAATATACACACGGACGGACTTGGTGACGCCGGGGGCCAGCTCGTCGGAATTCTCCTTGGTGAACACCTTCACGTCCACCACGATGCCGCTCTCGCCGTGGGGCACCTTCAGGGAGGTATCACGAACCTCTCTTGCCTTCTCGCCGAAGATGGCGCGCAGCAGGCGCTCCTCAGGGGTCAGCTCGGTCTCGCCCTTGGGGGTGACCTTGCCCACCAGGTAATCGCCGGAATGCACCTCCGCGCCCACGCGGATGATGCCCTCCTCGTCCAGATCCTTCAGTGCATCCTCGCCCACATTGGGGATATCGCGGGTGATCTCCTCAGGCCCCAGCTTGGTATCGCGGGCCTCGGTCTCATGCTCCTCAATGTGGATGGAGGTAAACACATCCTCGCGCACCAGGCGCTCATTGAGCAGGATGGCGTCCTCGTAGTTGTAGCCCTCCCAGGTGACGAAGCCAATCAGCACGTTCTTGCCCAGGGCAACCTCGCCGCCGGAGCAGCTGGGGCCGTCGGCAATGATCTGCTCGGTATCCACCCGCTCGCCAACCACCACGTTGGGCCGCTGGTTGATGCAGGTGCCGGCATTGCTGCGGGCAAACTTGGTCAGATGGTAGGTAGCGGTCTCGCCGTCGTCGTAGCGCACGGAGATATCCGTAGCGGAAACGGCAGTGACCACACCGGGCTTGGTGGCCTTGATGCAGACCTCGCTGTCCACGGCAGCCTTGTGCTCGATGCCGGTGGCAACGACGGGCGGCTCGGTGGTCAGCAGGGGCACGGCCTGACGCTGCATGTTCGCGCCCATCAGGGCACGGTTGGCGTCGTCGTTCTGCAGGAAGGGAATGAAGGAGGTGGCGATGGAGATCATCATACGCGGCGATACATCCACGTAGTCGATCATGTTGCGGTCCACCTCGATGATCTCGTTGCGGTGGCGGCAGGTGATACGGGCATTGGCCAGGCAGCCGTTTTCGTCCAGAGGTTCGCTGGCCTGACCGACGTAGTAATCGTCCTCCACGTCGGCGGTCATGTACTCCACATCCTTGGTGACAAAGCCGGTGGCCTTGTCCACCTTGCGGTAGGGAGCCTCTACGAAGCCGTACTCATTGATCTTGGCAAAGGTGGCCAGGTAGTTGATCAGGCCGATGTTGGGGCCTTCAGGGGTCTCGATGGGGCACATGCGGCCATAATGGGTGTAGTGAATATCACGCACATCGAAGGACGCCCGGTCGCGGCTCAGACCGCCGGGGCCCAGGGCGGACAGGCGGCGCTTATGGGTCAGCTCGGCCAGGGGGTTATTCTGATCCATGAACTGGGACAGCGGGGAGGAGCCGAAGAACTCCTTGATAACCGCCGTCACAGGCCGGATGTTGATCAGGCTCTGGGGGGTGACGGAATCCAGATCCTGCACGGTCATGCGCTCCCGGATCACCCGATCCAGACGGGAGAAGCCGATGCGGAACTGGTTCTGCAGCAGCTCGCCCACGCAGCGCAGGCGGCGGTTGCCCAGGTGGTCGATATCGTCGGGGGTGCCGACGCCCATGGCCACGCAGTTCAGGTAGTTGATGGAGGCCATGATATCATCCACAATGATGTGCTTGGGGATCAGATCGTCCATCCGCTCCTCGATGGCTTCCTTCCAGCCGTCGGCAGGGACGGTATCCAGCATCTCCCGCAGGACGGAGAAGCGCACCTTCTCCTTGATACCGTACTGCTTGGGATCGAAGTCCACGAAGCCGGCCATGTCCACCATGTTGTTGGAGAACACCTTCACCTTGTAATCGCCGATGCGGATCACGGCCTCGTTGACGCCCTTGGCGCTCAGCTCGTGAGCCTGGGCACGGGAGATGAAGTCACCGGGCATCACCAGGATTTCGCCGGTGATGGGATCGGTGATCGGCTCCGCCGCCTCCTGGCCGGACAGTCGGCTCCAGATATCCATCTTCTTATTGAATTTATAGCGGCCGACCTTGGACACATCGTAGCGGTGGGCGTCAAATAGCAGCCCCTCCAGATGGGCAATGGCCGTCTCCACCGTGGGAGGCTCGCCGGGACGCAGGCGGCGGTAAATCTCCAGCAGAGAATCCTCCTTGGTCTTGCAGGGATCCTTCTCCAGCGTGGCAAGGATACGCTCGTCCTCGCCGAACATCTGCTTGATCTGCTCGTCGGTGCTGACGCCCAGGGCACGGATCAGGCTGGTGATGGGCAGCTTGCGGTTCTTATCGATGCGCACCCAGAATACGTTGGAGTTGTCAGTCTCGTATTCCAGCCATGCGCCGCGGTAGGGAATGACGGTGGCGGTATAGGTATGCTGGTCTGCCTTGTCCACCTCGTGACCGTAGTACATACCGGGGCTGCGGACGATCTGGGAGATGATAACGCGCTCTGCACCGTTGATCACGAAGGTGCCGCCGTTGGTCATCACGGGGAAGTCGCCCATGAAGATCTCCTGCTCCTTGATTTCGTCCGTCTCCGTATTGCGCAGACGAATGCGCACCTTGATGGGCTTCGCGTAGGTGGTGTCCCGCTCCTTGCACTCCTCGATGGTGTACTTGGGCTTGTCCTCCATGGTGTAATCCAGGAAGCTCAGCTCCAGCTTGCCGGAGAAGTCGGTAATGGTGCCCACATCCTTGAACACCTCACGCAATCCTTCGTCCAGGAACCACTGGTAGGAGTCCTTCTGGATCTTCAGCATGTTGGGGATTTCCAGAATCTCTTCATACTTTGCGTAGGACTTACGCATGGTCTTACCGAACATTACGTCCTTGACCATTGCCATATGGATCATCACAGCCTTTCTTTCGGAATGTGTCGCTTACTTTGATACGCCGGGAGCCGTTGTCATTTATTGCAAACTTACCTCTTGACAGCCGCCCCGCCCTGTGATAGAATGCGTGTGTGGGATAGGCCACAGTTGGGCATAGTATCACACTATGGACTACTATTCTATATCATCTGGCTTTGTTTGTCAATTAGTTTTTCTGCCATTTCGAGGACATTTATGTCCCCGATTTTTTGTTTTTATGACCAAACACGCCCCCGCCCTCCCTGAAAAGCCCACCTTCCAAGCGCCCACCGCATAATAAAAAACAAGGCGAATTCGCAGCAGCCCACCTGAGGCCATACGAATTCGCCTTGCTTTTTTATGCCAGCACACCCGCTTCACCCGTCAACCGTCCCCGTAGGGGTCGGCAATTTTGTCGACCCTCAACCCCACGGTTTCGATAGCAGTAACGAACAACGTATACCCAAAAAGGATACATCCCCAAGCTTCCCTGAGGGGTGTTGCAGAGCGCAGCGAATCTTTAATAACAATCATTGCCGGTGGCAATGATACAATAATTAATTAGCTGTCGCCGCAGCGACTGAAGAGGGCACTCAGGTGATGGTTTTGAGAGAGAGTTGGTTAAAAAGGTACGGTGTTAAACACTTTGAGTGCGTAGGGGCGGATATTAGCCGCCCGAAAGGTAACGAACGTGAGCTGTACAGACGAACCGCTCAATCCCGGTACCCAGCGGGGCGGCAGATTGCCGCCCCCTACGAACTCAAAAGCTTTTGGCTATTTTCATTCAACTGACAGCTCAATTCCGCGAGACTGCGGGCGGCTAATATCCGCCCCTACGGGGTGTACCGATTTGGCTTAGTCCCTTTCCTTTCCGCTGACGATGCGGTAGTAGGCGTGGGCGGTGAATTTATAGATGACCACGTAGAAAACACAGAAGATCAGGAACGAGCCCACGTTGGTCAGGATGACGAGCTGCTTGTTACGCAGGTTGAACATTTGCAGCAGCTGCCATACCAGAGGGAAAGCGAAGGCAAGGTGGACGCCTGCCATCAGCAGGGGCGTGAAAAACACTGTGAGCACCTGGGAATTGATGCTTTTCTTAATATCCTGCTGGGTCATGCCCACCTTGCGCATGATGGCAAAGCGGGACTGATCCTCATAGCCCTCGCTGGCCTGCTTGTAGTAGATAATCAGCGCAGCCGCCGCAATGAAGATGATGCTGAGCATGATGCCGATGAAGAACAGGCCGCCATAGGTGATATAGAAGCTCTCCCGCTGCAGCGCCTGGCACTCGCTGGACCAGCCGATGCCGTTTGCCGCCATGGGAAGCGCCGGGATGCTGTCGCTCATCATCTCGTGAATCGCCACGATCCAATCCTCCGGCAGGTCAAAGTCCGCACCGTAGTAGAACTCGCAGCCGAGCATATTCCGCACGGTCTGGCTGCCGGAAAAGGTGTATTTCAAGCTGGTCAGCGGCTCCAGCTCTTGAAGATTGGATACGATCAGCGTAATGGTGGGGATCACGGATACGGATATCTCCCCCGTCACAATATGCTGGGCGGTATTGCCCACGATCTGGAATTCCATGCCGTGTATCTTCATAGTGTCCCAATCATAGGTGCAGTTATGAAGATCGATCAACGCCTGACCTGGCTGCAGCTTCACATCCGTCCCGTACATCCGATTATAATCCGCCTGGCTCAGGAACGTCAGCAGGCGCAGATTCCCATAGCCTCCCACCTGGTCGACCTCCGAGCGATCCGGCTGGGCCTCGCTGTCTGCCATGGCTGCCGCAATTGAGGCGTAAAAATAATACTCCTCCGCCGTCGGCTCCACCTGATTTTCCGCATAGATCCTGTGGAAATTATCCAGGATTTCCTTGCTGTGGGCCTCGTCCATTCCCTGCGGCACCCGCACATCCACCGAAAAGCCGCTGTCATGGGCATAGCGGGCTTTCAAAGAGTCCTCCGCGCCGATGTACAGGCTGCTGGTGGAGGAGATCATCACCAGCACCATGGTCGCCAGGATGCAGATGGAGGCAAGGCCCGCGCCGTTGCGCTTCATGCGGTAGGCCATGGAGGAAACGGAGACGAAGTGCTGCTTTTTATAGTAATAGCTCTTCCATTTTTGCAGCAGGCGGCACAGCACCACGCTACCGGAGATCATCATCAGATAGGTTGCAGCAATGACCATCAGCACCGCAACAAAGAAAAGGCTGACGGCATCCATGCTGTTGGAGATGGTGACGGCCATATAATAGGCCCCGCCCAGCAGCGCCATGCCCAGCAGGCCCAGGAGGTAATTCGCCTTCGGCGGCTTCTCCCCCGCGCTCTCGCTGCGCAGCAGCTCCATGGGACGGGACAGGCGCACCTGGATCAGAGAGCGCACCGTCACCAGCGCAAAAATAATGGCGAAGACGATCAGCGTATACACAAAGCTTTCCGCCCGGACGGTAAAGGTATAATCCACCCGGCCGCGCACCATGTTTACCAGGCCCAGCTCTGCCAGCTTATACAGCAGCGTTCCCAGGCCGATGCCCAGGGCCAGGCCCAGCGCCGCCACGATCAGATTTTCCCAGAGCACCACCCGGCACAGAGCGTTTTTGTCCATGCCCAGCACATTGTAAAGACCGAACTCCCGATACCGGCGGCGAATGAGAAACGAATTGGTATACAGCAGGAACAGCGCCGCGAATGCCGCCACCACGATTTTGCCCAGCGACAGGATCATCCCCATCTGGCCGCCGCCCCGCATGGCATTCAGCGCCGGGGCGTAGCTGAGGCACTGCATGATGTGGCTCATCATCACCATGCCGATGGCGGTGAGCAGATAGGGGATGTACAGCTTTCGGTTCTTTCGGATGCCGGAGCAGGCCAGGCGGAAATAGAGCGCTTTTTTCACGCCTCGTCGCCTCCCGTCTGGAGCATGGTCAGGGTATCCGATATCTTCTGATACAGCTGCTCGTTATTGCACTGGCCCCGGTAGAGCTGGTGGAATACCTGACCATCCTTGATGAACAGCACCCGGTCGGCGCAGCTGGCGGCCTTGACGGAGTGGGTGACCATCAGGATGGTCTGGCCGCCCTTGTGGATCTGGCCGAACAGGCGCAGCAGTTCGTCGGTGGACTTGGAATCCAGCGCGCCGGTGGGTTCGTCGGCCAGGACGATCTTGGGCTTCATCATCAGCGCGCGGGCCACCGCCGCCCGCTGCTTCTGGCCGCCGGAGACCTCATAGGGATACTTCTTCAGCAGGTGGGCAATGCCCAGCTCCGCCGCAATGGGGGCAAGCACCTCCCTCATCTGCGGGTAAGGGACTCCGGCCAGCACCATGGGAAGATAGATGTTGTCCTCCAGATTGAAGGTATCCAGCAGATTGAATTCCTGGAACACAAAGCCCAGGTTATCCCGGCGGAAGGCCGCGATGTCCTTTTCCTTGATGTTTGCCAGATTCTTGCCCTCCAGCAGCACGGTGCCGGAGGTGGGCTTATCCAAAGCAGCCAGGATATTCAGCAGCGTGGTCTTGCCGGAGCCGGACTCACCCATGATGGCGGTGTACTCACCCCGCTCCACGGTGAAATTCACATCCCGCAGGGCCTCCACGCTGTTTCCGCCGAAGCGGGTGGTGTATACCTTTTTCAGATGCTCAACCGTCAGCAGGCTCATTGTTCGTCCTCCTCTTCCTCGCTGATATTTCTTTTCGCGCACAGGGCAGCCACAGCCAGAAAGGCGATCAGGCAAATGGTGCGGTTCATCTTTTTCATTTTTCGTTACTTCCTTTCCTTTGGTGGCACCATTATACTGCATCCAGCCTCCCCCCGCCCGCGATTTGCATTACAGTATGGCAGGCAAAACGAACAAGATTGTCATATTTATGAAAGAAGCCGGAGGATGCTCCAGCTTCTTTTTTATTCATATACGTTTTCTCCGGGGCGCAGATCCAGGCGGATCAGCGTCCCCTGGCTGGGGACGGACTGGGCGGAAATGCCGTGGCCCAGATTCGCGCAGATGCGGCGGCACAGGTAAAGCCCCAGCCCCGTGGCCTTTTTGTCGCTTCGGCCATTGCCGCCGGTGTAGCCCCGGTCGAAGATACGGGGCAGATCCTCCGCCGCGATGCCGATGCCGGTATCCCGGATGCACAGGAAGCCACCTTCCCAGTAGATGGACACCGCCCCCTGGGGCGTGTACTTGAGGGCGTTGGACAGCAGCTGCTCGACCACGAAGGTGAGCCACTTCTCGTCCGTGACCACACTCTGCTCGATGGGTGTGTATTCCAGGCGAAGCCCCTTGCGGATAAACTGGGCGGCAAATTTGCGGATGGCTCCCTTTACCAGCTTATCCAGGCAGCACTCCCGGAACACATAGTCCGTGTCCACGCTGTCCAGCCGCTGGTAGGTCAGTACCATTTCCGCGTACTGCTCAATGCGCTGAAGCTCCTCGCCCAGGCTGCGGCTGAAGGACGAATCCTCACTTTCCAGCATCAGACGCATGGCGGCAATGGGCGTTTTGATCTGGTGCACCCAGGTGGTGTAGTAGTCCTTCCGCTCCTCCTCCCGGCGCTGGGTCTCCCGCTGGGCCTCCTCGGCCCGGCGGGCCAGACCCAGGATGATCGCCCGATAGGCGGCGTCCTCCTCGCCCGTAAATTCCTCCAGCCGCTCCGGCAGATCATCCGGCAGAGCGGCCAGGGCGGCGAGCTTTTCCAGCTTTCGTTTCCTGCGCCAATGCTCCCATCCGAACACGCACAGCAGCACCAGCGTACACAGCGCGCTGGGATACAGTGCCGCCGCCACCGGCAGGTGGAACAGCCGGAAGGTCACGGCAAAAATTCCGCCGCACAGAAGCAGCAGCGCCAGATATCTTAATGTTGCAAGCCGATCCCGTTTCATCCCGCACCTCAGTCGATCAGATAGCCCACGCCGAATTTTGTCACGATGAAGTCATTCAGCCCGGCAGCCTCCAGCTTTTTGCGCAGCCTGCCCACGTTCACCGTCAGAGCGTTTTCATCCACAAA
The DNA here is from genome assembly GCA_934565795.1 of uncultured Oscillospiraceae bacterium. Taxonomy (GTDB): domain Bacteria; phylum Bacillota; class Clostridia; order Oscillospirales; family Oscillospiraceae; genus Faecousia. The sequence goes on from CAKTIM010000003.1 coordinate 120,206, forward strand.
ATCATCGGTCTGCCACAGCGCCTCCATCAGCCTCTCCCGGCTGACCACCTTGCCCCGGCTCCTCATCAGCTCCAGAAGAATGCGGTATTCATTCTTGGACAGGCTGATCTGCTTTCCCTGGTAGACAAGGGAATTGTCGTCGGTATTCAGCATGGCTCCCCGGTGCTCCAGCACGGGGCTGCTCTCGCCAAAGGAATAGGCCCGGCGCAGCAGCGCCTGCATCTTGGCAATCAGGACGCTGCCGTCGAAGGGCTTTGCAATAAAGTCATCCGCCCCCATGTTCATGGCCATGATGATATTCATATTATCCGACGCGGAGGACAGGAAAATAATGGGCACCTTGGACACCCGCCGAATCTCGCTGCACCAGTGATAGCCGTTCATAAAGGGCAGCCCAATATCCATCAGCACCAGCTGCGGCTTGCAGGCGGCAAACTCCCCGGAGACATTCCGAAAATCCCGGACGGTCACCGCTTCCATCCCCCAGGCGCTCACCAGCTGACTGACCCCCCGGGCGATTCCCTCGTCATCCTCCACAATAAAAATACGGTACATCCATCTCACCTCTTTGGCCCATCATACGGCGTTTTCCCCCGCTTGTCAAGAGAGCCGGAGCATCCAGCAAGGACGCTCCGGCTTCTGGGAAAGATTATTCTTCTGTGGGCTGTTCCTGCTTTTCATCGCCGGTTCGCTCGCTAATGATGTAGCGGGGGCGGGCCTTGGTCTCCAGATAGATTTTGCCGATATACTCGCCAATGATACCCAGCGACAGCAGCTGAATACCGCCCAGGAAGCACAGGATGCAGGTGGTGCTCGTCCAGCCGGAGACCGTCGCGCCGATTAAGCTGCGCACCACCGCCCAGATGATTCCAATAAAGCTCAGCCCCGCCACAAGCACACCAAACCCGGTAATCAGCCGAATGGGCTTGACCGACAGGCTGGTGATGCCGTCGAACGCAAGCAGAAGCATCTTTTTCAGCGGATAATGGCTCTTTCCGGCCAGGCGCTCCGCCCGGGCATAGTACACGCTGGTGCTCTTAAAGCCGACCAGGGGAACCATACCCCGCAGGAAGATATTGACCTCCTTGAATTTGGAAAGCTCCCGCAGTGCCCGGTTGGAAATCAGACGGTAGTCTGCGTGGTTAAACACCACCTCTGCGCCCATCCAGTTCATCACCCGGTAGAAGCTCTCAGCCGTGAAACGCTTGAAAAACGTGTCCGTCTCTCTGCTGCTGCGCACACCGTAGACGATCTCGCAGCCGTCATCGTAAGCTGCCACCATCTGATCCATGGCGTTGATATCATCCTGCCCGTCACAGTCGATGGAGATGGTGATATCGCAGTGATCCATCGCCTCCATCAGGCCTGCCAGCACTGCATTCTGGTGTCCCCGGTTGCGGCTCTGACTGATGCCCAAGTAGTGCGGTTCCTCCTGGGAAAGGGCTTTGATGATCTCCCAGGTTTTGTCCTTGGAGCCGTCATTGACAAAAAGTACCCGGCTGGCAGGAGATATGTGCCCGGCAGCTGCCAGCTCGTTGATTTTGTTCAAAAACATGGGCGCGGTAACAGGCAGCACCGCCTCCTCATTGTAGCATGGAATCACAATATACAGCACAGTATCTTTCATATCAGTCGATCTCCTCACAGCTTCCGAATTCCAGCACATCCGCGATGCGCTCACAGGCGTGGCCGTCGCCATAGGGGTTGGACGCCCTGGACATTTTCTCATATTCCGCCCTGTCTGTCAGCAGCAGGCGGAACAGGCGGTATATCTCCTCTTCCCTTGTTCCGGCCAGCTTCAGCGTTCCGGCGGCAATGCCCTCGGGGCGCTCGGTGGTATCCCGCATCACCAGCACGGGCTTACCCAGGCCGGGGGCCTCCTCCTGGATGCCGCCGCTGTCGGTGAGCACCAGATGGCAGTGATTCAGAAAATTGTGAAAATCCAGCACATCCAGCGGCTCGATCAGGTGAATCCGATCACAGCCGCCCAGGTATTTCTTCGCGCAGGCGCGGACGGCGGGATTCAGATGCACCGGGTAGATTGCCTTTACATCCGAAAATTCGTCCACGATCCGGCGGATGGCGCGGAACATGTGCTCCATTGGCTCGCCCAGATTTTCCCGGCGGTGTGCGGTAATCAGGATCAGCCGGGAATCCGCCGCCCATTCCAGCTCCAGGTGGCGATAGTCCTCCCGCACCGTTGTTGCCATGGCATCGATGCCCGTATTGCCGGTGACGAAGATCCGGCTTTCCTCGGTCTGCTCTGCCAAAAGGTGCTGCTTTGCCGTCCGGGTGGGGGCGAAATGATACTGGGCTAAGATGCCGATAAGCCGGCGGTTCATTTCCTCCGGGTAGGGGCTGTAGATATCATAGGTGCGCAGCCCGGCCTCCACATGGCCCACGGGGATGCGCAGGTAGAAGCAGGCCAGGGCCGCCGCGCTGGCGGTGGTGGTGTCGCCGTGCACCAGGACGATATCCGGCTTTTCCAGCTCCAGCACGGATTTCATCCGCAGCAGCACATTGCTTGTCACGTCGAACAGCGTCTGATTGTCCTTCATAATATTCAGGTCATAGTCCGGCGTGACCTGGAATACACTCAGCACACTGTCCAGCATCTGCCGGTGCTGGCCGGTGACGCATACCACGGTCTGAAGGCGCTCCCGCTTTTTCAGCTCCTTGACCAGCGGGCACATTTTAATGGCCTCCGGCCGGGTGCCGAATACGAGCATCATCTTTTTCTTACTCATGTTATCTCCTTACATGTGCACCTGCTCCCGCATCGGACGCCGGGTGAGCCGAAGCTTCGCCAGCAATTCCGGCCCGTGACGTCCCAGGAAGCGAAATCCCACCGTCAGATTCACAAGGGTTAAAATATCATGGCATAGCATAAAGCCAAACATCTGCTTATGATTGTCCGCAAAGCCGTTTCCAATGACGGACAGCGGATACTGCACAGCTCCTATCAAGAGAATGCCAAGATATATCACTGCAAGCATTTTCCGTCGGATATCCGCCTCTTTCCGCCGCAGAACGCCGAAAACGCGCAGGGCGATCAGCGCGCCGTACAGCAGCACATAGCTCACAAAGCTCCCGAACGTGAAAAAATTCCGCCAAAGCTCCCACAGCCCGAAGCGCTGCACCTGGTCATGGGGCTGGGCATAGTCCTGACCGAGGTACGCCCGGAAGCCGGTATACATCGTTTGGGATGTGCTGGCTGCGTGGTTCAGCATCCTCCACAGCTGGCCGGGATGGCGCAGGTAGTACCCCACCATGGTAAGAGTATTCACATGGTCAAAAAACGCCGCGTCAGCCTCCGGGGAATTGGGACTGATCACATAATCCTCGTCGCTGTGGTAGGCATCCTTTCCAATATCCGGCAGCATGCGTTTATCGATTCCCAGCTCCTCCATCGCGCCCTCTGGATCGTCGGAGATCATCAGCGCCCCGAAAAAAGTGGACTGCCAAACCGTCTGCCGCCGGGAAATCTTTGCATCGTCACGGTATACCGTCACACAGTCCACACAAATCAGTGCGCAGCCCACCAGCACAGCCGCGGCGTAAATGGCCCTGCCTATCGCCGCCCGCGGACGGTGGAGAATGGAAAAGGCGGCAATCAAGGCCATCACAACCGGCAGCGCCACCAGCATCTGCGCCTTTGCGCATAAAAGAAAACGGGCGCTGAACAGGAGTAGCAGCACACTGAGCCAGCATTTTCTTTCCGGGTTGACCGCCAGATGGACACAGCAGGCAATCACCATGAAAGCGCCAAGCAAAATGCAGCCCTCGCCGAACAGGGAATTGAACCAGACAAGATATCCCTCGCACAGGAACACGCCGCACAGCAGACTGCCAAAGAGCGCAGCGCCGCTTCCGTACATCCCATAGAGGTCATATGTAATCGACACGATGCAGGCCACCAGCACCGCATTCATAATCATGCTCATATACCAGGTGCTGAACGTCTGCCCCGTAAAAAAGCATATCAGCCGCACCAGGGAGGCCGGATAAATCAGACTGTACTTTGGACTCAGCGAGGTAAGCGTCCTCCAGTCGAACCCGCTTCTGTAGGCATAATTCTCAATCACGAAATGGTTCGCCTGCGCATCGACCTGATGCAGGATCGTGTCCTGCCAGTTCAGGCCCAGCTGCTCCATCATACGGCCATAATCGCCGTTGTTGACGCACCCTGCCCGCATGGGCAGCAGCTGAATGATTGCTGACATGGAAAAAGCCAGCAGAAAAACAAGGAAGGTGCCTGCCGCCCGGCTTTGCGCGATGGCCGCCAACGAAAAGCGGCGCCCCGCGCTGGGTGAAAGGCAGCCCTGCCAATCCGTCAGGCGATACAATACTCTCGGATCCTCCTGACCGGCACGGAACCATTCCGATGTAACCCGGATAAAATCCCCCGCAGCCACACACACGCCGGAAATGCCGACCAATGCGCCAAATACCCCGACGATCCGCGCAGAGGCCAGGAATTCCCGGCCCATATACCGCAGATGCATGGGCACAAAGAAAATGCTGCCCGCTCCATAGCAGATCGCAGCCAACGCTGCCAGCAAGGAAATCAGCTTTCCCTTTCTCCAAAGCCGCACCGCCAGCCATACCGCGGCCGCCAGCTCCGGCACAAGCAGCGCCACGGCCGTGTATTCTCCCGGCAGGAGCATTTTCATCAGCGTATCCGCAGCACTCCATACGTGCTCCGTCTGTCCGTCCCCGGCAGCCCGTGAAACCACGCTGGACTCGAAATGATTATACTGCTCTGCCTGCCGTCTGGCCGTCTGGATCAATCTTATTGGGTGACGCAGGAAAAACGAGCGAACCGAGGATCGCGTCAGCTTTTCAAACAGCGCGCTGTCCTCCCAGGGGCAATGACGATAGTCCTCCGCAGGATAATAATAGGTTTTTCCGATATCGGCAAGATAGCTTTCATCCAGGCCGAACTCCGCCAGATCTGCCTTGGGATCATCGGATGCCTCCAAAAAGCCAATGAACGCCGAATGATAAACCGAGGCATCGGACTGAATATCCGGGCTTTCGTTCTGATACTGCACAGAGGAAAAAACAGCCGCCGCCAAAATCAAGATCACACCGAAAGCGCCCTTCAGGCGGATACGCTCCTCCCTTACCGCCGCCGTCAGCGCCGCCAGTCCAGCAAAAACCGCAGCCGGTGCGAACAGGATGGACAGCACCGAGGAATTCAGGCAGAGAACCGCCGCCAGCAAAAACAGCGCCAGGCTTCTCCCGGGCCGTGTCTTTCCGTAGGTAAACATCCGCATGGAGGAAGCAGCCAGGAGCAGCAGCCCCACAACCGTCATACCCACATTATAAAGGGAATTGAAGTACGCTGTCAAGTTCCTGTCCGCAGCTGCCAGAAAAAGAAATGCCCCCGGAATTGCCCCGACCCAGCCGCCCAGAAAGCAGCAGCTCTTAACCAGGATATAAGTACCGGCCGCAAACAGCAGCGCATAAACAATTGCCAGGTACTGCGTGGAAAAAGGGATGCCGAAGGGCTGCGTCAAAAGCCGCACCACCGCAATCGGGTAAATCACGCTGCATTCGCCATTCGGCGCAAGCAGCTTCCAGTAAGAAAAGCTGCCATAGCCATAGCGCTCAATTACATGATCATATTGCAGTGTGTCCGGGTTTTCCAGATCCTCCGGCAGGTATTCCAGCCCGGCAGCCTGCATCGTCTGCGCATAGCGTCCATTGTCTATCGTGCCCAGGCGATCAGCTGAAAGGATGCTCAAAAGCAGCACGGCAAGCACCGCCGCTGCGAAGATCATGCCCATAAGGTCTGCATTGTTGAAGCGTCTCTGTCTGACAAGAGAGCTGTTGCGTCCCATGCTCATCACATCCCCTTTTTTATCGTAAACACTGTTTTCAACCCGTTTGGAAACCTGTCTGGCCAAAATGCCCGGCTGTCCGTTCTTCCGCATAGGTTCCCCTAAAACCGCACATTCTGACCCTGGCAATAAACGGTCAAGGGCAGCAGCTGGTCAAAGGATTGGATGTCGCTTCCGTCCTCCTTCTGGGAAAAGGCGCCGTAAAGCGGGTCGTCCTGATCCTGGAGCCAGTACTGCTCCATTTTCTGCCTGGCCAGGCGGTAAAGCTCCCCGTCGCCGGTGGACTGGCCGATCAGGGCCGCGATGGCAAATACCGCCGTGGAATCATACTGGAAGCCTGCCACCACCCCGCCGTCCACCCGGTAGCGAGCGGCCAGGGTACCGGCCTGCAATTCATTTTTCAGCCATTGCAGCGTCTCCTGCCGCGCCTGACCGATCTCACTGAGGTGGTACACCGTCAGCAGCGCCTCGGCGGTGTTCAGGCTGTCCCGGCTGTATTTTCCGCTGCGGTAGTCAAAGGAGGCATAGTACAGCGGAAGCTGCTCGCCGATGAAGCCGTCCTGGACGATTTGCAGCAGCGCCTCCCGCAGGCCGGCATATTCCGGTTGCACCTGCGCCAGCGCGTCCAGCGCTGCGAAGTCGCCATAGGCCAGGGAAATGCTTCTGCCGGTCTTTTTCTGCCGGAAATCATAGAAAGAGCAAAGCTGCCCTCTGTAGGTATTCCTGCTTTGGATTCCGGCGGCCAGCGCCTTCAGCGGCTGCGCGTAGCCGCCCCACTTTTCCTCTGCCTCGTACAGGGCTCTGGCAATGCGCAGGTCATCCAGCAGTGCATTGGAGGTGCCCTGCGCGCCATCCTCCGTCACATACCAAACGCACACCCCATCGCGCAGCATCTTTCGGGAAACATAGTCCCAGCAGCGGTCAAACAGCGTCTGATCTTCCAGCTGCACCGCGCAGCGCATCAGAAGCCCCATGGACTCGCTGAGTACATCATGCCCCTTGGGGGACGCGCCGGAGGCATCCCAATAGGCGGTGTAAACGCCGCCGTCAGCATTCATCATGTTCTTTTCCAGGAAGGCCAGCTGCTTTTTTCCGTTGCCAAACCTGGCCTGCTCCAGCAGCTCCTCCAGCGCCTCCGCGCTGAGAACCTTACTCTCTGCCGCCCGGACGTAACCAGCCTCATCCGTTATAATGGTGGTGGGGATTCGCTTCATGCCATAGGCGCGGTAGGCCTCCAAGTCCACGTCATACACGTGATCGTATTGATCCCATTGCTTCTGGCGCAAATACGTTTCCCCCGTCTGGATCGTCTCTTCCTTCCCGGCATCGGTTTTGTTCACCAGGATCAGCCGGGTATTCCCCTGCGCCGCAATGCTCCTTTGGAACTGCTCCAGGCTTTCCAGCTGCTCCTCGCAGTAGGGGCACCAGCTGCCCCAGTACATCAGCACCAAGCGCTGGCCGGGATAGGCCTGCAGCAAATCCACGGTCTGCCCCGCTCCATCCTGGAACTGGGTGACCGGCAGTTTCTCTCCAAAGGCCAGATTTTCCGGCAGAAAGAAGTCCTCCCCCGCCAGCGTCGGCTCCGCAGCGCCGGTGCTTATCGGCGCGGTCGGCTCCGGCGACGGCATCGGGCGGGTCTGCCTTCGCAGCAGCAGCCACAGGCCGCACAGATTCAGCACGATCAGCAGCACCCCCAGCGCCAGTCCAAGCTTTTCCCGCCGGGTAAGGTCATGCTTCATCCTGCTTATCCTCCCGTCGGTAGGCCTCGGTGACCGTGACCCGGATCAGATTCCGCTCCAAAGCATCCTTCATGTCAAACTTGCTCTGCATGGCCTTTTTCCGCAGGTCTGTCAACTCCTCCTCGTCCCGGTGCTTCTTCTCAATGCGCTCCTGCCTTTCCCGCAGCGCCGCCTGCCGGGCCTCCTTCTCCTCCCGGAGCTTCAGAACCTTGGCCCGGTTCATGCGGTAGATCCCACTGACGGCACACCCGGCCAACAGTGCAAGCATGAACAAAGCCTGATAGTGATAACGGTTCTGATTTTCCACAAACAGATGCAGCCCGGCGGTGCCGACAAATATCAGCACAAAGATGTACTCTGTATCGTTTCCCTTGCGCCACAGGAAGATGCCCGCCACCCCTGCCAGGGCAAGGCAGAGCAGATAATAGACATTGGCCACGTCTCCCGCGCTGCGCAGGAAGCTTTCCCGCGCCGGCGTCAGATTCCCCTGCTCGCCCAAAAGCAGCGCATTCCATGCTCTGCCGTAATCATCATTGCTCCACAATGCGTGATACTTCCGCAGGAACAGATTTATATTGGCTGCCGAATCACCCGTCAGTCTGACAAGGGCAAGATCTCTGCATGCAAGGTGCGCCTGGTCTGCATCGCCGGTTTCAGCGTAGGAACGATACAGGAAATCCGAATCCTCCGCGCTCCATCCGCCCTCGGAGGCAGTATTCAGGCCAACCAGCAGGTTATAGCCAAAGGAGGTGCCGCCGCCGGCAATCCTTCGGCCGATGCTTTGCTCAATGGATATGTTATTGCCGGTGGTAATCAGAACATAGCAGAGGATAACAATGAGGCATCTCATCCAACCGGCGGAAAGGATCATCATGGAAATGGACGGATGCTCCATCCTTTCAGCGGATAAAAACAGCTTCTGGGGGAAGACGCACAGGAGAATGGTGATAACCACGATGACTGCCATCGGCCGAACCGTTGCAGCAATTCCCAATGCCAGACCAATCGCAATGTACAGCAGCACGCCAAGCCCCGGATGCCGCGCCTGCGCCGTGCAGGTTTTAATGGAAAGCACGAACAGGTATACGCCCAGCATCATCCAGAATGAGAATAGGAATTCACTCGCCGCCATGGTGACAAACAGCACCTGCGAGGGCCAGAACGCGGAGAGCACCAGCGCCGTCAGGCCCGCCAGCCGTCCGCCTGCCAGCCGCCCAGTTCGGTAAACCAGAAATACCGTGGCAACAGACAGCGCGACATTCGCATATTGGGCGACGCTGACCCTTGTCCCATACAGGCAAAACAATGTGGAGAGAAAATGCGGATAGCCAAACACGTGTGGAAAAAGGGCAAGATATTCGCAATAGCCTGCGGCATTTTTCTGAAGCGTTCCGTTATTCAGCTGCTCGGCGATCTCGTAGAATGTCTTAAAGTCCATTCCGGGCTGCATCGGGATGGTGCGGACAATGTAAATCCGCACCCAGGCCGCAGCAGCCAGCACCGCCACGGCAAGCACTGCCTCCAGCGTGTTGAAAAGAATTCTTCTGCGCCGGACAACATCCTCCAGCTCCAACCGCGCCGCCATCGCGGCAGCCGCATTCAGCAGCACCCATGCCGCCGCCAGCAGCACAAGAAATGTGCCCCGCAGCAAATACGGATACTCCCGCCCGGTTCCCAGATCAATCACGCCGCATGCCAGTGCGTACAGCACACCCATCAGGAAAAGCGTATTCACAAAATACCCAAATACATTTTTCTTCGGCTTCACCGGGTATATCCCCCCTAATCTGGGCAGTTTCTCACAATATTCTCGCGGAAAACCGCCGATTTAAGAAACTATATCGTTTTCGTAATTATAGAACAGCACCGCACAATTTGTCAAGAAGTCCCAGCCAGGATTTTTGCCTCAATTTAAGGAGTGGGGCAAAAAGACGGCTGCGGCTCGCGGACACAATTGCGCGGTGTTGCCACAGCTTATCGATCAGCGGCAGGGCGCGTCTGGAAGCCGGCAATATAGGCGGGTAAATGCCGCCGTTTTTGCGTAATAACAGCTTTCAGGCAGTCCTAAGGAAGCTCTGATTAAATCGGCAAGAGCTGACAGCGAGAGATTTTTCACCAGATGAAAGTATCAAAAGCGGAGGAATACTGTATGTATTTCCCGCTTTTGATACTGCACAGCTGGGGAAAAAGATCCGCTGCTCAGCCGCAGACGATTTATTCAGAGGTTCCCTGAAGAGCCGCTGATCGATTCATACTTTACTTATTTCTTCTGACGCCAGTAAATTCGGATCAGGATCAGAATACCGGCCAATAGCAGCAGTACCATTACGCCCACGGCTACCAGGGTGAAGATGGTCGCCTCCCGGTTGGAGTCCAGCATCCGCTTCAGGATGGGGGTGGCTGTGCTGCTCTTTTTCTCTGCCAGCTGGAAGGTGCGTACCTCCAGGTCGCCATCCACCAGGGCAGTGTCCTTTTCCAGCTTCCACACGTTCTTGGAATCGCTGAGGAAGCTGTGCAGATTCTCCATTCCGGCGTCGTCCAGCGCGCCCACCACCAGCACGGCCCGATCCTCGGCATAGGGCGAGGGGAACAGCTGCAAGGTGGCAATATTGCCTGCATACTGCTCGGACAGCACCATGGCGTCGTTGCTCAGGAAGCTGACGCCGGTGTCGCTGTAGCGGAAGCTCAGCTGGTCGTTCAGCTCCCGGAGCATGCTGTTGTCCGCGTAGGTGCCCACCACCATCAGGTTGCCGGGCTTGCTCTGCTGGGCGGTCATGGCGTCGGCATAGCTGACGCTCAGGCTGCCATAGGGGGAGGGCTGCTCGCCGTACAGGGCGGCCACCCGTCCCAGGGTATTCAACTCGGCGGCGGTGATGTTCTCCGGGATGACCACATTCAGTTCATTGAACCGGGAGGACACCTCAAAGGGATACGGCCGCTGGCTCAGCGTATAGCTGCCGCCTGCGCCCACGGGCAGATAGAACGAGGAGTCGCCGGTGACGTAGGCCCAGGGCATTTCATCCATTCTGGGGGTGCAGAACAGGTCGGGCAGCTCCAGGTCAAAGGCAATGGTGATCTTCCCGGCGTAGGTGCCCACCACATCCTGCGGCATGGTAAAGGACAGCGTGTCGCCCCCGGCATTCTCCCGGCTCAGGCGCTTGCTGCTCACCGGCACGTCGCCCCAGAAAACGGTGACCACGGAGCGGTCAAAATCCAGGTTTTCGCTGTAGCGGAATTTCAAATCCACCATGCCGGATTCCGCCAGCACATATCCGCCGGAAAACGGCAGATAAATATCTCCCTCCTGATGGAACGGGCCGACGAAGTACAGCCCGGAGTCCACCAGAGAATCCAGCGTCATTTTCCCGGACTCCAGGGTCGCGCCGATCTGGGCGCGGATGGAATCCGCCGCGTGCTCCCGCACGAAAGCAACAGTGCTCTTCTCCTGGCTGACCCGGGATTCGTCCATGAGCATCATGGCCGCCTCCACCAGCGCTTCGCCGCTGTCGGAGGTGATCAGCAGGGTATCCACGTCCCCCTCCTTCATCCCGTACACCACAGCGGTCTTTTCCAGGCTTTCGCCGCCTGCCGCCGCGTCGGCGGCGGCGCGGTAGTGGTCGTCCAGATTGCCGCGCAGACCGATCACCACCCGGTGCAGCTCACCGCCGGTGCTGTCAGAAAGCCGGGCCAGGGTGATGTGATCCTCCTGCGCCGTCTCGCTACCCAGATCCGCCCGCAGCAGCAGGGCGGCGGTCAGCTCATTGGTATCGCAGCGGTCGGAGACCAGAATGGCCGTCTCGCTGCCGCTGTCATTCAGAGTGGACATAAACGGATAGGGGTAATCGCAGATCCGGCTGCCGGAGTCCTTCAGGTCATAGCCCACCTGCACAAAGGAGGCGCTGCGGACGCTGACCCAGTTTGCCCCGGAGAAATCGTCGATGCAGCCGTCGTCGTCATACAGCCGGACATAGCCCGTGATATCCAGGGAATTGTAGCCCTCCTTCAGTTCCTCCAGAGGGATCTCCACATAAAACACCTGGGTGCTTCCGCTGCGATAGTCCATCCGATAGGTGGCAATGGGGCTGCCGTTGAGCATAAAGGTCAGCGATGCCGGTACATCCTGGATCAGCTGGCTCAGCTCCACCTGAATCTGGGCATAGGCATACCGGCACTCCCAGTAATCGGGAATCTGGAAATAGAACCGATGGGTCTTGTAAATGCCGCTGAACAGGATATTCTGCCCGTAGGTAAAATCCTTGAAATGGGCCGCCTCCGGGATGTCCAGCCGGGTCACCGGCGCGGCGGCATCCTCCGGGTTGGCGCTGGTGATCGTGCGGAGCGTGTCCTGGGCGTCCGCCTGGGGCGCATTGGCCGTCTGCCCCGCCTCCGATGCCAGCACGCCGGGGCAGGCCCCCAGAGTCAGCAGCAGCGCCAGGAGCCAGGCCGCCAGCCGGGCGGCGTTTTTCCAATTTCGCATTGCATTTACCTTCCTTTCTTATGAAGCAGCTCTTTCGGCAGCTCGGCTTCCTCATCGGATGAATCCGCCGTCTCAACGTAGCGAACTGTTTTGTCCCATTTCACTTCCCGGTGGAATACCTGATCCTCCAGGCTGAGCCACAGCGCCTTGAGCACCACGAATACCCACAGCTTTGCATAGGTAAACAGCATCAGCAGACTCAGCAGGGCGGAGCTAAGAGTGAATTCATTCTTCTCCGTGGAAAGCGTCAGCATGATATTGCACACAAACACCAAAATCGCCATGCCCCACAGCATCGTGGAGAAGCCGCCCAGGGTGACATGCACCAGGCCGAGGATGCCGCCGATGAAGATGATATCCGAAATGACCAGCGACGACATCATCAGAATGTACACGATCAGGTAATAGATCACGTCCAGCCGCATGGGGCCGGCGGTGGGATCAAAAATGTAGCGCATGTTCTTGGCCAGCACATACAGGTTGCCCTTTGCCCACCGGGTACGCTGGCGGAACCACACCCGCAGCAGGTGCGGCTCCTGCTCCCAGGTGACGGCCAGGGGCATCTGCTTGATGTAATAGCCCATGCGGTAGAGGCGGAAGCTGATCTCCGTATCCTCGGACAGGGCCTTGGTATCCCAGCCGCCGATCTCCTCGATCAGCGACCGGCGGATCACGTAGTTGGTGCCGGGGATGGTGCACAGCTTGAAGAAGCGGTAACGTCCCGCCTGGTTCATGCACTGGTAGGCCAGCGTCTCGATGTTCACGAACCGGGTCAGCAGCGAGGCGTTGCGGTTGCGGGTGCGGAATTTGCCGATCACCGCCCCCAGCTTGTCGTCCGCCACCAGGTTTTCCACCAGGATGGCCAGCGCGTCCGGCTCCGGGGTATTGTCCGCATCGTAGATCGCAATGACCTCCCCGGTGGAGGCCGCGAAGCCGATGTTCAGGGCATTGGATTTTCCCTTGCCGCCCAGCTCCGGGCCGGTGGAGATCACGATCAGGCGGCGCTCCGGGAATTCCTTCTGAATCTTTTCCAGCTGCTCGGCGGTATCGTCGGTGGAATTGTCGTTGATAACAATGATCTCGCAGCGATCCTCCGGGTAGCGCAGGCTCAGCAGGGCGCGCACCGTGCGCACAATCACCAGGGCCTCGTTGTGGGCCGGGACAAGGATGCTGACGGTGGGGTATTCCTTCAGGGGCTTTCCCCTGCCCTCCCGCTCCACCTTCATGTAGTAGGCAAAGCCGCCGATGGACAAAATGGCATTCATAAACATCAGCAGCCAAATCGAAATGATTGCATAGAGGGATACGGCATCAATAACGGTCATTTCTGTTCCTCCTTGCCGCCCTGGTCAGCGAAAAACCGCTTGTGCATCCGATGGCGGGCATAGACGATGGACGACAGGAAGATCACCAGCAGCACCAGCACCCCGGCAAGCAGCAGCTGGTTCTGATTGCGCAGATCCACGCTCATTCGCTCCAGCGCGCTGCGGTGGAAATCAAACTGCGTGTCATATTCCTTCGGCTGGAACTGCGTGTCACGCACCACGCCGTCCACATACACCGTCCTGTTCTGATAGGTCAGGCTGCAATTGTCCAGCCACACCTGATGGCTGAAATCCCGCAGATCCATAAAGGGATTCCCGGCAGCCCTGCCCGCCCTGGCGTAGCGCAGGAATATCTCCGATTCGCCGCCGCAGTCCACATAGGTGGCGCTGGCGTAGCATTGCAGCGCGGAAACGCCCTCCTGATCCAGCTCGATCCGGGGGTACACCAGCTGGTGCCCCTGGCGGGAAATGAGGCTGGTGTGAGAATCCATATCAAAGCCGTGGTCTGTCCCGTCCTCGTATACAAACACCGTGCGGTAGCGCCCCAGCACCGTCAGGTACGGCTCCCGGTTCAGCCAGGAATAGGGCACCTCAATGCCCACGGGATACACGCCGTTATCCATATAGGCCTTCGTCATGTCCGTCAGCTTTTCATACAGCTCCTGCGCCTGCTCCACCTCTGTACGGATGATGGGGGCGTGGAGGATGATCGCCGCGCCCCGGCTCTGGGCATAGGCAAGCACCTGACAGAACTGGGTCATGGCAGGATATTCATAATTGTCGCTCAGGGGCATCACAGAAATCACATAGGGAATGGACAGCGCCTCCACCTGGTCGATGATGTCCAGCAACTGCTCCGCCGGCATAAAGGGATATACGCTGTCCAGCACCAGGAACTGCGCATACTCCCGGGGGCGATCCTGATAGGGCCACATCCACTGGGTAATCTCCTGCATCAGCGCCGCCCGCACCTCCGGGCTATCCAAATCTGTCAGGGGCACAAAGCGCGCTCCGGCCACCTGGCAGCAGAAGGGATAGCTGCCGTCGCCCGCCTGGATCACGCCGCTTTCGTAGCCGTCGGTACGCAGGCTGAACAGCCGCTGCCAGCTCACGATGCCGGTCACGCTGCGCCCCGTGGGAAAGGTGTAGGTCAGTGTTCCGTTTTTCTGCGGCTCCGTATCCCGGATCCGGCCTATCCGGCCAATGACCGTCAGGTACTGCTCCAGGGTCGCGCCGCCCAGCGCCATCACCTCTGTGTCCGCCCGCTTCAGGGCTGCGCCAAAGGCCTCGTCGATGGTATCCAGGTCGTAAAGAATCACATAGCCGTACTCCGCCAGTGCATCCATGCACTGACTCTGGGTGCCGAAGTCCATGACCTTTCCCATGGCGCTGGCCATGGTGACCAGATGCTCCACCTGCCGCGCGGCTTCGTCGGACAGATGGTCGGCATGCACCAGCAGCAGCTCGCCGCTGCCGTCCGGGAGAAACGGCTCCCGGGCCTCCTCCGCCCCCGCCGGAAGCGCCAGGAGCAGCGTCAGGCACAGCGCCAGAGCCAGCAGGGTAAAGCGCTTACACATCATACTGCATTTCATTTTCGGCCTTCTTTTTCAGGTCAATGGCATTTTCCGCCTGATCCTCTTTGTATTCAAAGATGCCCGCGCGGATCTCCACCCGCAGGGCGCGGCCCAGAACCTCGCGGAAGGCGTCGGTCTTTTCCAGGGCCTCCTCAATGCGGCGCTTCATTATCTCCGCGCCGGTGCGGTCACAGGTGCACATCACGCCCATCTTGCCCTCCTCGTCCAGGGCATACAGGCGATCCTCCAGGCGGATATGATCCTCCACCAGCTCGGCCAGCGCCACCCGCAGGGAATCAAACTGGGCGGCGGAGAGGATGGAGGTAAGCTCCTCCTTATACCGTAGCTCCATAATCATCAGCGTCAGGCACAGGTTATTGCGCTTGCTGAATGCGATCTGGCGCTCCAGATCGATGTACAGGCTTTTCAGATTATACAGGCCGGTCACGTGGTCGGTCATCACCTGCTCTGCTAGCTGCTTATCCAGCATTTCGGCGATAACCTCCGCCTGGTAGGTGCTGCGCATAAACACGGTCATTGCGCTTACCGTCAGCATGGGGATCACCAGCCAGCCATAGCAGGACAGGGCAATGGACTGCCCGGTCACAAAGCCCATGTAAATTCGGTAGGCGGCATAGAAGCAGGTCTGGATGGCGCACAGGGCAACGGCAAGATAGCGGAACCGATAGGCGGCAAGCACCACCGCCCCGGAGAGCACCAGGAACATCAGAAGATTTTCCATCCGCATGGTCTCGTTGGGCGCAAAGGCCACCAGCAGCGCCGCCGCCAGAATGCCCGCCAGGAACAGCAGCAGACCCACATCCTGAAGCAGCAGGCGGCGATTCTTCGCCCGAATCTTGTCGTTCACATTGGAATCTATGTTACTTTTTTTCATTTCGGCCCTCCAGAATGTTCAGCTTGTGAAGGATTTCCGCGATCACATAATAAAACAGCAGATCCAGCACCACGCCGAAGGTCATGCTGCACTGCACCAGCTGCGCGTCGCCGCTGAGGCAGATAACGGCTGTAATGTCCGCAACGCCGATGGCGGTGATGGCAAGCATGGTGACAAAATACACATAATCCCACCGCTGCACCGCCCTGCGGTTGAACACCTTCCGGCCGGACATGGCCGCAAAGGCAATAATCAGCACCGCCAGGTATCCGATGGTACTGGGCAGCGACCGCTCCTTGAACATGCTCCAGGCGGAGAAGAATACACTCTTGCCCCTCGCCGGCATTCCGGCACTGCGCTCATAATTTCCGCAGTAATCCCGCCGCAACCGCAGCGCGGAGCCGACGGCATTGTTCAGCATCATCACCAATGACCCAGGATGGCGGCCATAGTACGCGGCCACCTTCAAGGCGTCGTAGCGATCCAGAAAGCCCTGCTGGAGCACGGGATTTGAAATCTCCGTGACGGGGTAGCTGTCATACAGCGACTGGTCGGTCAGCAGCGAATAGGAGGTGTCGATCCCCAGCTCCTCCAGCGTTCGACCCGGGTTCTGGCTTTGAAGCAGCACACCTCTGGTGACGCTGTGGAGCTTGCTGATATCGTCAAATTCCTGGCCGCTCCAATACAGGCTGAATACCGCTGTGCCCATCAGCACGATCGCCAGCCCCCCGGCCACGATCCGGCCCGAGCCTTTCGTGATCCGAACCTGGGTCACCAGCAGCACGGCAGCCAGAATCCCCGACAGGAAAAACCGTCTTTCCAGCAGACAGAGCACCATGCCCGCCGCTGCCAGCAGAACCTGGAGCGCCGTTTGCCCCGGCTTCTGCAAATGGAGCGCCATGGAGGCACCCGCAATGTAAAGCAGGCATATCAGAATCAGCGCGTCGCTGTACAGGGAATTGAAAAACACCAGATAGGAGATGTCCGCAAAGATCAGCACCCCCAGCACCGTCATCACCACGGCTTCGGAGAAGTAGCTCACCCGCTCCAGCCCCGCCTTCAGCACCAGGTAGACCCCCGGCAGATACAGCACCAGATATACCAGGGCCAGGAACCGCACGTCAAACAGCGCATCGGAGGTAAACAGGCTGTCCAGCGCCATTGCCGCCCGGACAAACAGATTCTGAACGGAGTGGATGGGCTGCGCGTTGTGGGTCGTCCCATACGCTCTTGTAAAATATTCGTTGGATAAAAACTGCGCCGGGTCTTCCCCCAGGTCGGCCTCCTGATAGGTCAGGCCGTATTCGGCCATCTTCCGATTGCCGATGTCGTCGTTCGCCATACCGAGGTAGGGGCCGGTAAACAGCGCAAACACCGCCACCGCCAGGCAGGCCGCCGTCCCAAGCAGGGCCAGCAGGGTGGGCGTATAGCGCCGGGCCATCCACTGATTGAACCTCTGCCGCTTCCGCCAGAGGTCACCGGCCCAGCCCGCGAGGCGCGAAAATAGCTGCTGCGTCCTTTTCATTTTGTCATTCCACGCTTTCCATCCCTGCTGCCGCATTTCGATTTGAACAAAAATATTTCTTTGCTTGATTATAGCACAGCTTCCCGCCTGCATCAAGAAAAACACTGCCGCCAAAATGTGGTGCCGCTGTAAAAACGCACCGAAGGAGCCTCCCGGCATGGTTCCCACAGCCGAGCAGAAGGCCTTGCCGGTTTATGCATTCTCTTCTTTAAATATATCACAGATTTTAAAAAAAAGAAACTGCACACAGGGCTAATTTTTGTGCAATTTCCTTTTTGTTTTTAACAAAATATTCATAATTTATTTTGAAGCAGCATTTCCTTTTCCTCGCGGGTCAGCCTCTTTACCTCCAGCTCCCGCCGCAGCGCGTCGGAATGGGTAAGACACTGCTCTAGATACACCAGCTCCAGGGGGCCGCGCCCACGGGTGTATTTCGCGCCCCGGCCGCTGCGGTGCGCAGCCAGACGCTTCTCGGCGTCCACGGCAATGCCGGTGTACAGCGTGCCGTCGCCGCAGCGCAGAATATACAGCTGCCAGGGCTTTTCCATCAGCGTACCCTCCGGCGCAGCAGCTGCCTTTGCAGCAGGATATCCAGCAGGAAAAAGGTCACGTTGCCCATTGCCAGCATCACGACCAGCATCACCGTATTGAATTCCTCCAGCTCTGTCCGAAGCTGCTCCATGCCCAGCAATCGCAGCAGCAGAAAATACATCACACCCACGCTCACATTGAACAGCACCAGCTTCCACAGCCAGGGCAGCCGCCGCGCATCCAGCTTTGGCTTCACAATAGGATAGTAGCCCAGGAACACAAACACGGCTGCCGCCTCCTTGTCCGCCGACAGCAGGGCCGCCAGAATGGCCACCGCCCCATACCACGCCCAGGCCAGGCGCACCCCGCACAGCTCCAGCACCACCTGGAGCAGCAGCGCGCACAGCATGGGACTGACGTAGGTCATAATGGGGATCATTCCGCCCAGGCTCATAATCACCACCGCCAGCGCCGCCAGTACGCCCCCCAGGGCGACCCGGGAGGCGGGTGTCTTTCTCTTTTCGTTCACAGGTATACCTCCAGCAGTTTTGGCATTGTGTACAAATTCCAGTGGATTTTTTCTATTTCTTATTGACATTTTTCCATTTTTCCGCTATATTAAAGCCATCCATAAGGAGGAATACAGGCATGGAAGATTATGGTGCAATGATTCGCAGGACGTTCCAGCAGGGCAGCGTTCTGGATGCCGAGGCACTTTTCGAGGCATTCCTGCGCAATGCCTTCCCCACGTTCCATTTCCGCCGGACAGAGGTGATCAGCTTCAGCCGGGGCGAAATTGAGACCATGGAGGGGCGCAGCTGGAACCATGTTTTTGAGATCACCCGTGACATCCTGTCCGGTAGCCCCGTCTGGCGGGTGGAATGCCGCCGGGTCACCATGGGCAAGACCCCGGATAAGCAGGTGTACCTGGATTATCTCACCCTGGGCTTTGTCAGCTACGTAGAAAAGGAATAACCCAAAAATGCGGCTCTAAGGAGCCGCATTTTTTAGGCAGCACCGCACAATTTGGCAAGAAGCCTCAGCCAGGATTTTTGCCTCAATTCAAGGTTTGGAAAACGAAGGAATACTGTATGTACCCGCAAGGGGTATGCCGAATCCGTAAGCCAGCTTTTGCTGGCAACGGCTGCGCAATATTTCTCGTTTTTCAAACTGAAGAAGTGAGGCAAAAAGACGGCTGCGGCTCGCAGACACAATTGCGCGGTGTTGCCTTACGGAAAGGGCTTCGGTTTATTTCTTCTGATCCGCCTGGATGATCCGCTTCATGGCCTCGATGCCCACGCGGACGGCGCCGGTGGTGTCCTCGGTGAGCTTCATGAACATGCCGGCCTTCTCCCGCTCCTGATTCCAGATGACGTGGAAGCAGCTGCCGCAGCGCACATGCAGCGCCGCCGCCACCACAAAGAGGGCGGCGGATTCCATTTCGCTGGCCTTGACGCCCAGGCGCTTCCAGCTGTCCCACTTTTGCAACAGGTCATAGTACACCGGGGATTTCTCCGGGCTGTGCTGGCCATAGAAGGAATCCTTGCACTGCACCACGCCCACATGGGTGCGATAGCCCAGCGTCTCGCTGGCCTCCTTCAGCGCCAGCGTCACGCCGAAGTCCGGCACGGCGGGGAATTCGATGGGCGCATACTCCAGCGACGTGTGCTCATAGCGCACCGCGCCGTTGGCCACCACCACATCACCGGGCTGCACATCCAGGTCAATACCGCCGCAGGTGCCCACCCGGATAAAGGTATCCGCGCCGATGGCGGTCAGCTCCTCCATGGCAATGGAGGCCGAGGGGCCGCCGATGCCGGTGGAGCAGACGGAGACCTTCTCGCCACACAGCGTCCCGGTGTAGATGTTATATTCCCGGTTCATGCCCACATGGACGGGATTGTCAAAATAGGACGCGATGGACTCGCACCGCCCCGGATCGCCGGGGAGAAACACATAGCGGCCCACGTCCCCCTGAACACAGCGAATGTGAAATTGCTTGCCGATATCCTGCATGATGATTGCTCCTTACCATGAAATTCATGGCCCCATTTTAGCACAATCACCTAAAAATTGCAAGGGCAGCGCCGCACGATTCAGCAAGAAAGCACATTATATTCCGAGTCTTCCTAAGGAACCTCTGAATAAATCGTCTGCGGCTGTGAGCGGATCTTTTTCGTCCACTCTTCGGTACCGAAAACGGGAAATACATACAGTATTCCTCTGTTTTCGGTACCTTGATTGGCCGAAAAATCTCTCGCTCACAGCTCTTGCCGATTTAATCAGAGCTTCCCTAACCGTGCTCCTGGAAAAATTGACGAACCGCCTTTTCGTAGCCCTCCCGGTCATAGAAATAGCTCATGCCGTGGTTGGCGCCGGGAACGATGAGCAGCTGCTTGGGGGCCTTGCAGGCAGCGTAATTTTCCAGCGTCATTCCCACGGGGACAAAGGAGTCGTCCGCTCCGTGGATAAAGAGAACGGGAATGCGGCAGCTTTTCATGGCGTCCAGGGTGGAATAGCCGTCGGATTTCATTTCGATCTTCCGGCGGCACAGGGCGTCCACGTGGGCACGGCGGCGGTGAAAGCCACGGTGAAGATTGTTTTCGCTCACATGCTGCCACTCCGCCTGGGCAGAGGTAAAGCCGCAGTCGGCAATCACCCCCGCCACATTCTCCGGCAGCTCCCGGAAGCCCGCCGCCATCAGCACCGTGGCCGCGCCCATGGAGATTCCCGCCAGATAGACGGGCAGCGTCTCAAACCCATTTCCATTGAGCCACCTTATCCATTCCAGGCAGTCGAACCGCTCGATCATCCCGAAGCCCATGTATTCGCCGCCGCTTCGGCCCTGGCCCCGCTGCTCGGCGTACAGCACCGTGCAGCCGCATTCTTTCAGGAAATCCGCCACCGCGCCAAAGTCCCGCGCCCAGCTGGAGCGCCAGCCATGCATGGCCAGCACCACCCGCTGCGCATTCTCCGCCCGCAGCAGATGCCCCACCAGCGTCGTCCCATCCTTGCCCTGGATGTGAACCACCTCATGGGGCGTCTGCTCCAGCTTTTTCTGCATGCGGCTACAATGGGCCATGATCTCCCTGTCCCGCTGGTTGTCCCCCTGGATATTTTCCTTCCTCTTCAGCAGCCCCCTTGGCTCCGTGCGGTCAAGGGCCGTGCCCACCATTTTTCGGTCAAAGGCATGGGAAAGCCCTCTGGAAATTGCCACAGCCGTCACCGCCGAGGCGCAGCCGCCAAAAAGGATATTTTTTACTTTTCTATTCATGCGCCATACTCCCTTCATGGGCTAGGATGCCCCATTTCAGCAAAAGCACGCAGCGGAAAATTGCTTGCGGTTTCTGCGTTTCTATGCTATATATAGTTGCATCAGTCCATTGAATCGGCTTGGAGAATCACATATGGAAAAACGAGACTGCTTTTTGACCAGGGACGAGACAAATTTTGTCAAGGCCGTGGCCGTGATAATGATGATGATGCACCACTTCTGGGGCTTCTCGACGTGGCGCGTCGCCGGTGTGGCGCTGGAGCCGACCCTCTATTTTCCCGGCGGCCTGTCGCTGAGCTGGATCGCGGCACGGCAGTTTAAAATCTGCGTTGCCATCTTTGCGGTGATCACCGGCTACGGCTGGGGCATGGGGCAGGTCTCCTTTCGGAAAACACTGAAGCGGATCGGCAGGGTCATTGTGATTTACGAGTGGTGCCTGGCTGTCGAATACATTCTGAACGCGATTGCCGCCCCCGGCTTCGCCTCCCTCCGGGATCTTATAGATCAGGTGACCCTTTGCTTTTTCCATGGGGAGCTGCTGATCGGCTTTGCCTGGTATGTCCGATTCTTCATTCTGGCCGCCCTGAGCTACATGGTGTTTGTAAGGCTGATGCGGGCCTGCCGGAACCGGCTGGCGCAGGGGCTTATCGCCATTGTGCCGTTCTGGTGCGTGTATTTTTGCCTCTGGAAATGGGCGAAGCCCTGGCTTCAATTCGCGGATGTGCTGGATTACCTTACCTATATGCCCTGCATTATGATCGGAACCTGGATCGCAGACAGCCGCATGCCGATCTGGAAAAGCAATCACCCCAGCCTCCCCTGTTCGCTTCTGTGGACGGCGCTGTGCTTTGCGCTGCTGTACGCCCGGTACTATGCCTCCAGCCGCGCCTACCTCGATGTGCTCCTTGCCCCGTGCCTGATCTACTGCCTTTCCGACCTGTACACCACCTCCGGCCTTGCGCGGTTTCACAGGGGCTTCGGCACCCTGGCCGCCTGCGGCACCTACATGTGGCTGCTGCACTCGATCTTCTTCCTAACCCCCGGCGCAGAGCAGTTCCAGAAAATTCTTTATTTCTCAAAAAGCCCGCTCCTTGTATTCCTGTGGGGCTTTCTGCTCGTATTTCTCGCTTCCCTTCTCCTGCGCTTCCTCGCCGAAACGGTGTCAGGACGGATATCGCGCCGCAACCGCAAAAGCCTGCCCGAATAAAAACGGGCAGGCTCCTTTTTGCGCTGTGGGCAGCTATCCTTTTACATATCTCTGGTTTTTACTGTTTGGCTTTTCCGGGATCGTCCTTTGGATCAGCCCTCGCTCCATGGCAGGGTGAAGATAATTTTTACGGAAGCTCTCTTTGGACTTTAGGTTCAGCTTCTCCATAAGGGCGCTGCCCGTATAGGGGACATTCTCCTCCATTACCGCCAGCAGCTTTTCCACATACTGCGAGGGCTGTTCCCCATTTTTCAAAATTTGCGGCGATAGCTCGTCCAGAATCCTGTCAATCTGAGTCAGCATAAATTCAATAAAAAAGGTTGACTCTCCGGCGCTATGGCACCGCGCAATCGCTGCATAATATTCATCCTGAAATTTCTCGATCTGGCTCTCAATCGGAATGAATTCGAACATTGCCTTCCATTTTGAAAGGATCGCGGTATGCCACAGTCTTGCCATTCTGCCGTTTCCATCCGAAAATGGATGGATAAATACAAACTCATAGTGGAAAACGCTGCTTAAAATCAACGGATGGATGTGGTAGCGTTCCTTTCGCATCCAATCAAAAAGCTGCTCCATCAGTCCGGGTACAAATCGTGCAGGCGGGGCCATAAATATGCATTCATTCCCACGGAATACCCCCTCCTCACCGCGCCGGAAGTCGCCGGATTCCTCCACAGTATATCTGGTCATTATTCCATGGAAGCGCTTTAAGTCCTGAATGTTGTAGGGATCAATCTCCGAAATTCGTTCGTAGGCAGCATATGCGTTCTTTACTTCTTGAATTTCCCGCTGCTCCCCCAGCACCAGCTTACCGTCAATTACATCCCGAACCTGGCTGAGCGAGAGGGAATTCGCCTCGATTTTCAGTGAGGAATGAATGGATCTGATGCGATTGTTTTTCCTTAAATGCGGCTTCTGTCCCTGTTCCGCCAAAAGCGTCATCTGTCCAACCTTTTCAGAAATGGACGCGACCAACGACAGTATCTGGTTTGTAATAGTAAACGGCGGTTTATAGGCATCCATAGGTTGCCTCCTCAACTTGCGTATTATCTTGCGTGTTATCTTACGTGCATCTTGCGTACTATATTATACCAGCTTCCCGTGTCAGATGCAAATGCAATTCCGCTGATTTTCGGCACCGGGGTGAAAAACATCCCCCGCAGTCCCTTTTCCAGGCTGCGGGGGATAAATCATATGGTACAGGTCATACCGCTGCGACGATTTTCTGCTCCTCGGCGCTGCGGTAGGTGGGCACAGCCACCTTCATGGCGCGGCGCACCGCTTCGTCATCGTCGGTGGCGATCGCCTGGCGCAGGAGCGTCAGCTTTTCCTGAAGCGCCTGCATGGTCACCGGCTCGTCACGCTCGATGAAGATCAGGTTGTTGTCGGTGCGATCCAGCTCCTCTGTTTTCACCAGCAGCTCCTCGTACAGCTTTTCGCCGGGGCGCAGGCCGGTTTCCACGATCTTGATTCCCTGGGCGCCGGACAGGCGGATCATATTCTCCGCCAAGTCCAGAATGTGCACCGGCTTTCCCATATCCAGCACAAAAAGCTCACCGTTGCGTGCCATTGCGCCGCTGGTAAGCACCAGCTGGGAGGCCTCCGGGATGGTCATAAAGTAGCGGGAGATTCGCCGATCCGTCAGCGTGACGGGGCCGCCGGCGGCGATCTGCCGCTTGAAAAGCGGAATCACTGACCCGGCTGAGCCGAGCACGTTGCCAAACCGGGTGGCGCTGTACTTCACCTTTCCGTCGATGCTGTGGGCCTGGACGATCATCTCGCACAGGCGCTTGGTCGCGCCCATTATATTGGTGGGGTTCACCGCCTTGTCGGTGCTGACCATCATAAAGCGCTCCGTGCCGAATTCCTCGCAGCACTGTACCACGTTCAGCGTGCCGAACACGTTGTTTTCCACCGCCTCGATGCAGTTGTTCTCCATCAAGGGCACATGCTTGTGGGCGGCGGCATGGATCACAATATCCGGGTGGTACTTCTGGAACACCCGTGCCACTCCCGTTTTATTGGTGATGCTGACGATCTCCACCTTCAGATCCAGCTGAGGATAGGCAATCTTCAGCTCTTGCTGGATGTCGTAGGCGCAGTTCTCATAAATATCCAGAACGATCAGCTGCCTGGGGCCGAGCTTGGCAATCTGCCGGCACAGCTCCCCGCCGATGGAGCCGCCGCCCCCGGTAATCAGGACGATTTTCCCCCGGTAATAGGCGGTGGTGCGTTCATCCAGCATGTAAATCGGCTTGCGGAACAGAAGATCCTCAATGTCAAATTCCCGCAGCTGCTTCTTCTCCCCCGCCGCCTGCATGGTGGGCGTGTCGTAAATCTTTACCTTGTAACCCGCCCCGGCGTAGGTCTCAAAGAGGGTCTTCTTGGCGGATTCCTCCAGGTTGGGCATGGCAAACACAACCTCCTGAATCTCCATATCCCGCATCTGGGCAAGGGTCGTGCTCCCCTCCGCCAGGACGGGAATATCCCGGATATCCCGGCCCACCTTCTCCCGGTCAATATCCACAAAGCAGCGGGGAAGATAGGCGGCATTGGGGTTATTCAGCAGGTCGTCCGCCAGGCTGACGCCCACCCGGCCCGCGCCGATGATGGCAATCTTGATGCGGCTGGAATGCTCCGTCCGCTCACCCAAGACCTCTTCCCCGGCAAACAGGTGCAGCAGCGCCAGCAGGAACCGGCCAAAACGGGTGGTGCTGTCGCCGCACTTATAGGCATAGCGATAAATCATGCGGATGGCCAGCGCGCCCAGAAGATTGGTGCAGCCGATGGCGGCCAGCCGGGCAAAGGGAATGCGGGCCGGAATCAGCGCCTGCTCCAGGAAGTAATTGAACACAAACGCCACAGCGTCCGTCACCAGCAGGCGCATATAGCACTGGATGCCGCCGTATCTCCAGACCTGGCTGTAAATCTTTCCCACAAACCGGGCGGCAAAGACACAGACGCAGGTCATGCCCATATGATATACCACGCTGGGATAGGGGATCGTCTCGCCGGAAAACTCCAGCAGCAGAAGCTCCACCGCCAGCATGATTACCACATCATAGGCGAACAGCGTCCACTTGATATTGTTATGTCTTTTCAACGTTCTCATCCTCACACTGATGCGGCCTTGCTTCCCGGCGCGATCAGTCAAAGCCGCCGCCGGGGCGCTTCCCTTTCGCGCAAACCCCACCAATTATTTGATTTTCCGAATAAAAAAGGCCCTCGTGGGCATATTTCTACATATACGCCCTGATAGTATAGCCCATTTTCATACAAAAATCAATCACCAATGCAGCGGAATTCTCAGGAAAAACAAACGAAGCCCGGCAGCAAGGGATTTTTCCCAAGCCGCAGACGAATTACCTAAACGTGCTTCATCAGCTTTAGTCTGACGGCGTCGTTGGCATCAAAGCCCAGCTTTTCATAGAAGGGTGCCTTTTCCGGGGCGGCTGTCAGCTCTATAAAGATGTCCGTGCCGCCCACCCCGTGGTCGCCGACAAATTTCAAAAGCTCCTGAATCATTCTGCGCCCAATCCCCCGGCGCTGGTACTCCGGGCGCACCACCACATCCTTGATGTAGTAATCCAGCCCCATGTCCCCCAGCATCCGGGCCATGGCGACGATTTTATCCCCATCCCACGCGGAGATGCGAAACAAGGTATGCGCCATGGCCAGTCGGGTCTGCTCCAGCCCCGGGCCCGGCCCCCACACCGTCTCCCACAGGGCAATGAATTCCTCGGCAGTCAATTCATTGTATTTTATCGTCAATCCGTCCATTTGCTTTCCTCCCTTTCCATACCCGACGCCCACAGATACCGCTGGGCGCATTCCTCCGCCCCTTGCGGATAGGGGTAGCCCAGTGCCTGCGCTGCCGCCCTTGCCAGCCGGGCAAACAGAACGTGAGTTGCCAGGAGCGCCCGGCAGGTTTCCTCCCGGTCATAGTGGGCGAAGCAGTGCTTCAGCTCCTCCAGGATATCCTGGTCTGCCCAGCGGTCAATGAATCTGCCGTCGTGCCATACGTCCACGCCATGCCGCTGCGCGCAGTACAGCTCGATCATTTTCAGCAGATGGTTTTTCAGATACCCATCCACGCACTGCTTTGCCGCCCACAGCTCGCCCCGGCGCAGCTTTTTGCAGGCCCAGATGTTGTGGAAATAGAAATCGTTCACCACATTGGAGAATTCCACCGCCGACATCACCGGCCGGGGCACCTGGGGCTGGATGCGCCGGTGCAGGAGGGCGGAATAATCCCCGCTGTCATACAGCACCGCATACCCCCGGTTCATCACCCACTGGGCCGTGCCATCCAGAATGGCGGCCCTGAACTGGTCGGGCGTGAAAATGATCATATCCACATCCCTGTCATCCTCAAAAATAACTCTTCGCTCCTGCCCGCCGCCCAAGGTTGGCTCCACAAAGGAGATGCGCACATCCCCCAGCCGGGTAGGATACGCCCCGGAATACCAGCTTTCCGTGGCCCGAGTCGCAATGATCAGATCCAAATCCGAAAATTCATCCGCCTCCGCCGTTCCGCGCACCGACGAGCCAATGGCCACCACGGCCTCAATATCCTCGTCCTGTCGGGCGCATTCCAGCATGCGCCGCTTGATCTGTTCGTATCGGTCTAACATATATTCTATTTTCCCTCGTCCGTTATCTTTTTACCGGCAACACCATATCATCGGCAAACTCCCGGCTCTCCTTCAGAGCTTCCCTAAACATTGGCATTGATTTCCTTTACGATCTCAACAACCTCGATCTGCCCATCCACCAGCATTTCACACACGCCGGAGCCGTCATAGGGATTTTCCCAGTATTCCCTTGCCAGGCGGCGATTGAGACCCTGATCGGCGCTTCCGTCAAAGCAGCGCTCTGCATTTGCGCAGAAGGAAAGGCCGTCTACCTTGATTTTTACAATAGCGTAGGTGGGCCGCCCCAGCGCTGCAAAGAACGCCGCCCAGCGCTCCGCCTCCGCCAGCGTCCCGGATGCGTACAGGCAGCGCAGCCTTGAGGGATGGCAGGGGTATTCCTCCCGCCGCACCTCCTCCATCGCCAGCTCCCGCAGGGCAACCGCCAGGTGATGCTCCAATGCTGCGCCCCTATATTGCTCCGGCGAAGCATAGACCGCTGCCACTGCCGCCTCCTTTTCCCGCACCCGGCGGCAGACACCGCTGCAATGACTCTCATCAAAGCAGAGCCGCTGCCCCAGGGCCATGGGCCTGTCCGTCACAACATGGTAGGCAAGCATTCCGTCACTCCCTCCTTTGGAAAATTTCCCCCTCGTGAGTCTCACGAGGGGGAAGCCATGTTTAAGCCATGTTTAATTTACCCGATTACTGCTCGTCCTTGATGGCGGCCTGCGCGGCGGCCAGGCGGGCGATGGGCACGCGGAAGGGGCTGCAGGAAACGTAGTCCAAGCCGATCTTGTGGCAGAACTCCACAGAGCTGGGGTCGCCGCCGTGCTCACCGCAGATGCCGCAGTGCAGGTCGGGGCGGACGGATTTGCCCAGCTTGATGGCGGTCTTCATCAGGGAGCCGACGCCCACCTGATCCAGCTTGGCAAAGGGATCGTTCTCGTAGATCTTGGCATCATAGTAGGAGCCGAGGAACTTACCGGCGTCGTCGCGGGAGAAGCCGAAGGTCATCTGGGTCAGATCGTTGGTGCCGAAGCAGAAGAATTCAGCCTCCTTGGCGATCTCGTCGGCGGTCAGAGCAGCGCGGGGAATCTCGATCATGGTGCCGACCTCGTAGTGCATTTCGATACCGGCGGCGGCGATCTCCTCATCGGCGACCTTGACCACGGTCTTCTTGACATAGGCCAGTTCCTTCACCTCGCCCACCAGAGGGATCATGATCTCCGGCACGATGTTCCAATCGGGGTGTGCCTTCTTCACGTTGATGGCGGCGCGGATGATGGCCTTGGTCTGCATGGCGGCGATCTCGGGATAGGTGACGGCCAGGCGGCAGCCACGGTGGCCCATCATGGGGTTGAACTCATGCAGGGCGGCGATGATGGCCCGGATGCTTGCCACGGACTTATTCTGGGCCTGGGCCAGCATTTCGATTTCGTAATCGCTGGTGGGCACAAACTCATGCAGCGGGGGATCCAGGAAGCGGATGCACACGGGCATTCCCTCCAGTGCCTCGTACAGCTTCTCGAAGTCGCCCTGCTGATAGGGCAGGATCTTCTCCAGCGCGGCCTCCCGCTCCTGCACGGTGTCGGAGCAGATCATCTCGCGGAATGCCGCGATGCGCTCCGGCTCAAAGAACATATGCTCGGTGCGGCACAGACCGATGCCCTCGGCGCCCAGCTCCTTCGCTTTCCTGGCGTCAGCGGGGGTGTCGGCATTGGTGCGCACGCTCAGCTTGCGATATTTATCGGCCAGCGCCATGATGCGGCCGAACTCACCGGCGATCTCGGCGTCCACGGTGGGGATGATGCCGTCATAGATATTGCCGGTGCTGCCGTCGATGGAGATGCAGTCGCCCTCGTGGAAGGTCTTGCCGCCCAGCGTGAACTGCTTGTTCTCCTCGTCCATCACGATATCGCCGCAGCCGGAAACACAGCAGGAACCCATGCCGCGGGCAACCACGGCTGCGTGGGAGGTCATACCGCCGCGCACGGTCAGGATGCCCTGGGCGACCTTCATGCCGGTGATATCCTCGGGAGAGGTCTCCAGGCGGACCAGAACCACCTTTTCCTTGCGGGCGGCCCAGGTCTCAGCGTCCTCAGCGGTGAAGACAATCTTGCCGCAGGCAGCTCCGGGAGAAGCGCCCAGGCCCTTGCCGATGGGGGTAGATGCCTTCAGTGCCTTGGCGTCGAACTGGGGATGCAGCAGGGTATCCAGGTTCCGGGGATCGATCATGGCCACGGCCTTCTTCTCATCGATCATGCCCTCGTCCAGCAGGTCGCAGGCGATCTTCAGAGCGGCCTTGGCGGTACGCTTGCCGTTACGGGTCTGGAGCATGTAGAGCTTGCCGTTTTCCACGGTGAACTCCATGTCCTGCATATCCCGGTAGTGATCCTCCAGCAGGGCGCACACCTGAGTGAACTGCGTATAGGCCTCGGGGAACTTCTCGGCCATCTGGGCAATGGGCATGGGGGTGCGGACACCGGCCACCACGTCCTCGCCCTGGGCGTTGGTCAGGAATTCGCCCATCAGGTGCTTTTCGCCGGTGGCGGGGTCACGGGTAAAGGCGACGCCGGTGCCGGAATTGTCGTTCAGGTTGCCGAACACCATGGGCATGACGTTGACGGCGGTGCCCCAGGAATAGGGGATGTCGTTGTCACGGCGGTAGACGTTGGCGCGGGGGTTATCCCAGGAGCGGAACACGGCGCGGATGGCCTCGTACAGCTGGGTCTTGGGGTCGCTGGGGAAGTCCACACCCAGCTTTGCCTTATACTCCGCCTTGAACTGTCCGGCCAGCTCCTTCAGGTCGTCGGCGGTCAGCTCCACGTCGAACTGGACGCCCTTCTTCTGCTTCATCTGGTCAATGAGCTGCTCGAAATACTTCTTGCCGACCTCCATGACCACATCGGAGAACATCTGGATGAACCGGCGGTAGGAGTCCCACACGAACCGGGCAAACTTGGGATCGGGGTTGCCCTTGATCATGGCCTCCACCACATCATCGTTCAGGCCCAGGTTCAGGATGGTATCCATCATGCCGGGCATAGAGGCGCGGGCGCCGGAGCGGACGGAAACCAGCAGCGGATTTTCCAGGGAGCCGAATTTCTTGCCGTTAATCTTCTCCATCTTGTCCACATATTCCATGATCTGGGACATGATCTCGTCGTTGATCTTCTGGCCGTCCTCATAGTATTGGGTGCAGGCCTCGGTAGAAATAGTAAAGCCCTGGGGAACCGGCAAACCAATGTTGGTCATTTCGGCCAAATTGGCCCCCTTGCCGCCCAGGAGCTCTCGCATTTTCCCGTTGCCCTCGGTGAACAGGTAGACGTACTTATGAGACATGAATGATACCCCTTTCCGATTTTCCAAGCGAGTCATTTTCGCTTTTTTCTGTGCATTTTTAAATCATAATATCTAGCGCCCGAATAGTATAACACGGCAATCCAAAAATTGCAAATGTTTTCACAAAATTATTTCGCAATTTTACATAAATTTTTCAAATCGCACCGAATAATCCTTGTTGAATATGTCGAAGCATCGGATGGGGCATCTCATAACCGCCCCGCAGAAGTAATTGTGCGGAGCCAGCTCAATACAGCAGCATGGATATCCAGGTGACCACATTGGCCCCGTATTGGAACGCCAAGTCGTGCTGCTCCAGCACGGGGATCACATTGATGCCCTGGCTCTCCACGCAGGGGTGCATCCGCTCCGGGAACCGGCAGGGCTGCCCATCCAGGATGGCGCAGCGCGGGCAGATGGCGCAGGACTCGGTGGACAGCACAAACGGCTCTGCCCCCAGCTGCCGCAGGATATCCGCCGCCTGGTCGGTAATCTTCTCGTGCTCGCTCCGGGTGGCCAGCGTCTGCTCCAGGCTGGCAATGTCCTCCACCTCGGTAAGGGTGGCGATCACCAGGCACCGATCATAGCGCAAACAGTGCGCCCTGCATTCCTCCACCGTCCCCACGCCGGGCGGGCAGGCCCAGGATTTGCCATACTGGCCGCATTCATGCTCACAGATCCACCGCACCCTGGAGGAAAATTCCAGCTCCCCGGGGGAAATAAAGAAATAGGCATACAGCGGAAGCTCCGCCAGCCTTTGCTCCAAAAGCTCCTGATTCACGTAAATTCCTCCATAATTCTCCGGCAGCCCTCCACCAGGTCAAGCCAGGTCTGCTCAAAATCCCCCGTATACCAGGGATCCGCCACCTCACGCTCCAGCAGCGGCCGAATCTTCCCGTCATCCCGCGGCAGCATCCGCGCCAGATACCGGCCATTGCTGGCATCCATATAGTAAATTCGGTCAAAATGCCAGTAATCCTCCATGGTCACCTGCCGCACACGATGACCATCACAGCCAATCCCATGCCGCGCCAGCTCCCGCCGCGCCGGAGGATACACCCCATTGCCAATCTCCTCCCGACTCACCGCCGCCGAATCAAGCTCAAACGCCGCATCCATTCCGGCCTTGTGAACCATATCCTTCAAAATAAACTCCGCCATCGGACTGCGGCAAATATTGCCGTGGCAAACAAAAAGTATTTTTATCATCTATCTAAACCTCTTGAAATTACTGATTTTCCTTGATTTTCAGGCATTTTCTCAAATGGCCAGATGCTCGTTCACTTGGCATATCGGAGCATAAATTCG
Organism: uncultured Oscillospiraceae bacterium; assembly: GCA_934565795.1. Classification (GTDB taxonomy): domain Bacteria; phylum Bacillota; class Clostridia; order Oscillospirales; family Oscillospiraceae; genus Faecousia. The sequence goes on from CAKTIM010000003.1 coordinate 151,886, forward strand.
CACATCTTTGCCAGCAAAAGTAGTACAACGAGTAGTAAATTGGGCCTAAAATCGTGTTTTACTACTGGCCCTTTTCTGCGATATATGGCGAAATTCTATGGCAGAGCTTTGCCGCAAATCCTTGCCCTGCAACAAGAGTACGGATTGTACCGGGAATTTTCTGCCGTTTTCATTTTTTCCGTATCGCATACCCGCTGAAATCCCTCTACCGCGAAAAGTAGTAACTACTCAGCATTGGCTACTCGCTGCAATTCCTCCTGCGCATCCTCAAATCCAATGTGCGTATAAGTATTGAGCGTCACTCCAATGTCAGAATGACCCATGATGTATTGAAGCGTCTTGGGGTTCATTCCGCTTTTTGCCATGTTCGAGCAGAACGTATGTCTGCAAACGTGCGGCGTGATCTTCGGCATCTGCATTTTATAGATGCTGTTGTACTTCTCGCAAATATGCTGGAAATACTTTTCCCAATGTAGGGCCACCATCGGCATATCGTTTTTATCCAAATAGAGAAATCCACTTTTGCCGCAAATCATCGGTTCGACTTTGGGCTTTTTCCTGTTGGCAATGATGCGCTTGAAGCACTCATACACATCATCCGTCATAGGGATAACCCGTGTACCGCTGCTTGTCTTGGTGTCCTCGATGACATGCTCCATATTCCGCTTCCGCTGTAACTGATGGTTAATGTTGATCTTTCGATTTTTCATATCCACATCCGCCAGCGTCAAACCCACAAACTCGGAAATCCGAAGCCCGGTCTTAAACAGAATATAGATACCATCATAATATTTGCAAAAATGCTTGTCACTCGCCACAAATTCAAGAAACGCTCTTTCTTGCTTTCTGGTAATCGCTTCCCTTGTCACGCTGTCGTTGACTACGACGGTGGCAAGCTGAAATTCAAATGGATTCTTGCGTATCAAATCATCATCAACGGCCATCTGAAAGGCAGGTCGGACAACACCCCTGATAGAATGGATGGAGCTGTAACCCCTGCCATCCTGCTGCAACTTTATCAGCCAGCATTTCGCGTCAGACTGCTTCACTTTGTCAATCCGGCGCTTGCCGAATTCCTCTTTCTTAATGATATTGAGGACAAAGTTGTAATTGGCCTCGGTATTATGCCGGGCGCCTGTTTTCTGCATGAGATATTTTCTTACCAGTTCCTCCACAGTCATTTCACCACCGCGAGGTACAATCTGATCGTCAATATCTTTCTGAATCAGTTTTTCTTTCTCCCGCAGAGAAAGATCGTCCCGCTTGCCCGTTGGCAGCTTATCCGTTTTCTCCAATTTCCAGCTATAAACAAACTGGGGCTTTCCTGTTGCGTCGATATATTTGAACGCATATCGTCCATCTTTGCGTTGGCTCTCTCCGTTGCGAAGAATACGATTTCTGTTATCTCGTCTTTTCTCGCTCACCGTTCATGCTCCTTTCTGTGAAAAGAGCCTCCGCGCGATATACTAACAGTATATCATAGCGGAGGCCCTTTTTCTATTGCTAAATGAAGCAAAACTTGGAGCCAAAAGGCAGAATATATGATCTTCAAGCGCGTATAGCAAATGCTTTTATCATCAGCGAAAGATCAGATGGCCGACAAATCATCCAGAAAGGCTTCAAAGCGTTTCCGCTTAATCAAAACCTTTACTCCATTCTGAATTACAAAGCCAGAATCCATATTCTCGGCTACCAGCTTTCGCATTTTCTTCTCACCAATATTGAAATATTCCGATGCTTCATCAATGGTAAGGCAAAATTTATCTTTTACCTGAACTTCAATTTCGCCTGCCATGATTCACCTCCCTTTCTTCAAGCGGCAGCATAGACTATCATTCCATGCCGCCATGAAAGATGAATAAATGGGCAAGAAACGGACGGCTGATGGCATCAGCTCCACAGGAGTTTCACCTCGGCCCATGCTTGTGGGTGCGCCGCGCAATGCTGTGTGGGCGTTCAACGCGGGAGTATCATTAGCGTATGCGCCGCTGCTTGTGAGCTGCCAACTCTCGGTGTAGATGGTTCTCGCTCACTCATAGGATATGAGGTCATGGCGCATCCACCGACGCGAAACATACAGAATGTGTCCGTTGCCCTATACTGCGCCGGTGGCCTCCCATCGGGCTTTCTTTTTCAAGGTACTGCCAGCGGCCCGCAGCAGAGGGAAGAAACAGGGAAAGGGTTAAGCTGTTTCAGCCTCCGGGGGCCGGTTCGTCACGGTATCGTGACGATGGAAGAAATGAGCTTGATTTCCAGACGGCGCTTCATGTACTCGTCTACGCACACATGAGGCTGGCCGTATTCGTCGTAAAGCGTCCGGGTACATAACTTGTTGATGTAGCCCTCGTAGTACCGCAATACTCGTTCCACGGCCTCGGCATCACCGGCGCGGGCGGCCTCGATCACCGAAAGGGGCAAAAGCTCAATGCCTTTGTAGTTGGGATTTTTCATCCGCGTCTAACCTCCCTCCGGCATCAACGCCATCAATTTTGTTCGCAGCTCTTTCAGCGTTTTTGTCCTGTGCCGCTGGACGGCACTTCTGGACATTCCCATGAGTGCGCCGATCTCGCCGTCTGCCATTTCCAGAACACAGTGCAAAATCAAAATGCTCTGCGCCTGCTGGGGCAGTTCGGCAAATGCGGCGGCCACAAGCTCGTTGTCGATATGTAAATCATAGCCATGCGACGAAAACACAAAATCGTCGCTGGGGTAATGATCTACGGTGTAGCGCTTGTCCAATTCTGCCTGCGGTAGAACGCTGAACGACGTTTCACGGTCGCGCTGGCGTTTCATATCCCGGTGGTAGTTTCGGGCCTCATTTCGCAGTACGGTTTTGCAGAAAGCATCAAACCGGCACTGTTCGCCATAGTCGCGGGGGATAGCTTCCATCTTCTCACCCCCTTTCCTTGGGGGATGTGGTGGTTCTGTCCCTTTCCGCCAACATGACACCAGACAGGCCCTTTGCTACCCGCTGAACGCCACCTTTTTGAAGTTTTTTGAAAGAATTTTTCGGGTTTGGCCGTGCTGCAAAAAGCGGCAAAAAACGCCCGGCAAGTCGCAACGGACCTGCTGGGCGCAGAAATGTTTTATAAAGATGATTGCTTACATGGTATATTTCATACTCAAAGCCGGACGACTCCGATGGAGGGGCTACGCTTTTTTTAACTGGTGCAGATCATGGATACTGCGAAACAAAAAGAAGGACACGGCAAAATAACCTCCAATCGGCTACCGTGTCCCTGCAAGTCGTCATTGGTTTGTGCAAGCGCAAAGAAACGGCGGCTCTGAAAATCAAAGCCGCCGCTTCCAATAGGCGTGTTAATAGGTCTGCTGTACGACGGCTTTTTTCTTTTGCCGTCGTCCGGCAGATTTTCTCTTTTAAGGAAATATTTATGAAGTTCTATGATACAGCAAGATCCAATAAGTCTACTCACTTTTTATTGCTGATAAAATACTCGCTTTTTTCAATTCCATTTTGGAATACATCGAAAAAACAAGGTATATCACCAATAATACACAAATCAGTGCCAACAGGAAAAACCACGGTAATTTCAACGTAATACAATGATTGATGGCATCTAATCGTCTGCATACAATTACACTAAAAATACTTCCGCATATAAGAGATATTGCCAATGAACCTCCGAGGTAAATTCCAATCTCCCTATTCAGCATTGCTTTCAACTGTTTTCGCGTTACCCCAACAGCTTCCAACAGACCGAATTCACGCTTTCTATTCTGAAAATCAACCATAAGCATATTCATAAGACTGATACTTCCAAAGACGAACAGAATAGCAGAAGTCATATATAGAGCATTTATAGATGCACTGTATCGATGCTGAATATTTTTAATCGTTTGTTCAATCGTATTTACTTCTATTTTTTCATTTTTATCCGCAATCTTCTGAACTGCGGTCAAAACTTCATCAAAACATCCCTCTGAATTTTTAATCGCCAGAATCCCCGTCTGTTCCGTTATCCCTGTCAGTTTCTTTGCTGTGTCATAAGTCATAATGAAGTAGGGGCTTCCGGGAACAACCGGGCTATCCTCCATTAAATCAGATCTATTGTATGTGCCTACAACAACGGCTTCCACATCAAAGGTTCTACCATCAAAAGCTCTGCCCTCAATCTTCAAAGTATCGCCAACTTGTGCTATATCTTCTGCAACCAATATTCCATTTTTCTCAACCATATCATCGTAATCTGCTGTTCCAGAGGATAACGCCGCCTGCTTTTCTTCTGTCTGTTCCCGATTTAAGGTTGGAAAGAAGTCTGAAATGCTCGTGATAGAACCACTTTCGCCCGAAAAAGTAGCTGTCATATAAACGCTGTCAAATGCGGTAATCTTTTCTATCCCATCTACCTTTTCTAATTCCTGCATCAATGCCTGATCTTCAAGTGGATTTTCTTCCAGTTGCAATTTTGCACTTCCGTATGGCTCCGCTTCGTTATCGAAAGAGCTGCCAACTGTATTTCTTATTTGTATAAGAATGTTACCGGCAGGATAATATTTGAAACTTGCCTGTTTTGCCGGATCAATAGAACCAGCAACCGTAGAAGTAACCAGTAAAAGAGCTCCGCTTACTCCAAGCATTAAAAGCGTCAGAACTGCTTTTTGTTTGTTTCTTTGTATATTTATTTTCGCCAGATTAAACGGCGTAAGTTTCCGATGCAGTTTTGAGCTGCTTTTTGCCTTTCCAGCATACGCAAGGTATTTAGCACCCTCTACCGGGGAAGTATTCATTGCTACTCGGACAGGCTTAAAAATGGCAATATTCACTGTTACAAAGGCTACTGCGGCAATCAGTACAGCATAAATAACTGTTGTTTTTAGCCGGAATCCATCAGGACAGCCAATAAATCCAATCAGTACACCAATGACAAGCCCCAAAGGAATACCAGCTAAGGCATATAAACGTCCCTCTTTACTTGCCATCCGTTTAATCTGTCTTTTTGTCATGCCAACTGTCCGCAGTTGCCCAAACATCTGAACATTTTTTACAATCTTTGTGTAAAAAACACCATAGACAATCGTTGCCGCCAAAATAGCCGTCAACGCCGCCAGTAGTGGTACTGGAATCGGAATACCCGATGTTATCACACCCGACATAACAGCAGAATACTCTGTAAGCATTACCTGTTCCTCGACAATGCCTGTATTTTGTATTGCTTTGCCGGCAAAATTAAGAATAGCCGTGGAACTTATGGCGTCTGTATTCAACCGCGTATATGCTGTAACCTGAAAAGAATCTTTTGCCAAATCTTGGGCAAGCTCTTTACTAACATAAATAAAATATCCGTTGCTTTCTTTCGTATTATTCAAAACACCTGAAAGTGTATATTCTGCTTTCTGTCCTGTTCCAGTCAGGTCAATAGAAATTGTATCGCCAGTCTGATAGGATTTTCCTAAAAAATCAAGGTAGTTCTGGGGGAGCATAATCTCATCCGCTTTCTGCGGCACACTTCCCTGAAAAGTTTTTTCTTCCTGATGTAAAAAATAATCTTCATTTCCATAAGCAACAGTGATTGTTTTATTTTCAACATAAAACACACCTATAGCGGAATATTCGCCAACCCATGTAATATTTTCGTTTTGATGCAGCTGAGCCGTTTGTTCGTCTGTAACTCCCAAAATGCCAATCTGCGCTTTATTCCTCTGTGTGTTCTTGAATTTCTCTTGTGTACCTGTTGATATTAGGAGAATCGAAAAAACCATACAGACAGAGATGGCGATTGTCAAAAGCAGAAATGCCTTGTTTTTCTTATCCGCTTGCATACTCCTACCTGCCAATTTTTTTACAATGGCACTTGTATCATTTTCAAAAGGCCATGTCATAGTCTGCCACCTCCTTACTCCACAATCTTACCATCCTCAATGCGGACAATCCGATCTGCAAGGCGGGCTATGTCGTTATTGTGGGTAATCATCACAACAGTCTGCCGGAACTCCGCACTTGTGCGCTTGATAAGCCCCAGCACCTCGGCGCTGGTCTTGCTGTCAAGGTTGCCGGTCGGCTCGTCGGCCAGCACAATAGCCGGTTTGGTAATCAGGGCGCGGGCAATCGCCACACGCTGCTGCTGGCCGCCGGAAAGATTGTTCGGCATATTTTTCAGTTTATCTTCCAGCCCCAGCAGGTGAACGATCTCGTCCAAAAACTTCTGATCCACCGTGTCCCCGTCCAGCTCCACCGGCAGGACGATGTTCTCATACACATTCAGGATGGGAACAAGGTTATAGTTCTGGAAGATAAAGCCGATGTTGCGGCGGCGGAAGATGGTAAGCTGTTCGTCGTTCATTTTTGACAAGTCTTTGTCCCGGACAATCACATTGCCGGAAGTAGGGGTGTCCAGCCCGCCCATCATGTGAAGCAGGGTGGATTTGCCGCTGCCGGAGGTTCCCACAACAGCCACAAACTCGCCGTCCTCCACGGAGAAGTTCACGCCGTCAAGGGCGCGGGTGATGTTCGGCTCTGTGCCGTAATACTTTTTCAGATCAATCGTCTGTAAAACGCTCATACTCAAAACTCCTTTCAAGGCTTTCTGCCTGTTGATAAGGGTATTGTAAAACCCAAATGTCCGCGAAATGTTACAGCGGCCAAAAAATTTCATTGAAAATCAGGGTGAAATGTTACAACGCTCGGACATTTCAAAAAAATTTACGGCGGCAGCCGGAAATGGCCGTCCGCCGCGTTCTATTTTGTAGGCAGCATAATGGAAAATTCCGAACCCTTGCCCGGCTCCGAAACCACTTTGATATAACCGCCCTGTCGCGTTACGATCTCGCGAGCCAGATATAGGCCAATGCCCACGCCCTGCTGTTCGTGTACTTCTTCCTCACGATAGAAGCGCCGGAAGATGGCGGCCTGATTGCTTTCAGAAATGCCCTTGCCGGTGTCGGTCACTTTGATCTCCACATACATTTCCCACAGCACCACCGACACAGCGATTTTCCCGCCTGCCGGGGTGTACTTCACCGCATTGTCCAGCAGGTTAAAGAGGGCTTCGGATGTCCACTTGCTGTCATGGGAAACGGTCAAATCCTCCGGGCAGTCCACGGACACGGCGATTTCCTTTTTCTCCGCTGCATACACGATCCCACTCATGGCCTGCGCCACGGTATCAAAGAGGCGGCCCGGTTTCTTATCCAACTGGATCACGCCTGTTTCCAGCCGGGAGGTTTTCACAAGGGCCTGAAAGAGAAAGTCCAGCTTATCCGTCTGGCTGCGGATTCCCCGGATAAAGTCGGTGCGCTCCGCCTCGGTCATAGGCTTTTCCAGCAGGGTGTCCGTCGCCATTTTCAGATTGCTTACCGGCGTTTTCACCTGATGGGAAATATCCGATACAAGGGTCTGTAACTCCTGCCGTTCCTCGTCCACCCGGCGGCGGTTCTCCTGCATGATCTGGTAAAGCCTTGCCAGCCGGTGCCCGATTCTGGCAAGCTGGGTTTCGCTGTCCTCCGGGCGCTGGGGCGCTTCATTTCCAGCGATCATGTGGTCTAAAGTCTGGCACAGGTCAGCGGTAAACTGCGATAGCCGCTTTCCAAAGGTCTGCGTTAATACGAAAATCCCCACAAGGGCGCACAACAGCAGCGCCCCGCCCGTCAGCAGCACCGCAATCTGTTTTGTCACAAGAAACAGGGCTATGGTGATCCCGGACATGGAGAGGACAAGCCCCATTGCCACCCGGCCAAACAGCCGCTTTACCGAGAGGTTTTGAAACTTCATTTTGCCTCGCCTCCCGTCCATTGATAGCCCATGCCGTAAACGGTCTTGATGTATGGCGCGCCGCCGTCGGATTCAATCTTGCTGCGAATCCGGCTGATAGAAGTTGTCAGGGTGTGTTCGTCCACAAACCTTTCGTCTATATCCCACAGCTTTTCCAAAAGCTGCCCACGGGTCAGCACTTGCCGGGGATTTTTGCGGAACAGGTTCAGCATTTTGTACTCCATCGGGGATAGGGTCAGGGGCTTGCCGTTTAAGGAAGCCGTCTGCTCCGAGAAGTCCAGAAACAGCCGCCCGTCGTCGTAAATGTCCTTGGCCGGTTTGTGGTGTTCCAGCATGGCGAACATGGCTTTGATTTTCCGCTGCAAGGCCCCGATCACAAAGGGCTTTGTGATGTAGTCCACCGCGCCCACCTCATAGCCCCGTATCTGGTCGCTCTCCTGATCGTTGGCGGTCAGAAAAATTACGATGGTGTCCGGGTGCTGGGGCTTTATCAGCTTGCACAGCTCAAAACCGTTCCCGTCCGGCAGGTTGACGTCCAGCAGAACTAAATCAAACTCCCGTTGGCGGATGGCATCGGCTGCGGTTCTGGCGTTTAGGGCAGAAGTCACGCCATAGCCATCTGCGGTCAGGTTATAAGCCAACATCTTATTCAAAAAACTGTCGTCCTCGACAATTAAAATCTGCTTCATATCCTCACATCCTTTGCTTTTTGCAGATAGTATAACAGGCAAATGTCCGCAAAATGTTACGGCGGACAGATTTTTCAAAAAAGGTTTTCTTCCTCATTATAGGATAGCCTACTTTACAATACAAGGCGGAAAATGTGAATTATAAAGTTTAATTCGGACGCATATAGCAGCATTCCATGAGCAACCTATGAAATATAGAATGTAAGTGGGTGATGCAATATGGCAAAAATCGAAGATTGCCCTGGTTTTGAAACTTTCGGTGCAGACATTAAGGCAGCGCGGAAAGCAAAGCATCTCACACGAAAAGACTTGGCGGAAAAGGTAAACATCGAATCCCGGTATCTTGCCAATATCGAGAATGAAGGGACGATTCCCAGCCTGCCCGTCGTGATACAGCTTATCAAGATTTGCGGCCTGCCCGTGGAACACTACTTCAATCCAGAAGTCATGCGGGAGGAAAGCGAAGATCGGAAACGTGTCAGCCACAAGCTGAAACTTTGCCCGGAGCAGTATCTACCAATCGTGGAGGGTACCATTGACGGGGCCTTGAAAATTAAACAGCCAGAAGAAATGGAGGGTGAATAAAAACATCCTCTGTTTTCTTTTTTATGGGGACGCGCAAGCGCCCTCTTTTTTTGCACTTTTTTCTGTCCAGCGGTCTATTTTTGCGGGTAGTTTTGGCGTTTGGGAACGTCTTGTTAGCGGAGAAACAGAAACGTAGCAAGCATAGGGAGTGTAGCCACACTCCCGAAAAAACGGCCCGACCCACCCCTGCCGGGCCGCGTCCGTTTTGCTTGTTGGGGAAGTCCCCAAACCCCTTGAATGGAAAGGACGGTGAATCATGGCAAACAGAAAACGAAAGATCGTGCTGCGCGTTCCCGTGACGCAGGAGGAACGGGCGCTGATCGAACAGAAAATGGTGCTGCTGCACACGAAGAACTTTTCGGCCTACGCCCGGAAGATGCTCATTGACGGCTATATCGTCAACATGGACACTACCGACATCCGGGCGCAGACCGCCGAGATACAGAAGATCGGCGTCAACGTCAATCAA